>NZ_CP050831.1:6473901-6782182 GCF_012113595.1 Bacteroides faecium
TTATGGGGAATAGAAAAATATATGAAGCTACGAGAGAAAAATATATTGAATTCTCTGATAGTTTTATTGAACGTGTCAATACCCTAAACTAAGTGTATATGAACTCTGATATTGATAAAGCTGTCGATGCGTATGTCGTCAAACAATTTGAATATGAGCAATTTTTAGCGGGTGTCTTAGTTTTCTTTCAGAAACATCCAAATTTAAACACAAATCAATCACCTATAATTCATTCTATTAAGTCTAGATTGAAAGATCCTACACATTTGAAAGATAAGCTATTACGAAAGCAGGAGAAGGGAAGAATTATAACGGAAGAGAATATTTTTAATGAAATTACTGACTTTATTGGAGTTAGGGTTCTACATTTATATCAAGATCAATTCCCTGCTATTCATAATGCTATAATGGAAAAAATAGATAGTGGAGATTGGATTTTTGTCGAACAGCCTAAGGCATATACTTGGGATCCAGAAACAGTGAAATTTTACGAGGAGTTAAATTTAGAAACAGAACTGCGTGACACATATTATACTAGTATTCATTACCTAGTTAAGCCCAATAATAAAAATGCTATCTGTTGTGAGATCCAAGTTAGGACACTTTTTGAAGAGATATGGGGAGAGATAGACCACACGATTAACTATCCACATCCAACAGAGAGTATCGCCTGTAAAGAACAGTTAAGAGTTTTATCAAAACTAGTCTCAACAGGAACTCGATTAGCAGATTCTATTTTTAGGTCACACAAAGAACATTTAACAAGGTAAAAAAGATCAATCACATACTTATATTTGGTTATATTGAATTATCATAGAAGGCAAATGGAAATTCTCAAAGTCTCTATTTACCTTCAAGCATTTTATTCTTAAAGGGGGACTCTCCATAATATTAATTGCTCTAGTTGTTCTCTTTCTATAGAGCTAATATTAGGATAATAGTTGATTCATTTACATTTCTCTTCCACCCTCAAACAAAGGAAGTAAAGGGACGTTTCAGTGGTTTGTCGGAAAAATTGTCGGTAATTGGCTATATTTTACTATATATAGTTTTATTTGTTCAAGAAATAGTCAAAATAGGTATTTCAATTTCTCTGACTCGACTTGCTAATGTTTTTTTGAAAGTAGGAAAGGCGATAAAAATATATACTATTTATACATATCAAGATATAGAAAACTCTTTTCAAAATTATTTTGCTTCAATAATACAATCAATCCTTTCTTGCTCTTTCTTTATAAACTCATATAATTCTTTTTCAAATGTCGGCTTAAGGACTTGAATTTGGCTAGATATTACTGATTCAAAAATGTTCATTACATCTTTAGCTATATCTACTATATTAGTTCTTTGCTTGTAAATATCAGATATTATTGGTGTATATTCAGGACTAAGTTTTTTACATGTTGCTGCCATTTGATTTACTATATTTGTCATAAATGCAGCTTGCTCTTCTTTTGTGATTTTATCTTTGGATTCTAAAAATACATGTAGTGGGTTGATACATCTTATCCATTGTCCATAAATTTCTCTAATCGTATTTAGACGAGTCAACAAGATATTTGCAGTAGGATAGTTTTTCAATTTTATCAGTTGGATATTTAGTCGGATATTGTTTAATAAGTCTTGATCTGCCATATAATCAAGTTTGCGTCTATCCTCTGTTGTAAATACTTTATCTATCCACTTTGAAGAAAAGTCTAGAACATCAATCGGTTTTATAGAATGACTTATTTCTAAAATATTATTTACCATTTCATCAAGTTTTTTTTGCTCTTGTTCTTGACGAATTAGTAAAATTTGAAGGTTACGATTCTCTCTATTCTGTTTATTAGATACGCTTATAGCTCTAAAAGCAATTATCATAGCAATTGCAGTTGCTATTGATCCTATAGTAGTCCAATCAATTGTATATAAATCAAGATTTATCATATTTATAGTATTTGTTGTAATTTATCATATAACAGTTCCAATATCGTCTTCGATAATATGAACCAAAAAACTTTATGAGAAACTTATCATGAACACAAAGATAATATTTTAGGAGAATAATGTAAAATTATCGTTTTATATCTATCTCATTTATATTTCTTTGCCTGCATCTTTGAATATCAACCTTAGACCGATAATTTGTAAGTCCCCTTTTAGTCTGGTTATTTGAAAGAAAGAAAAACAATCTTGTTAATATCCGCTAAGAAGCTATATCAATAAAAGCTATTTAAGCTTGAGGCTTACTAACAGTCTTAAAGCTTATATGAAACTCTTCCGAGTGCAAAACTAAAAAGGGGATTACCTTTTTCCAACAACTTGTTGGACGGCTTCTTTCTTTCCTTCGTATATATTACAAACTTAATATCTGTGGGAGAAAGATAAAGAAAAAACGGTCGGATTCATTTAAACAGAATACGGCTAACCGTTTATTAGGACGAAGTTTAATATTACAACTGTCTCAAATCAAACGCATAACTATAATCAATCAAGCTATGCTGTTTTTCATTTTGGCGCCACGCTTCCTCAGCATGACTCATTTCCGAAATTTCATTAGCCTTACTCTTCTCAAAATGAACTAATACACATTGTAAAACCTCTAATTCTTCAACTGTAAATAAAGACTGTTCAAATTGCTCAACAGTTGTAATTATACTTCCAGAATAACCATTTCCCAAATTTATAATTTCCTTTTTTAATCCGTCCAAGTTCTCATATATAGTACTATAACGCACAGGAACAGGCCCATAACTTATAGCTTGGTATTGTAACCCGCTAATACCTTTACCATATTTCTTATAGGAAAGAAAATCAGAATAAAATAATAATTTATTTAGTTTTGTTTCAAAAACTCCTTGTAATGCAGATGCAAAAAAGACAATAATCTGCTTAACCTTCTCGGGAATGACAGAAGCATACCCATTCATACTTGAACGTAAAGACAAATGGTTGTGAAATATAAATTCATTTATTTTATTCTCAAAACAGGAATTATTTAATAACAGTTCCTTTACCCTTTTTTCAATTTTAAGTATCTCATCATTGGGAAACTGATTTTGAGCAAGTTTCAGAATTTCCAAAAAGAAATGAGGATCTTTCAAAGCTGAAATCATTTTTCCATTAGACACACTAGGCATCTCTCCTTCTTCGTATTTTCTATATTGGTTATCTCCGAAACCTAAAAGTTTAGACATACGAAGTGCAGATATACCATATAATTCCCGGACCCTTTTTATTTCATCCGGAAATGGTATTGCATATTTCTGACGATACAAATTATAAACTTGATTCATATTCAATTGATCAAGTTCAGTTGTAGTAAACTCTTCATTTGTATCCTTACATCTATAAAAATGATATACTATCTCAAAATTGTCTTTTCGAAATTCAAATGATTGCTTTTCATGACACAATACAGCGTCACCACCTGTAAACGGACTTTTCATAACTTCTACTTTTTATTTTTGAAAGGATATTCTATTTTTCTCTCAGCCAAATGAAAGGAGACACAGATTGGAAAATTTGTTCCAGTACCTTTACTTATTTTGATATAGACCTCCTTTTTATCTACGGACTTGCCAAACTCCCAAAGTTCTCCCATATAATTCAATTTATCTTCCGTAGGACCTTTATAATAGTCTTCAACTCTCAAAGACATTATTATCTTTTCACGCATAATTGCCGAAATTTCCAAATCAAGCAAAGCTTGCATATTCTTCTTTCTATCTATGCGAAAGATAATCCCGAAAACCCTAGCCTTATCTTTAAATTCTTTCAAGAATTTATCGACTGTTTCTATATCCATATCTAAAATATCTTTATGCAAAGATATGAATAATATAGTATGATACAACAATTTTTCAACTTTAAAGTTGAAAAATCCTCTATTAAAGAACTATATACTCAAGGAATATTAATATTAGTCCGAAAAGTTTAACTCAAATCAATTTTCCTACCTTTGCAAAATTAAACATCATAAGAATTATAAAGATATGACATTTCCATACTAAACTCGAAATATTTTTATTACATTCACATCATGAAATGCAGAATTATACTCAAACTATTAGCAATTCTCTTTTTTACAGGATGTTATAACAGAGAACAGATTTCCCGGCTTGACGAGGCGGAAGCACTGTTACAAAATAAGCCGGATAGTGCCTTAACAATATTACAACAACTCAAATCGGAAGGCAGCCAGGCTGAACAGGCTAGGTATGCGTTGCTTTATTCAGAGGCTTTAGACAAGAATCATATTAAAGCAACAAATGATTCGCTGATTCGTCGGGCCTGGGAGTATTACAAACATCATCCCAAAGATTTACGCCGTCAATGCAAGACTCTCTATTATTGGGGAAAAGTCAAACTGCGTGCAGGAGACAAGCCGGGAGCGTTACGCCTTTACTTGAAAGTTGAAGAGAAACTGAAAGATACCAATGAGCCTTATTATGCGGGGCTTTTATACAATCAAATCGGTGAAGTGTATTATGACCAGATGAACTATAGCCGGGCTTATCATTATTTTCGTGAAGCTCGCAATAACTTCCGGCAATCTGATAACACTCGCGAAGAAACAGAGGCAACTCTTGATATGGCAGCCGCAACTTTCAATTCGAAAGATATGGAGAAAGCCATGCGGCTCTATTCTGCCGCACTCGATTTGGCCGATGAACACAAGTACGATAAGTTAGCCAAAGCCAGTCTCACCAATCTTGCTTCTCTCTATGTGGTGTCAGGCAAGAAACAAATTCCTCATGACCTGCTGCAACGTATCGAACTTTCTGCCCGGCAAGATACGCTCTACGGATATCATACGTTAGTAGATGTAAATCTACTGAAAAACCGTATAGACAGCGCACGCTACTATCTGGCACTTGCAGAGGCACATTCTACCGATATTCGTGATATGGCAGACCTGCAATACACCGCTTATCGGATTGAAGCGCAGGCCAGAAACTTCGAGAAAGCAACCGAGAAGATACATCATTATATCTATCTGACTGACTCTCTGACGCGCTCGAATATGCAATTTTCCGCCGGTATGGTGGAACGTGACTATTTCAAGGAACGCTCCAATTTTGCCGAATACCGGATGAAGAACCGTACTATCTGGGAGATTGCCGTAGCAAGCGTAATTTTTCTGATAATAGGTGTAGCATACTACATCATCCGTCAACGTCTGCGCCTGCAACGCGAACGTACCGACCACTACCTGCTATTGGCGGAAGAAGCCAACTTCCAATACAAAACCCTGACGGAACACATGGAAGGACAGCGCAATGCGGAAAGCCATTTAAAGGGTTTGATAGCTTCACGCTTTGACATCATTGACAAACTGGGAAAGACTTACTATGAACGTGAGAACACCACATCACAACAGGCTGCCATGTTCCACGAAGTGAAACAGATTATCACCGATTTTGCAGAGAACAATGAAATGCTCCAAGAGCTGGAACTTATCGTAAATACCTGCCATGATAATGCTATGGAGAAGCTGCGGAATGATTTTCCGTCAATGAAAGAAGCTGACATACGGCTGCTTTGTTATATTTTTGTAGGTTTCTCGCCACAAGTAATCAGTTTGTTCATGAAAGATACGGTAGCTAATGTATATGCTCGCAAGTCACGGCTCAAATCACGTATCAAATCGGCAGAAACAGCCAATAAGGAGTTGTTTTTAGCACTTTTCGGATAGGTGTTAGACCTGTGTTAGAAATCTTAGAATACATCTTATACAACTCATTGAATATCAACACACTTTAAATTAGAGTGTTAGATTTGAAAGATTGCATCATAACCCATATTTGATGCAATCTTACTACTTTTGTATTCGAAAAATTAGAAAAAAAAGAAAAGATTATGAAGAAGATTGTTATTCTATTAAGCGTCATGCTTTTCATGGTAGCATGCGAAAAAGGAAACGAAGAAATGAAAGAAGCAAAAGTAGTGGTAGCCGTTTATGATGAGAATGGAAAAATTGCAACGGGCGTTCCCGTAAAAATGTATAATGAAAAGGATTATAAGATTTTTGAAAAAGATAATTTAACCTTGCCAACTGCAATTGCCCAGACAAATGAAAGTGGTATAGCAACCTTTGTATTGCCACGAGAAGAATGGTTCGCAACGCAGTCGCAACGGTTCCTGACATTCGTGGTACAAGAAGGGGGTGGCCCTGACAACTACCAGATATGGTCTTCCGGCAAAACCGTAGAAGCCGGAAAAGTCGTAAAGGTAGAAATACGTTTAACCCAATTCCCTAACTAAACTTTTATCATATGAAACAAACTAGACTTTATATAATTACAGCACTTTGCCTGCAAATGGTTCTGGGAGCAATATTACTAAGTTGCAGCACCGAAAATGACGAATACAAGAAAGATTCACCTTCGGCAGCAAATCCTGCTGAACCTGTAGGAGCTTTACTAGAGGATTTCTCCATAGAACAATTGCCCGCAAAAACGATTTATGCATTAGGAGAGAATATAGACTTAACCGGCCTTAACGTGACAGGTAAGTATGATGACGGGAAACAACGACCTGTGAAGGTTACCCCGGAACAGCTCAGTGGTTTCTCATCATCTGCCCCTGTTGATAAACAGGAAGTAACCATAACGATAGAGGGTAAACAGAAAAGTTTCTCCGTGCAGATTTCTCCTGTCCGTGTAGAAAATGGAGTGTTGACGGAAGTATTGAAAGGGCATAATGAAATCATACTTCCCAATAGTGTGAAGTCAATTTCAAAGGCTACTTTCAGAGGTAGTCAAATAAACAAGGTGGTGTTCAACGAAGGGCTGCAATCTATCGGAGATATGGCTTTCTTCAATTCAACCGTTCAGGAAATTGTATTCCCGACGACTCTGGAACAACTTGAGGAAAACATTTTCTACTATTGCCGGAACTTGAAAAAAGCGGATTTAAGTCGGACGAAACTCACCAAACTTCCCGCCAGCACTTTTGTATATGCGGGCGTTGAAGAGGTGCTGCTGCCTGCGACACTAAAAGAAATCGGAGCACAGGCATTCCTTAGTACTTCTCAATTAAAAACGATTGAGATTCCGGAGAATGTAAGAACAATCGGGTTGGAAGCATTTCGGGAAAGTGGCATTACCACTGTGAAATTACCGAATGGCGTTACAACCATAGCGCAAAGAGCCTTTTATTACTGCCCGGAATTGACGGAAGTGACCACCTACGGAACTGTTCTCAATGAAAATCCCGAAGCTATGATTCACCCCTACTGCCTTGAAGGGTGTCCGAAATTAACTCGCTTCGAAATTTCTAAAAGTATCCGGATATTGGGACAAGGACTATTGGGCGGTAATAGAAAAGTGACTCAATTAACCATTCCGGCAAACGTCACACAGATTAATTTTTCAGCTTTCAATAATACAGGTATTAAGGAAGTAAAGGTAGAAGGGATAACACCTCCACAGGTATTTGAAAAAGTATGGTACGGATTTCCGGACGATATCACCGTCATTCATGTTCCTGCCGAATCTGTGGAGAAATACAAGAATGCAAATGGTTGGAAGGATTTCACAAACAAAATAACAACATTTTAATAATTCTCTGATTTTTCGATTATAACCGAAAAAAGTTGGTTTTATATCAACTTTTCCGGTTATAATCGAAAATTTCATTTTATCAGGTCACGTGTTAAATCTCCCCATTCACGCCTAAGCCGAACAAGGCGAAATCGCCCAGGCAAGGATCATCCGGGAAAACTTCAGCCAATGCTGTCGTTATCTGACGGGCATTTTTCAGAGAAAAGGTTTCTGTATCCGTCAACTTGAAATAATGTGCTACCCGGCAGACGTGTGTATCCAAAGGAACAATCAGTTCTTTACGGTCAAAGCTCTTCCAAATTCCAAAATCAACTGCCGAATCCCGGCGAATCATCCAACGCAAAAACATATTGAGTTTCTTTTGAGGACTTTTAGCGGATACTTCAAGGAATGAGCACAACTTTTCCATAGGTATTCCTGAGTACGTATTCAAGGTTTCTTCCAGGTTTTCAAACTGTGTATAGGCTGCATATAACCGCCGGAAGTATCCATAAAAATCGGCATACGACAGCATACGATAGAAGCTATTGGTTACTCCCGAAGGGAAATCGACCTCCCACTGGCGGGACAGCACATACTGATAAGGCGAATCCCCCATCAACCTGTGCAGTTCGTCCGCTTTCTTCAATATCTGTTTGCGATTGCCGAAACTCATAATTGCGGTCAGCAAGCCACTGATTTCAATATCCTGTTTCAGCGTATAGCGATGAGGGAATTGTACCGGGTCGCTCGTTATAAAGTCTGCGCAATGATAAATCTCCGCACACATCAAAAGTTTATTCTTTATATCTTCAGTCATTTTGAGAATGTATCTAGTATTGAAAATGCAAAAGTACATATTCTAGCCGGATTTCTTCTTTAAGTAGATAACGGATTGTATTCCCAGGAGAATAACAAACAGGTATTCCGCCGTCATATACACAGTGAGGGAAGCATGGAAATATTCACTCAACAGATACAGGTAAATCAGATACACCAGAATAGTGATTAACTGGAAGACAAATGCAAGCTGTGTCTTTCCCGTACCCGTTACAGCATTGATATAAACATATCCGGGCAATGCAAATGTATAATTCAACAGCATGACTATAAAAGGGCAGAAGGCCAGTTTTACCAAATAATCATTATTCGTATAGAATCCGATAATCCATTGATTGCCCCAAAGAGCTAGCACTATCAATGGAAGTCCCACGGCATAACCCAATTTAAGAACTTTACGGCAGACGGGGAAAAGTTCTTTCCCCTGCCCCGCCCCAATCAGATTGCTGACTAATGAACCGGTAGTGGATGCAAAAGAGTTGACTATCACAAAGAAAACGGTAGAAACGCTACGGGTAATATTGGAGATGGCAAGCTCTGTCTTTCCCAAATGTTCGATAGCTACGAAGAACAGGAACCAGGGAGCAACGCTGATAAAGGCATGGAGCATGCTCCAAACAGAAAGTCTTAATAATTTCATTAATAACTTCCTGTCGTAGACTATTTTTAATCCATATTTCACTTTGTCTATCTTCGTCCACATATATAATAGAAGTATGACAAAGGCTCCAAGCTCTGCTAAAGAAGAAGCCATAGCTGCTCCTGATATGCCTAAATTCAGTTTGAAAATTAGTAAATAGTTAAAAGGGATGTTGATGCAGATAGCTGTAATGGCTGCTACGGATAACGCCTTGGTGTTTGTTATCCCTACCAGAAAGGAGCGTAAAGCTAAAAAAGGAAATGAGAATAACAGTCCGAAGCTACGCCAGTCCAGATACTGAATCACTGCTTTATAGATTTCATCAGAAGTAATCAACTGTCGCAGGATTAAGGGAGAGGCAAAGTGGAGCAGCAGGCAAAGAATGATTGCCAACCCTGACAGAAAATATAATCCCTGAAAAAAGGTATGTCCTGTCTCTTTATACTGCTGTTCCCCGTTTCTACGGGCAATCATCACCTGCATCCCGATACTGAACCCGAAGCCCAGCATATAAACGGCCAAATAATAGATTCCGGCAAGTGCGGACGCTCCGAGTTCGACTTCTCCCACATGCCCAAGAAAGACAGCATCGGTGATATTGATTAATTGTTCCATGAGTATGCTCATCATCACAGGAAAGTTGATGAGCCATATTTGCTTATATGTATAATTCATCGCTCAACTTAAAAATAACACGATACGGCATACCACATTCTCATAGCAGTACACAGTTTCGCAAGTTTATAAAAATGGATATAAAACTCTTTGACAGGCGAGTAGCTGCCTGTCTAATAGCTGAATAGCCTTATTAGAAGTGGCGCTATTCGTTGAGCGTAGCTAGATACAGAGTTTCATAAATAGATGAATATTGTTGGTTTATCAATCAATTACAATTACGCTACAAAGATAGCAAATATTATTTCATATCCCAATGTGGTACGGTATTGGCAGATTATTTATAGTAAGGAAATGCTATATAGCCATTGATTACAAGATTAATAAATTGATTTATAGAGATATACCCGATTTCAAAGCAAAAGAATGATACTATCCAATCATTCCCTTTTGAAAAAAGGCATATCATTTTGAAAAGAGTAACAACCAATAAATAATCAGACAACGATGAAAGTTTGCAAATTTGAAAAAATTAAAGATGAAGATGATATCAAGCAAGTTATCAACTGTATCCGGCAGGAACATCCTTATGTAGCCGTACTTCCTGTATTGACACAGTTGCAAGAATGGATGCAGGCTATCTCCGCCAGTTGGTTCCACGAAGAAGACGAAGCTTCTCATACCACTGTTAATGCTATTGAAGAATATTGTTATAGCCTGACCAATCATCTCATCACAGAACCGCAATTGAATCAGGATATGAAAATCCGTATCCGGGAGTGCATAAAGAAAATACATGCGTTGGTAGAGGACAAGGCTGATTTACTGATTGATAAAACAATAAAAGCTGAAATATACGGACTGTCCAGTGATTTATTCACTTACTGCTTGCGCCAACAGGGATTTCGTGCCCAAACGCTGGATACCGGTAAATTTATGCAAACCAATCTGGAAAGGAAACCGGATATCCCTTATATCCAGGAATCTATCCGTCAATATATCGACGAAAACCGGAATATCGAGCTTTTTGTCGCCCCGCTCTCTATCTGCAAGAATGTATATGGTGAAACGGACTTCATGAGCGAAAGGCGTAACGACTACTACGCAACAGTGCTCGCTACCATTTTTCAAGCGGACGAAATAGTCTTATCCACCCAAATCAACCATATCTATGCAAACCGGAACTGCCGGAGAGAGCAGCACTCACTGACCTATACGGAAGCCGAACAACTGATTAACAGCGGAGTTTACCTGCTCTACGCGGATTGCATCACCCTTGCGGCACGTTCCAACATGGCCATCCGCCTGACAGATATCCATGACCTGACAACCGAACGGCTCTATATCTCCTCTCACGACACAGGTGACAGTGTCAAAGCAATACTTTCGCAGGACTCAGCCACCTTTGTACGCTTTACGTCATTAAACGTATTGCCCGGCTATTTGCTAATGGGGAAATTACTGGAAGTCATCAACAAATATCAAATAAACGTCGTTTCAATGGCTTCATCCAACGTATCTATCTCCATGATGCTGACAGCCAGCAGTGATACCCTGCGAATAGTCCAAAGGGAACTGCATAAGTATGCTGAAATGGTCATAGACGAAAATATGTCCGTGATACACATCATCGGCTCACTTCACTGGGAACGCACGCAGGTAGAAAGCCATATCATGGACACTATCAAGGACATTCCCGTATCTCTCATTTCTTACGGGGGAAGCGACCACTGCTTCACGTTATCCGTGCACACCACAGATAAAAACAAGCTTATCAACTCACTGTCCAGACAATTCTTCGGCAACCAGTGCGCAGCCTGACCCGAAAAAAATACCGGGGAGCAGATTTATCCACTCCCCGGTATTTTTTTCTTTTTACTTTTATCCATACGTATTGACATTTTATTATCAATAAGCTAATAAAACTTCAATGACGTTCGTTTACAAAATCCATACTATCCAAAACTGAAAGGAAAGGCGCTTTCGTCGGATAAAGCTATCAATCCATTTTTTCGTTGAATACAAATTTTGTTCTCTCTTGCCAGCCAACCGGCAGCTAATGCTGTACTCTCTACGCTAAGGTTTAATCTTCTCGCCAATTCTGGTATTGAAATTTCACCAAATTCCTTTAGGGCGCACCAGACCTTTCCGGCGTTCGTCCCTACTATTCTTTTATCCATGGCTATTATTTATTTAATAATTTGGTTACAATATAGCGATTTTAGCAATAGATTATAATCAAAAGAGCGTTTTTTATTTCAGGTTTTGACATTATTTAAAACATTAAAATCCATATCACCGCAAACGGTTAAAAATATGGTCATTTTATATACAGTTATACCATACTTAAATACACAAAATATTAAAATAAATTATCAAACAAAGGGATAATAAAGCATCGTCAACAAATAGATATTCTACAAATAAGCAATATCGGACAAGTCTGTTCCCTTTTTTACCAGTACCTTTGCAAAGTGAAATAACAATCAAACTATGCAACAGAAGAAAACAACGAAAGAAGAGTATCAAAAGTGCGTAAATGTCGTAGTGGAATATATCAATCAGCATTTAGGAGAAGATATTGATTTAAAATCGCTGGCCAAGGTTTCTAATTTCTCTCCTTTTTACTTTCACCGGATAATGAAAGCATTTCTCGGTGAACCGATTGGTACGTTTATTGTCCGGACGCGGACAGAAGCTGCCGCACGCCTGCTCCGCTACTCGGATATCCCGATTGCCGATATTGCCTATCGCATCGGATATTCGTCTCCCTCTTCATTGTCGAAAGTATTCAGGCAGTTTTATGGGATTTCACCTTTAGAGTATCGAAACAATAAAAACTTTGTAATTATGAAACCAGCGATTATCAGACCGGAATTGGAACTGAAAAGTGAGATTAAGAATGTACCTGCAAGAAATGTGATTTATATCCGCCTGTCGGGCGACTACAAACTGAATGATTATGGCGGAACCTGGGGACGGTTGTGGCAGTTTATCAAAGAACAAAACCTGCCAATGGGGGATTTCAGCCCGCTTTGCATCTATCACGACGACCCCAAAGTGACACCTGCCGAGAAGTTGCGTACAGATGTATGTATGGTAATGCCTGTTCAGGTAGCGCCTAAAGGCGACGTAGGATTCAAGATGCTTCCTGCCGGACGTTATGCCATTTTCCTTTATAAAGGGCCGTACGACAACCTGCAAGCAGTGTATGACACTATTTACGGAAAATATCTGCCCGAAATGGAATGTACGTTGCGCGACGAAGCCAGTGCCGAACGTTATCTGAACGACCCGTGCAAAACGACTCCCGAAGAGTTGCTGACGGAGATTTATATTCCGGTGGAATAAAATGGAATAAGAAGTATAAAATACAGGCGTGCCACTCCGTCTTGGCACGCCTGTATCAACTTAGCTCATTTCCATTCCCGATGAATGGGAATTACGATGTACAGATAATCTTCCTCTCCTTTATCTGTTTTTATCAGTTTTATCAGTTATCTGTCGGCATATAGCCCCACTCGATTTCCTTCACTGTCGGTAAACAGAGCAAACCAGCCTCTGCCTTCTACTTCTATTTTCGTTTTGGGCATCACGACTTTTCCACCTTTCTGAAGCACCTTTTCTAATGTCAGGGTAATATCTTCACAATTAAAAGAGATAATCACTCCTTTCTCCGAAGGAAGATAATCCGGCGCGTAGAAAATAGCTCCGACCGTCTCCCCTTCTTCGGTGAAACACGCCATTTTTTCTTCTTCACATTCAAAAACGGGAAGTTGCACACCCAGCACCGTTTCATAGAAATCGACAGCCCGACGAAAATCGACAGAAGGAATCTCGAAAAATGCAATAAACTTTTTCATTTTGTTTCTTTTTTATGGTTACTACTAAGCCTTTGCAAAGACATTGCAAAAGTAGGGCAACCCGTCGGGCCCTGATAGGAAAAAAGGGACATCTTCTAAAGTTCGGAGAAATAATCGGAATAGGGAGCACAAACGGAAAGATACTCGGCAGGCGTATAGCCTGAAAAGAGCTTGAACTCCTTTATCATATGCGACTGGTCGGAGAATCCGCACTCATAGGCAAGCCGGGCAAAAGGAACTGCCGGATTCTGTTGCAACAGGAACAGCGCACGCTGCATACGTACAATACGGATAAACTCTTTAGGAGTCGTCCCCACGTAATCGGCAAAAACCCGACCGAACTGTTTGCTGCTCAGGCAAGCCGCTTCCGACAACTGCGAGATTTGAATCTGCGGCTGATTATTGATTTCTTGAAAGACAGCGGACATTCTCTTCAAATTGTATTCGGAAAAAGAATATAAACGACGGAGAAAGAATTGTTCTATCAGACGGATACAAGCCGTATTGTCGGGAGTATCAGCGACTTGTTTCGATAAGTCCGAGAGTCCGGCATCTCCCACTTCATCCATAGGTACATTCTGGCCGTGAAACAAGTTGACGGGAATATGAAGCAGCACCTTTGCCGCATAAGGCTGAAAGACAACTGTTATCATCTCTATCCTTCCCGTAGACACCACATCGGAAAAGCCGACCGACTGCCCGCAAACAAACGACTGCGGCTGCAACCGCGATTCGTTCTGTAAAAAGAGCCGTTTGCCTTTGTGAAACACGAGCTGGATGCAACCGATAGGCAGAGTCCGCTCGGAAACAGTATCCACCGCATCATCCTGCAATATCCAGTAATGCCGGATATAAGGAGCCAGTACGGAAACAGGAGTGATAATTTGAAATGATTGCATACGGCAGATTTTCTACTTTTTAAGTTGTAACCGTTTTTTTAGGTTACGACTGCAAAAGTAGAAAGTTTGCCGGATAATGTATTGTAAAAATGGGACATTCTTTTATTTAAAGAAAACCATTATTTAAAGAAAACCATTTGCGCAATTGAGGGCATAGGTTCATCCATCATACTTTCACCGGTGAAGTTCCAAGAAACCCGGTTATCATAAGAATCGAGCGCAAGCCAATTGAAAGAGGCGGCACTGAAATAGCCTACTCCGCAGAAAAGCACCCAGGCCGTTTTTCTATCTGTCGGTTCGCCCACCTCACATTTTATGCGGAATATCCAGTTATCCCTCGCATACAGGGACGGATTCAGTTCAAGCCCCGTCTGCACCAGATTTCCCGAATAAATTTCTCTTGAAGACATTTCCTCTGATGAAATATCCAGTAAGGAAACGACCAGATTATCCGACAAAGTTGTGAAACCGGCGCTTTTCAGTTCGATAGGCGAATCATTATTAATCCGGTCTACAAATATTTGGCTGCTTGTACACATCACTACATAATCTACCGTATGGGAAGATATACTCTGCGAAATCCTTTCATTCAGTCGGAGCAGACTTTTTTCATACCTCGATGCACTTAGGGAATTCACAGCGTTCAGTTCTTCAAGGTCGGAATTCGTGATATAAGACAGAACGGTGCTTTTCTTGTTCGGATTAATGTAATACTTCTGAACCGGTTCGCTGATGTCTACGAATTTATTCAGGACATGGACATCGGACTCGTAAGAGTTACCCGCCTCGGCAGGAGTGTCAATAACAAAGTTGTCACTACATCCACACAACAGGATGAGAAAAAGTAAAAAGCCTAGTTTAGTTAATTGCAGATTCTTCATAACATACAGGGTTTGGTTATCTTTTCCTATTTCATAAAATAGTTTAGTTTTATGGCAACAAAGTTATGGGAAAGAAAATAAAAAAGTCTTGAACGAATTCAAGACTGCAATTGATTTATATCGGATATAAATATTATTAACAATAATTCCCGCTATCGTGCCAATGGTGGCAGGATAGCGGGAGTCTGTTTCTTTAGATAACGGAAAGGCCGTATTCGTAGGCATCGGACATTGCATTGTAATCTGCGTCCGAGTAAGCGCCTTTGTCCCTGGCTTTCTGCATATCCTTCATAAAGGATTCTACGGAAGAGAGAAAACTCTGATAGTTTTTCAATTCTTCGTCATAACCGGTAACGGCAGGAAGTTTCTTTGCGGCTTCCAGTTCCTTTTTCAATTCTGCCATTTTCACGTCAATCCGCATGCCGTCCATTGCGTGTTTACGGGAGTAGAGGTTCATTATACTTTGTACGGTGCCCGACATTTTACGCATAGCCATTATCTGGTCTTTCAACGGCTCGTCGGCGAGAAGTTCTTTTTCCGCCTGTTCCGTCAGAGGGCTTAATATATCGAAAATCACTTGTTTGTATTCGGACATCGCTATGCTCAACTGATAGTTCTCTTCCAAAAGCTTAGTGGTTTCCACCTTTTTGTTATCCTTGCGGTAAGCCAGGAATTTATCAAAATTAGCGTAGAACTGTGCTCTCGAAGTAAATAATCCCCTATAATTCTGTATCAGATTTTGACGAACTTCATCATTGAAGTAGACACCTGGATTCATCAGTTCCGCAGTATCCCTGGCCGAGACTTCCGGCGGCGCAATCGGAGCTACTTCGGGCACTTTTCCCGTCTGCTCCATATATCCCAATACCGCATTTATATCTTTTGCATTAGCTACATGCCTCAAAACAATGAGTGATGTATGATAATAATTTATCACTTTACTGGCGTCGTCCAACTCTTCAGGAGTAGCTGAGGACGCAACCTGCTTCTTGTTCCCTCCCGAACAAGAAACCAACAAGAAAGCACCGACAAGTGCCCCTAACAACAAGATTCTTTTCTTCATAATGTTCAGTTTATTAAGTCTTTCGTACTATAACAATAAAAATCGTTTTTTGTTATAACCAAACAATGCATATCGGATAAGTTAAAAAAGAGCAGGAAAGTCCTAGATGTTATTAGCGATGGTTGAGGAATAAACAATCACAAGGAGTATAAAAACAAAAAATGGCTACTCATCACGAGCAACCAATCTTTTGTTAACCTTAAATCTAATACTTATGAAAAAAACACATTACAAAGGTACTATCTTTCTGGTAAATAGCAAATTTCAGGGTGAAAACGGGTGATAATATAACACGGTTTAATACTCTCGGAAGCGCATTAACATTTCAGACTTCACACGTTAACATTTAACATATTCATTCACAATCATTGCTTATCACATTGCCTGGAATCAGGCTTCATTCTTTTTTCTGCCCAAAAGAGGATAAATAAGATTCATTTTACGTAACTTTGAAGTATGATAATCAGTGCCAGCCGCCGGACGGATATTCCGGCATTTTATTCATCCTGGTTTTTCAACCGGATTAAAGAGGGATATGTATTAGTGCCTAATCCTTTCAATCCAAAGATGATTAGCAAGGTCAGCCTCGCCCCTGCCGTAGTAGATTGTGTCGTGTTCTGGACGAAGAATCCGGCTCCGATGATTGACAAACTGGATAAATTGCAGGATTACAAATACTACTTCCAGTTCACCCTCAACCCTTACGGTGAAAAGTTGGAAAACAACTTGCCCTCTATCGCCAAACGAATAGAAACCTTCAAACGGCTCTCCGACAAGATTGGAAAAGAGAAAGTCATCTGGCGTTACGACCCGATATTAACGAATACAGAATTTAATGTAGCTTTCCATAAAGAAGCATTTGCACAAATAGCCGACGGGCTTAAAGACCATACGGAAAAATGTATGCTGGGATTCATCGACCATTATCAGCATATCCGCAATGCGGTAGGACAATTCAACATCAATCCTTTGACAAAAGAAGAGATTGAAGAAATGGCTGTTTCTTTCAAGAAAACAATAGATGCATATCCGACCGTCCAATTAGATACCTGCACCACTAAAGTGGATTTGAGACATCTGAATATCCCCAGTGGCCTGTGTATCGACAAAGAACTGATAGAAAGAATTATCGGCTGCCCGATTCTTGCCAAGAAAGATAAGAATCAACGGAGTATCTGCAACTGCATCGAAAGCATCGACATCGGTACGTATGAAAGTTGCCTCAACGGGTGCATCTATTGTTATGCAATCAAAGGCAATTACAACACCGCAGAATATAATATGAAGAAGCATGATAAAAACTCTCCGCTTCTTATCGGGTATTTATCTGAAAACGACGTGGTGAAAGAACGGGAAATGAAAAGTATGAAGAATAGCCAGTACTCACTATTTTAAATGTTCTCCCGAATTTAAGGGCATAAAAAAAGGCTATCTATCCCAGACAGCCAATCTTTTGTTAACCTTAAATCTAATACTATGAAAAACACATTGCAAAGATACGGACTTTCGGCTTATCTCCAAATTTATCGGGCAAAACGGGGTATCTTATAACATGGTTTAATAGAATCGGAATCCGATTAACATATAAGTAGAGTGGCGTTAACATTTAACAGTTTTCTTAAATATATAGGAGTGGAAAACTAAGAGAGATGCAAAAGTTTTCAAACTGGTTGGCGAATCTTATTAAAGAGAGTTTAAGGTGAGTAACAAATCTCCCGCCCGTTTGTTTAAAATAGAAGGTAACCATCAAATTCCCATTATATGAATAGATTCGAAAATAAGGTAGTCATCATCACCGGTGCTGCCGGCGGCATTGGCGAGGCAACCACACGCCGTATTGTTTCTGAAGGCGGCAAAGTAGTCATTGCCGACCACTCCAAAGAAAAAGCAGAGCAACTTGCTGCCGAACTCACTCAATCGGGGGCTGACGTACGTCCCATTTATTTCTCCGCTACCGAACTGCAAAGCTGTAAAG
This sequence comes from Bacteroides faecium, assembly GCF_012113595.1. Classification (NCBI taxonomy): domain Bacteria; kingdom Pseudomonadati; phylum Bacteroidota; class Bacteroidia; order Bacteroidales; family Bacteroidaceae; genus Bacteroides; species Bacteroides faecium. Next base: position 6,492,207 of record NZ_CP050831.1, read on the forward strand.
AGCTGATTGATTTTGCAATGAAAGAATACGGGCAAGTGGACATACTGATTAACAACGTAGGCGGAACCGACCCGAAACGTGACCTGGGTATCGAGAAACTGGATATTAATTACTTCGACGAAGTATTCCACCTGAACCTTTGCTGCACTATGTATCTCTCCCAACAAGTGATTCCTATTATGGTGGCGCACGGCGGGGGAAATATCGTAAACGTAGCATCTATCAGCGGAATGACCGCCGACGCCAACGGGACTTTATACGGAGCCAGCAAAGCGGGTGTCATCAACCTGACTAAATATATCGCCACCCAACTGGGCAAGAAGAATATACGTTGCAACGCCGTAGCACCCGGACTGATACTGACTCCCGCCGCCCTGGATAATCTGAATGAGGATGTCCGCAACATCTTTTTGGGACAATGTGCCACGCCTTATCTGGGTGAACCGGAAGATGTGGCAGCTACCATTGCCTTTCTCGCCTCGAACGACGCCCGGTATATCACCGGACAGACAATCGTCGTAGACGGCGGATTGACTACTCATAACCCAACCGTGGAATTATCATAATAGAGAAACATCTTATTAACTGCGAATAAGATATTCATTCGCATGGATTATTTCCCCCGTTGCCTATTCGGTTTTCGTTTGACTTAACTCAAGCGAGCGTTCGACTTAAGTTAAGCTATCGCTTGACTTAAGTCAAACGAAAACTGAATCGCAGGTTGAATAAATAATTTATGAAGCCTGGTTTCTTAAACAATGCATTGCCACAAACTAGTTATTGCATCGCATTACCGAGCATACAATTCTCCCGCCGCCCCCATATTTCATCATTCTTTTCCAAATTCAGAGTAGCCGCATCAAAAAAAACTCTTTTCCCTCTCCATGTTACCGGTAGGAAACATACCTTTGTGACCAACCAGTAACAAGACTATAAAAGTATGGAAAAAGAGATTACCAAAAACAGGCAGGCAACGGAACTTACCTTGATTAAAGCCGTCGATGACATCATCGAGGAAAGTGGCTTCGAAGGATTAGGCATCAATGCAATAGCAGCCAAGGCTAAAGTTTCCAAAATGCTTATCTACCGTTATTTTAACTCACTAGACGGGTTGATAGCAGCCTATATCCAACAAAATGACTATTGGATTAACTTCAATGAAGAATTGCCGGATAAAGAACATTTATCTGAATTTATCAAGCAAATATTCAAAAGACAAATCGCCCGGCTGCGGGAAAGTTATACACTGAAACGGTTATATCGCTGGGAGCTCTCAACAGACAACAAATTCGTGAAAGAGCTGCGCGACAAGCGGGAAGAGAAAGGACTCTGGCTGATAGAAGCCGTCAGCAGGCTTTCAAAGCATCCGCAAAAGGAAACTGCCGCCGTAGCTTCCATTATCACAGCGGCTATCAGCTATCTGGCGCTGCTCGAAGAAAACTGCCAGGCATATAACGGACTCAAGATACAACAGGAAACCGGTTGGGAACAACTGGAAGAGGGGATTAATTTACTAGTAGACCTTTGGTTACAAAAAACAACTTTAACGAAATGAATAAAATGACGATTATGGGATTATGGTTCTTCTCTCTATTGATTAATAGCGGATGCAATCAGGAATTAATAGATTACAACACCGACGACCTCAAAATATCTATCGAAAAGGGTGAGGAATGGATGCATGACTTTCCGCTATTCTTAGGTATCAATAAGAAGAATCCGCCACAAATTGCTATTTGGACGGAAGATATGGAAGGAAATTATTTATCCACTATTTATGTGACGCATAAAATAGCCACTCAATCCTGGCAAGCTTCCGGCGGAAACCGCAGAAAAGAGACTCTGCCACATTGGTGTCATCAGAGAGGTGTTCAATATGAGGACGGACTGTATCTTCCGACAAAGAAATCGCCATTCACCGACGGAGTCAGCGGAGCAACTCCAAAAGGCAGTTTTGATGTACGGATAACTCCTACGGGTAAGGTAAAGAAGTTCATTGTCAAAGTAGAAATCAATCATTCTACAGATTTCAATGATGCATATCCGAAATCCGCCAAAGAAGGAGACGTCCATTATTCCGGCGGAAAAGAGGGAAGCGGACAGCCTGCCCTTGTCTATGCAGCAGAGGTGGATTTAACTTCCGGTGAAAAAGTATTTGCAGCCAAGTTAATCGGACATAGCAGTCCGGACGGAAGCAACGGGGATATAACAGAAGATACTTCTTCGCTCACAACTGCATTACATATTGTCAAAAGCATAACGATATACATACAATAATGAAAAAGTCAACACTCACCTTTATTCTGTTATCCCTCATCGCAATGTACGCCAACGGACAGGCAGATAACAAACATTTCTCTTATACTGTATCTATCGGAACCGGGTTCTCCATGAGCCAACCTTCGCATACACCTTTCATCGGACAAATCATTGCTCATTATCACATCAATCAGCGGTTTACCGTCGGTGCCGGCAGTGGTTTATCTGTTTATGAGAAAGCGCTTATCCCATTATATGCCAACGCACAGTTCTTCATTACCCAACCCAGAAAGCTAACTCCTTATTTGGAATGTAATATCGGCGGCTCATTCGCTGCCGCCAAAGAAACAAACGGCGGATTTTATCTCTCGCCTTCCGTGGGGGCACAACTAAGACTTACTCAAAAGCTGAAAATGAGTGTAGCGTTAGGCTATGAAATACAGAAGTTGGAACGGTTAAAGAAACAAACCGACCCGTATTTCCGTACTGAATTTAAGGAAGAATTATCACACCATTCCCTCACCGTGAAAGTCGGATTAACCTATTGACTAACGTTTCACAATGATTTTATCCACGCATTCATTTCTTCAATGTCCGCCAATGAAGAAGAAAGAGTCTGCCCAGTCTGCAAGGCATCAGAACGAAGGTCAACGCGCATATATCCCCAGCCATCCTCATTGCCTTGCAGATAGCCATACTTCCTGTACTCTTCCAGACAACTGTCTGCGCACTCTCCGTAAAAATCATATTGAAGTTCATCATCTGAAGTCCTTTTATTTGCTATGAATGAACTTTCACCCACCCAGGCAAAGTCTTCCAAATCAACATCTGTGTAAGCAAGTCCCCCTCTATCGAGTACGGCAACTTCTGCCAAACGCCCTTCATCGAGCATCTTGTAAACGCGGACATAACACCCGCCCTCGTACGGACTTTCATCAACAACAAGGAAAAGGCCGGATTTTCCGCAGAACAAAGGAGTATCTATTCCATTGTACTTGTAAACTTCTCCAGTGGCATCGCTCATCGCAAAATAACCCCAGCTTTCGAACCCGGAAAAATGGAAGAAATGCAAACCGTAATCAGATTGGTAACCATCATAATACCATTTTCTAAATCCGTCTTCGTCCTCTTCCAGTGGAGAGTTCAGTAGTGCAAGAGTTCCCTTTTTCCACCGCACGGACAATTGGGCTTTACTGTCTGCATATCGCCCTTTGCCAGGGTCAAGCTGCGTGTTGCAGCTATCCGCTTTCGCAGCCATGTATGCACTGAATTCAAGTTTTCTCACGTCGGCTCCCGTACTGTCATATATACGTACAGGTATCATTTTCCCACTATGGTAGTCATACATACTCTTTCCTATCCGATTGCCGTCTTCGGAATAGTTTTCGATTATAGCACCCGGCGCACCTTTCTCCGAATACGGATAGCTCGCGAAATGGCACAGCCGCCCACCGGAGTAATCTCTTATCTCCAACCGCTTTTGAGAACCGATTGTCACAATACCACGTTTCACGGAATCACATCTGCCATCCGTGAAGCATATCGGCTCGTCGGTTCCTTCTTCAAAATATTGCCGTTTAAGGAGACATTTCTTCTCTCCGTCTTCCAATACATAAGTTTCCTCAATGTGATAGAGAGGATGTCCCTCTGACGCCTGATATTTGTACTCGTAGTAGTCGGGAGCTTTACTTATGTTGTTGGGATTATTGTAACTATCTTCAGTATGGGCATAATACCAACATTCGCTTGGAAACACTTCCTGGTCGTCAATATAATGATTAATCTGCCACAGTCGTCCGTTCGCATGCCATCTCCTTTCTTCTCCGTGAAGTTTCCCTTCTTTATAGTGCTCAAACCAGTCAGGCTTTCCATCGTAGTACCACCGTTGACGCACTCCGTCGAGTTTGCCACGTGTAGCCTGATAGAAGATATGGGGATTTCCGTTGGAATTATAAGACTGATAAAGTTCATGAATACTGTCGAGGGTGATAAAACGGTCTACCATGCAATGGGAAGATATGCTGTAATGGCGTACTGTATCATTTTTTATTCCGTCCTTATAAACAGTTACCGAATAATAGGGTTCTGACATAAAAGAATCCGTAGAACGGAAATAAAAATTCTTGTAAGCTCCATTCATCAATGTATCCTTGTAGAAACAACGTTCCACACCATCAATCTGTTTCCTGCAAATACTGTCGGGTATATATTCCTTTAAGGAAGAGGCTTCCGGTTCTTTTCGCAATGCCTCGGAAAGCGTATCGGGAAGAAGCCAGTCGCTTCCCTTGTAAAAGTCCATAGAAAAAGCTTCTACAACCACAGGAGAGAATCCGTCCGAAGTATTTTCTTTTTCTACAGAAGGGGACTGCGAAGTCACTCCGGTCTTTCCGCCGCATGATAGCAACAGTAATGCGCAGCCATATATCAAAGCTTTTTTCATACCTAACATCTCTTTTTTAATACATAATCGCCACGAAATTAGTTATAAAATCAGAGATTAAAACAGAAGTCTACTGAAAAAGAAAGAATTATCAGCGACCAAACTATTATTTTGTTCAACAAATACTAACTTTACAACGTTTTTAATATAAAGAACGAACGGCATGATTGTTAGAACGCTACTGGATACAGACCTCTATAAGTTTACCACATCGTACGCTTATATCAAACTATTTCCCAATGCAATGGGGAAGTTCAGCTTCCATGATAGAAATGAGACTGAATATACTGAAGAATTTCTGGAAAGGCTTAAAAATGAAATTGATAAGCTAAGCCGATTGAGACTTACAGAAGAAGAACTGGAATATATGACACGGAATTGCCGGTTCCTTCCGAGAGTTTACTGGGAATGGCTGTCATCCTTCCGCTTTCATCCGGATAAAATCAAGATACATTTGGATAAGGCGCATCATCTTCGCATCGAAGTCAGTGATTTTCTCTATAAAGCTACCCTGTATGAAGTACCTTTGCTTGCCATTGTATCCGAAATAAAGAACCAGTTCTTCGGCAATGTAGCCGATATGGATGAAATCTTATGCAAATTATCGGAGAAAGTGGAACTGTCCAATCGACATCAGTTACGTTTCTCAGAGTTCGGTACGCGGCGGAGATTCTCTGTCCATGTGCAGGAGACGGTTATCGGAAAATTAAAAGAAACGGCGCAGTATTGCACAGGCACTTCCAACTGCTATTTTGCGATGAAGTACGACATGAAAATGATGGGTACTCATCCGCATGAGTGGTTCATGTTTCATGGAGCACAATTCGGATATAAACACGCCAACTACATGGCGCTCGAAAACTGGGTGAATGTCTATGACGGTGATTTGGGCATTGCCTTATCCGATACTTATACTTCCGGTATCTTCCTCAGCAATCTCAGCCGCAAACAGGCGAAACTGTTTGACGGTGTCCGCTGCGATTCCGGTAATGAATTTGAATTTATAGACAGCCTGGTATCCCGTTACAAGGAACTGGGAATTGACGCGACCACCAAGACTATCGTTTTCAGCAATGCCCTCGATTTCACAAAAGCACTGGAGATTCAGGAATATTGCAAGAACAAAATCCGTTGTTCCTTCGGCATCGGGACAAATCTCACCAATGACACCGGATTCGAGCCTTCGAACATTGTCATGAAGCTGACACAATGCAAGATGAATGTCAATCAGGAATGGCGGGAATGTATCAAGCTATCCGATGACGAAGGCAAACATACCGGTAGTCCGGAAGAAGTACAGGCATGTTTGCATGAATTGAGACTGAATAGATGAATTGATTGAAATAAAAAAATCCCCGATAGCCGCTACCGAGGATTTTTCTATTTTAATTAGCCACCAAACTACAGCAAGGAAGCACATATTTTCCGCAAGCTCTCCAAACGTGCTATCACATTCTTGTCTTTACGGGCAATTTGCATATTATATCTTGTCTGCATATTCACTAACATATCGGCATTAATGCCGGTAGCAGCCTCAACCAACAAAGCAAAATCCGTTGATACAGGACGACGTCCATTCAAAATATCATTCAGCATTGTGTATGACACTCCGACCACTTCCGCAAATCGTTTCTGCGATATTCCGCGAGACTGCAATTCGTCTTTTATGATTTCTCCCGGATGTACTGGAATAAAAGAATATCCTAAATTAGTCATATTACTCCTATTTATAATGATTCGTTATATCGATAATAGAACAAATAGTTATGATTGGTTCGGAATCAGTAGTTGATACCCTAAACTCCAATCGGTATTGTTTATCTATTCGAATAGATGAAATACCTTTTTTATCTCCGGACAGCACTTCATAATTTAATGAGTTTAAAGGATAAAGCACTTCTACATTCAGTGCTTCAGCCAAAGTGACGACCCGCTTCACATAATTCCTTATTACTTGAGGTTGAAAACGATGTTTCTTATCGTTGCATTTGCCTTCATAGTAAAGTTCTGAAAGATACTCTTTTTCAAACTCAATAACCATTACTCTAATTATTACGACAGTACAAAGATAGCAATTCTTTTAGGAATACACTAAAAAAGTGGATATAATGATAGCAGTTCTACCAAACTTGCTCAAAGCCATAAGGCTATTTTATAAAACCTGCTATCGCTTTATCAAAACGGCTATCCATACAAGCACTGATATCCGTTGTGACAAACTTGCCTTCATAAAACAGGCTGAATATCGTAGCCGGAGTAGGTGCAGCCTGTGCCTGCTCCATTGTCTCCAGCTTTATAATCGTCAAAGGCAGATTTCTTTTGGCGGCGGTTTCCTTCAAAGAACTCATCACATGAAATTCTGCAAACGGACAACGGTTGGAGAAATAAACAGTGATACCCTTTTTATCAGGGCATTCTCCTGTTCGTGCAGGCTCATTAAACGTCGGATTCGGAGCATCAACATTTAATTTCTTCACTAACAGACTAAATCCTGTCGAAAGCTGTTCGCAAACAACAAATCCCTGTCTCAACAGCCATTTGGTATCACTCATAAAATGAAACTTCTTTGTTCCTACTACTGTCACCAAACCGTCCTTGCCTTGCTGCAAAGCGTCATCTATCGCAGTTTGGAGCAGAGCTTTCGCATACCCTTTTCCTTTATACTGCCCGGCTACCCAAAAGCAATTTATCAACAAGTAATTGTCAGCCTTCACAGGAACCCACCCGTTTTCGGCCGGGCCGTATTCGATAAATACTTTCGCTCGCTCATTCAAACGACGAAAAACATACCCGTTTTCAAATTGCTTCTTCAGCCATTCCTTTTTCAGGTTATAACTTTCCTGGCATTTCTTATCCGAGAAAGCGCAGCAGATATGTTCTTTCCTTATGTTGTCTTTGGTAAGCGTGATAAAGTCGATGTTCATGGTATCAGTTTTTTATTAGTAGTCTTTTAATGAAATAGTATCGGATATTATATTATCCACAAAGATAAACATTCGAGTGTAGCAGTCATTATCCAATCCCGTAAAAATCAATATTATTTAGTAGAAAGTGAGGTACGGGCATAAAAAAAGGAGCAACGCCTTGCTCCAACCTTTGTTAACCTTAAATCTAATACTATGAAAAACACAGTGCAAAGATACGGACTTTCCGATTATCTGCAAATTATCCAAATAAAAAAGCATGTTTCATAACATGATTTAAAACTTTCCGAAGAATAACACCTCTTTTATTAATACTTTTTCAAGATTTAAATCCCTTCACGGCTCTTTCCAGTCTTTCCAAAGTAAGTTCGCCGGATTGTCTCCAAAGTTGTTGTCCTTTTCTTAAAAGGATAAATGTAGGCGTTGCTTCGATGGTGTAGAAATCCGTAAGGGCAGTTTCCTGGTCTACATCTACTTCCACCACTTCAATCGTGCCTTCCATTAATTTCTTAAATTCCTCAACGACAGGTTTCATACGCTGGCAATGAGGACACCACGTTGCGTAAAATTCCGCCATTACCCAATCGGCATTAGCCAGCTTCTCTTGATTCCGTTCCTCACGAGCTACTTTCTTCTCTTTCATAACTGATTACTGTTTTGATTAATAATTGCTACTTCAACAATGCGAAAAGAAAGAAAGTTTAAAGGGTAAACAATAATACACACAGATTTAACTATTAAATCCACTTGCATTTACCGTCTTTCGTTTCTAATATCCGGACAGCCGCCCATTGCACAAAAAAGCAACTTTCGTGCAAAAAGAGAACACTCTATTCAAAATTTATTTATCTTTGCCGCCGAAATGGTTCGGAATCCGTAGCCAACGGACGACGATTAATAGGGAATCGGGTGCAAATCCCGGACAGTCCCGCTGCTGTGAAACTCTGTTCAATGTCTTATAAATGAACTAATTTGACGCCACTGATGTTCTATCGGGAAGGCAAATAAGACAAGAGTCAGTCAGAAGACCTGCCACTTCACGTAAAACGTTCTTCCGCCTCGTGGATTAGGAGAAAGGACATCGTTTGTTAAGCCCCAAATCAAGAAAATACTGTGTTTTCATCAGGTGGAGTATGTCCGCAAGGTGGGAAGACATAAAATAGGTATGTACTTAATTTAGAAAAGTATGATAAAAAGAATCTTAGTAGCCAATCGCGGTGAGATAGCCGTGAGGGTGATGCGCTCCTGCCGGGAGATGGAAATAACGAGTATTGCGATATTTTCCGAGGCAGACCGGACTGCAAAGCACGTGCTCTACGCAGACGAAGCATATTGTGTAGGTCCCGCCGCATCTAAAGAGAGTTATCTGAATATAGAAAAAATCATCGAAGTGGCGAAAGCGAACCACGCAGACGCCATTCATCCGGGATATGGCTTCCTGTCCGAGAATGCGGCTTTTGCACGACGCTGCCAGGAAGAAGGCATTATCTTTATCGGTCCCAATCCGGAAACAATGGAAGCAATGGGCGACAAGATTTCCGCCCGCATCAAGATGATTGAAGCCGGAGTGCCCGTTGTGCCCGGCACACAAGAAAACCTAAAAAGTGTGGAAGAAGCCGTGGAGCTTTGCAATAAAATCGGTTATCCGGTGATGCTGAAAGCCTCTATGGGTGGCGGTGGAAAAGGGATGCGCCTTATCCACAGCGCGGAAGAAGTGGAAGAGGCCTATACAACTGCCAAAAGCGAATCTCTTTCTTCTTTCGGTGACGATACGGTTTATCTGGAGAAGTTCGTGGAAGAGCCTCATCACATTGAGTTTCAGATTCTGGGTGACAAGCATGGAAACGTGATTCATCTTTGCGAACGCGAATGTTCCGTGCAACGCCGCAATCAGAAGATTGTGGAAGAAACTCCTTCGGTTTTCGTCACTCCGGAATTGCGGAAAGATATGGGAGAAAAAGCGGTGGCTGCCGCAAAAGCCGTTAATTATATCGGTGCGGGAACTATCGAGTTCCTGGTGGACAAACACCACAACTATTACTTCCTCGAAATGAACACCCGCCTGCAAGTGGAACACCCCATTACGGAAGAAGTAATCGGTGTAGACCTCGTAAAAGAGCAGATAAAGGTAGCCGACGGACAGGTTCTCCAACTGAAACAGGAAGATATCAAGCAGCGCGGACACGCTATCGAATGTCGTATCTGTGCTGAAGATACGGAAATGAATTTCATGCCGAGCCCGGGAATCATCAAGCAGATTACAGAACCAAACGGTATCGGAGTGCGTATCGACAGTTATGTGTACGAAGGATACGAGATTCCTATTTATTATGACCCGATGATTGGCAAACTGATAGTGTGGGCTACCAACCGCGAATATGCTATCGAACGGATGCGCCGCGTGCTTCACGAATACAAGCTGACGGGAGTCAAGAATAATATCAGTTACCTACGTGCCATCATGGATACGCCCGATTTTGTGGAAGGCCATTACGATACCGGATTCATCGCCAAGAACGGTGAGCACCTGCGTCAGTGCATCATGCGAACCAGCGAACGTGCCGAGAATATTGCGTTGATTGCCGCCTACATGGATTACCTGATGAATCTTGAAGAGAACAGCGGTGACACTACCGACAACCGTCCTATCAGTAAATGGAAAGAATTCGGATTGCATAAAGGCGTACTTCGTATCTAATTTAAAAAAGCAGTTAATTATGGAAATTCATATAGGTGACCGGGTGGCCGAAGTGGAACTGGTCAGCAAAGAAGATAATAAAGTGGTACTTACCATCGACGGAAAGCCGTTTGAAGCGGACGTGGTAATGGCGGAAAACGGAACCTGCAACATCCTCATGGACGGTCGCAGCGCAAACGCGCAACTCATCCGCAAGGAGAACGGAAAAAGCTATAAAGTGAACACGCATTACAGCAGTTTCAATGTTGAAATCGTAGACAGCCAGGCGAAATACCTGCGTATGCGCAAGAAAGGCGAGGACGAGCAGAACGACCGCATCACTTCCCCCATGCCGGGCAAAGTAGTAAAAATCCCCGTAACGGCAGGACAGGAAGTGAAAGCGGGAGACACCGCTATCGTTATCGAAGCCATGAAGATGCAGAGCAACTATAAAGTGACTTCGGATTGCCGTATCAAAGAAATTCTGGTTCAGGAAGGCGATAACATCACTGGTGACCAGACATTAATAACATTAGAACCGATTGCATAACACTAAAAAACGGATTGCATCATGGAAGAAATAAACAAAGCATATGCCACGTTCCAGGAACGTGACCGCATCGCTTCCCTCGGCGGGGGCGTTGAGAAGATAGAGAAGCAACACGAAAGCGGCAAGATGACTGCCCGCGAACGTATCGGGATGTTGCTCGACAAAGGGACATTTGTCGAGCTGGACAAGTTAATGGTTCACCGTTGCACCAACTACGGCATGGACAAGAACAAGATTCCGGGAGACGGCATCGTATCCGGTTACGGAAAGATTGACGGTCGCCAGGTATTCGTTTACGCGTATGACTTCACCGTTTACGGCGGTTCACTTTCCGCTTCCAACGCGAAAAAGATTGTGAAGGTGCAACAGTTGGCTTTAAAGAACGGCGCTCCGATTATCGCATTGAACGATTCAGGCGGTGCACGCATACAGGAAGGTATCGAGAGCCTTTCGGGATATGCGGACATTTTCTATCAGAACACAATGGCAAGCGGTGTGATTCCTCAAATCTCTGCCATTCTCGGCCCCTGTGCCGGTGGTGCCTGCTACTCTCCCGCCCTCACGGACTTTATCTTTATGGTGAAAGAAAAGAGCCACATGTTTGTGACGGGGCCCGACGTAGTGAAGACCGTTATACACGAGGAAGTAAGCAAGGAAGAACTGGGTGGAGCCATGACTCACAGCAGCAAAAGCGGAGTGACTCATTTTATGTGCAACACTGAAGAAGAACTGTTGATGAGTATCCGCGAACTGCTTTCGTTCCTGCCGCAGAATAATATGGACGAGACTAAAAAGCAGAACTGCACGGATGAAACCAACCGTGAAGACGCCGCTTTGGACACTATCGTTCCGGCAGACCCGAACGTTCCTTATGATATGAAAGATATCATTGAGCGAGTGGTGGACAACGGTTATTTCTTTGAAGTTATGCCGAACTTTGCCAAGAATATCCTCATCGGTTTTGCACGACTGGCAGGTCGTTCGGTAGGTATCGTCGCCAATCAGCCTGCCTACCTTGCCGGAGTGCTCGATATTGATGCCAGCGACAAGGCGAGCCGTTTCATCCGTTTCTGCGACTGTTTCAACATTCCGTTGATTACTTTCGAAGATGTTCCGGGATTCCTTCCGGGATACACGCAGGAAAACAACGGTATCATCCGCCACGGCGCGAAAATCGTTTATGCATTTGCGGAGGCTACCGTTCCCAAGTTGACCGTTATCACCCGTAAGGCTTATGGCGGCGCATATATCGTGATGAACTCCAAGCAGACAGGCGCGGATGTAAACTTTGCCTATCCAAGTGCGGAAATCGCAGTAATGGGTGCAGAAGGTGCGGTAAATATCCTGTTCCGCAAAGCAGACGCAGAAACCAAGGCTAAAGAACTGGAAGCTTACAAGGAAAAGTTCGCCACTCCGTATCAGGCTGCCGAACTGGGATTCATCGACGAAATCATCTATCCGAGACAAACCCGTAAACGTCTGATTCAAGCATTGGAAATGACAGAAAACAAGATGCAGACGAATCCGCCCAAGAAGCATGGAAATATGCCCTTATAACAACTAGATAGGTACTTGTCAAAGTACCACCACCAAAAACGGACTTACACAAATTCTGAAGAATGTCATTCTGAGAATCTACGTAAGTCCGTTTTTTTATTACATTAAATAAGGAGTGAGATACTTCACCAGGAAATAACCGCCTACTACCAGCCAAATATAGAGAAGAAGCGCCAGGACAAAAGGTTTCGCCCCCGCTTTTCTGAACTTGTCAATGCTTGTTTCCGTCCCAAGTGCAGTCATAGCCATTGTCAACAGGAAAGTATCCAGTGTATTAATTCCCGCAACCAACTGCGCAGGCAGCAAATCAAAAGAGTTAAAAGCGATAACTCCCATAAAGCCTATCGCAAACCAGGGAATGGCAATCTTCTGAAATTTCTGCCCTTTCTGTACCTGTTTCTTTCTCGCTCTTGCCACCATATAAGTAGTAATCAGAAGCACCGGAACCAGCATCATCACCCGAATCATCTTCACGATTATTGCCGAATCCGAAATGCCGTTTCCCATTGCGTCACCCGCTCCCACCACGTGAGCTACTTCGTGGAGAGTAGAACCAGTATAGATTCCCATTTGGTCGGGAGTGAGCGCACAAATACCATTCCGGTAGAGGAAAGGATATAAAAACATGGAGATAGTACCGAAGATTACCACGGTAGAAACGGACACTGCCGTCTTATAAGGTTTTGCTTTAATCGTAGACTCCGCGCCTAGAATGGCGGCAGCCCCGCAAATACCGCTTCCGATAGAAGTGAGCAACGCAATGCCCCTGTCCATTTTCAATAATTTACCCAGATAAATACCGCCACAAATAGTCACCACCACAATAATAACATCAATCAACATAGCAGGCAATCCGATAGCCGCCACATCCTGAAAAGTCAATCTGAAACCATATAAGATGATGCCGATACGCAGAATCTTCTTCGAACAGAACTGTATGCCCGGCACCCAAGTCTCGGGAAGATTATTCCGCAAGCTGTTAGCATAAAGCATACCCAGAATGATACCTACAATCATCGGACTGAAAGAGAGACTCTTCACGAAAGGCATCTCACCAATGTAAAACGCCGCACAAGAGAACAGTGCTATCAACAAGACACCGTGCAACATGCTGCTTCTTTTTTCGTTGAACATAAACTACTTGATTTAAGAGTGATACTGAATTAATTACTTTGCAAAGGAAACCATTTTTTAGCAGACTAGCTCACAGATTTTTATTATGTCGGATAATCTCCGGTTATACTTCTCGATACTTCCGCAAAGAGCCACCTGATTCAATTACAATTTTTCCCTAAGTGATAACAATAATTCCCTTTTATTAGTTCTGAATCTATTTCATCCATAAAAAACAGTACCTTTGCCGACTATAAAACAGACAACAGAACATCATATGAGACAGATATTACTAATTTTAGGAAGTCTTTTATTCGCAGTTACAATCAAAACAGTGAAAACAGAAAAGGATTTTATCCTCATACAAAATTCCACTCTGGCAAACGGAACATGGGACGAATATTTCACCAAAACGCTGCAAGAACATTGTCACAAACGTTCCGAGTTGTACTTAGATACTCACAAACTATCCATTCCATCCTTCAGCCCGGAAAAAGAATCCAAAGAACAGTGTTCACAAATATTGCAAAAGTTCCCTACCTGCCCCAAAGTAGTTGTCGTCATCGGCGCAACGGGGTGGCACATCAGTTCGTCACTGTTCGACAATGAATGGAAAGGAATCCCGGTCATTTTATGTCATCCGTTATCCAACCTGCCGAATTCCTTAAACACGCTGCTTAACTACGAAACGTCCGATTCCCTCAACACCACCACTGCCCAAGAACTGCAAAAACACTATAACCTTAATTTGCTGTAACAAAAATTTTACCTGAAAGAAACCATAGTTTTTTTGCAGATAATATAGGCAAGATATAAGTAGGATTTGCCAATACACCTCTTTTTACATTAAGAGACCTGCACCCGCAAGACGGATATTTCAGCGGTGGATATTACGTCTGCGCCAACGATTACGCCAACGACTGTATCAGAATAATCGACGAAATCCGGTCGGGCAAACAAGTCTATAATATTCCTTCCGGCTTCGGCAAATCAACTCCCCAAATCCATTTCAACTATGCCGAAATACTTCACCGTTCCCCTAAGCCCCTCAGCAATGCGTTTGCATCCTACCACTTGCCATCCCCACTCCGAATCATTTACGAAAGAATCATCACAGAAGCCAAACGCCTGCTGCAGAACAGTCCGGAAATCGCCAATATCCTGAGACTCGAAAATGTATGCACATTCAGCCATTTTTTCAAGAGCATGACAGGAGAGAATGTATCGGATTACCGGAAAAGGCAGAAAAAGTTCTGAATTATCGAAAAGCTGGCCAAGAGTCGTTATATTTGCAACAACTATAAAAAGAATCTGCGCCATGTCTACTAAACGCCTCTTTATCCCCGATGCCGTCATTCATCCGGCACGTTGCGGTGAAAACACCAATATACGACTGCTGCAATATGTCAATTCCACAACACAGGAGAATTTCGATGCTTTTCTGACACATTATGCCTTAGTCTACATACTGTCCGGAGTCAAGCAAATCAAAGTGGCGCAAAATAAATTTCAGATTCAACCCGGCGAACTATTTCTGATACCACGGGGAGAATACGTCATGTCCGAATACATCACCGGAGAAAACGGCTTTCAAAGCCTGATGCTCTTTTTCAACAAAAAGGTAGCACAAGAGTTGATAGAACAAATCAGCGGTTATCTGTCTGCACACCTGTCCGATGTTGTTCCAACAAGAAAAGAAGCGGTGAAAATCATCCCTCACAATCCGGCTATCGAGAAAATCTTCTCATCCATCGCGACTTACAGTCAAGGAGAAAGCCGCTTCACCTGCGAGCTGCTTAGGCTTAAATTCGCCGAACTGATTTACCTGCTACTGGACAGTCCTTACCAGAAGCTCATCCTGTCTTTTCTGTTGGATGCGGCACGAGGGGAGAATCCGTCCATCTCATCCGTTGTCGGCAGCAATCTCTATTCTTCCGCCACCATCAATGAACTGGCGCTGCTATCGGGAAGAAGCCTGTCGAGCTTCAAACGCGAGTTTTCTCTCCAATACGGAGAACCGCCCCGCAGTTGGATACGCAAGAAAAAATTGGAACGCGCCGCCTACCTACTCAAAACGTCTGACAAGACTATAGAAGAGATATCCGAAGCCAGCGGTTTCACCAGTACCCCTCACTTCGCACGCCTGTTCAAAGAACATTACCAACATACGCCTACCGAATATAGGACCAAACAGACAAAAAGCTGAACCAAACAGACAAGCCGCCTTCTACTTTTTCCGCCTATCTTTGCCATATCAATAAATATATAAAAAAGATAGCCTTATGAAAAAGAACAAACTGTTTATTTTACTCGTGATTATTGTTCAGGCTGCCGTAGCCGGTTGTCAGAACAAACAAAACAAGAACAACAATGAAAGCGCAACAGCAGAGAAACAACCAACGGTAATCAATGAAAATATCCGTTTCTGCGAAAGTACTTACCCCTATGAAGACGGTATCCTGATTGGAAACTTCGGCACCGAGCAACTCAATCCGCTCAATAACGAGAAGAAAGGTTACATAAACTACTATAAAGACGGCAAAACAAACGTACTGATTGCAGCTGACGGCAATCTATCTGCTCCCAAAGGCATGTTTATCAGAAGCCATCGTCTTTTTATCTCTGATGTCAACAAAATCGTAGTCTACAACCTCAAAGCATTGAAAGAAGCTCCCGAAATCATCACTTTCCCGGAAGATGATTTATTTATCAATGATTTGGCAGCTGATGGCAACACGTTATACGCTTCAGTGACCAATAGCGGAAGAATCTATCGGATCGACATCGCCAACCCTGTTAAAATGACCAGTTCCGTTCCTGTCAAATGGCTTGATGTCACAGGACCGAACGGAATCATCATTGATAATGGCATCATGTATGTCGCTTCTTATCCGGCGGACGGAAATACTACAGACGCTAATGTTATTTACCAAATCACGGATTTGTCAAATCCGGTAGCTGAAAAGTTCATCAGCCTTCCGGGCCAATACGACGGGATAGCTCTGTCAACCGACAAGAAAACGATGTATATAACAAACTGGACACCTGCCGGAATCAGCACCATTGATATGTCTACGAAAAAAATTACTCCATTAGCGACAACGGAAAAGTTTGCAGGCCCGGCAGACATCACTGTAATTAATGACACTATGTATATACCCGATTTACCTAATAGCCGCATGGTTATTCTACCGTTATAGCCCAATAGTACCTTTACCAAAGAGCCTTTTCGAAAAGAAAAAAACGGCACCTCGATTCACATCGCAGCACCGTCACAACACAAACACAAAATAAAACACGACAAAACTACTATGCAATCTTCCTGTTATGCCGGGGAGGCATGTCTTGCTCACCTATCTATATTCGCATACCCATAAGAAGCTTTATCAGGCGATTTGCATAATTAAAAACATACGGATTGGAATTTTGTTCACGGAAGTTTGAAAAAAATAAGACTGGAACCGGATTTTAACAAAAAAAACGGCACCCCGATTCACATCGCAGCACCGTCACAACACAAACACAAAATAAAACACGACAAAACTACTATGCAATCTTCCTGTTATGCCGGGGAGGCATATTCACTGACTCACATATATTCGCATACCTACAAGCAGTCATCAGGCGATTTGCATATATAAAACATACAGTTTTCGGTTTTGTTCACGAAAAAATATGTTTTAGGTCTATTTTTTATCTTTGTAATCTTTCAGAAAGCCTTCCATCAGCCATTTAGCCAATGCCTGGCGATTGGAATTTATAACCAGACGGCGCTGGTCGAAAGTATTTTGGATATTGCCCAGTTCCACAAAAACGGAAGCGGGAGTAGTATGGGAAAGCACATACAGATTGCGTCCGTTCACTGTCCCGGAAAATCCCCGGTTCGGCTGATGCTTTCCGTATTTCGATTCAAATGTATCTTTCATATTATTTGCCAAACGCTTGCTTTCTGCTTTCTTGTTCGAATGATAGAAAAAGACATCGGTCTGTTTCCCTTTGCTGCGGCTATCTATATGAATGAAGATTGCCCGGCAGTAAGAGTAATTCTTACGGTCTTTCTGGTAAAGGGTATTTATCTTATTGCAACGTTGCTGAAGGCGCTGTACCTGGTTCAACGGAATCGCGTCTCCCATACAAGTCTCACGTTTACTGTTCGACAGGTAGGTATCGTCACGGATACCGTCTTTGGCATCCTGAATGATGATGTGGACTTCCGCCCCTTCCTGCATCAGGTTACGCGCCAGGCGAAGGGCGATGTCGTAGGCATATTCATCTTCGTGAAGTTCATGTTTACCTACCCGTCCGATAGCTCCGGGGTCGGGTCCGCCATGCCCGCTGACCACATAGAAACAGGCACCCGCAAGTCGGTTGGAAGTAACTTTGACATTTGCCAGTTCCTTTCCGAACAGGGGTTCATTGATGGTAGTTCCTATTTTCGACGCTTTAGATTTAGAGGGTTGTTGTTTGGGTTCTGTACTTCTAGCGGTTGTATTCTTTGCAGTTGTACTCTTTGCGGCCGTATTTCCGGCAGGAGTTCCCGATGCTTTCTTTACAGGCGGAATCACATATGTCACGCCCATTTTCAGCACATTATTCTTTCCCAGTTTCTTTTTATTCAGTTCTATAAAATCATCATAGTATTTCTTCGGAGAACGGTTGTGTCTCAACAGAAAAGTAGAGATACCTTCGCCTGCCTTCGGAGTCGCCTTTTGCTGTGCCCAAAGCGCCGTACCCGAAAAAAGAAAAGCTAAGAATAAAAGCACATAGAGTTTATTTTTCATATCTACACAATTATCTCCTTCACATGAGTATCATTTCACTCATAAACAGGGCAAAAATACAATTATTTTCCCTACTTTTGCGCCATTAAAACATTTTTTGAAATAAATCATTAAAACCCGATAACATTATGGCAAAACAATTCAAGCCCGAAACCCTGTGTGTACAGGCAGGGTGGACGCCTAAAAAGGGCGAACCACGCGTATTGCCCATCTATCAAAGTACAACTTTCAAATACGATACCAGCGAACAAATGGCACGTCTTTTCGATTTGGAAGAAAGCGGTTACTTCTATACCCGCCTGCAAAATCCTACGAACGACGCTGTTGCCGCCAAGATTGCCGCTCTCGAAGGTGGTGTGGCTGCCATGCTGACTTCCAGTGGTCAGGCTGCCAACTTCTACGCCATTTTCAATATCTGCCAGGCAGGAGACCACTTTGTTTGTTCTTCCGCTATTTACGGTGGTACTTTCAACCTGTTCGGTGTTACGATGAAGAAACTAGGCATTGACGTGACTTTTGTCAGCCCGGATGCCAGCGAGGAGGAAATCTCCGCAGCTTTCCAGCCGAATACAAAAGCATTGTTCGGCGAAACAATCTCCAATCCTTCCCTCGAAGTACTGGATATTGAGAAGTTCGCACGTATCGCCCACAGCCACGGTGTCCCCTTGATTGTTGACAATACTTTCCCGACTCCGATTAACTGTCGCCCGTTTGAATGGGGAGCAGACATCGTAGTTCACTCTACTACCAAATATATGGACGGACACGCTACCAGCGTAGGCGGCTGTATCGTAGACAGCGGTAACTTCGACTGGGACACTCACGCTGAAAAATTCCCGGGACTTTGTACACCGGACGAGTCTTATCACGGACTGACTTATACAAAAGCATTCGGCAAAGGTGCTTATATCACTAAAGCTACAGCACAGTTAATGCGTGACCTCGGCAGCATCCAAAGCCCGCAAAACTCATTCTTACTGAACCTGGGACTTGAAACGCTTCACCTACGTATGCCCCAACATTGCGGCAACGCACAGAAAGTAGCCGAATATCTTTCTAAAAACGAGAAAGTGGCTTGGGTAAACTATTGCGGACTGCCGGATAATAAATACTACGCTTTGGCACAGAAATATATGCCGAATGGTTCTTGCGGAGTTATCTCCTTCGGACTGAAAGGCGGACGTGACGTATCTATCAAGTTTATGGATTCACTGGAATTCATCGCTATCGTTACCCACGTAGCCGATGCACGTAGTTGCGTGCTTCATCCGGCCAGCCATACTCACCGCCAGTTGTCGGACGAACAGTTAATGGAAGCAGGGGTACGCCCGGACCTAATCCGTTTGTCGGTAGGTATCGAAAATGCGGATGATATTATCGCGGATATTGAACAAGCGCTGAATGCATAAAAGCATAATATTAGCATAAAACTAAAAAAGACACGGCAGCTATTTACTCCGTGTCTTTTTTACTAATATAAAATAACATAAGGCTTTTTCAGAAGAAACATATCTCCTTTTATTCTTTAACTCCACCTTTTAATCGTCTAATATCTTCATCTAGTTCTTTTATACTATTCAGATGTTCAAGTGTATGTTGTGTTTCCTTATACTTATTATATTCCTGCCCTGCTTTATGTAGTGCCAACTGATGAGAAATCCGCCCTGCGTCTTCTAAATTTGACACGATAACCAACAGAAATGATTACATCGAGATTATAATAATTAGTCGGTTTAGTAGAAAAATCGGAATTTCCGATTTTTCTCATACTTTCTATCTCAACAAGTTCTCCTTCTTTATAGATATTGAGTATATGCTCATTTATTGTAGAACGTGACTTTCCAAACAATAAAGACATCTGTTCTATTGTCAACCATACGGTTTCTCCTTCAAACAAAACATCCACTTTTATTGTCCCATCTTGAGACTGATAAATAACTATCTCATTATTTTGGTTCATATCATTATATTTCAACGACTTACATATATAGTATAATTCCTTATCCACAAAGATAACATTTATACTCCAGCCTATCACCTTCTACACAAAGAAAGTTAATATCACACAGATTCAGTTTTAACGTGAACTGATAAATCACTCCAAATGTTATCTTTGCAGGGAACCAAATTCTGTATAGATATGAAAAAGATTCTACTGATAGTGTTTGCGCTATGCTTTTCTTACGGATTTTCTTATTCCCGTTCGTTTTATTATCCAACTAATGAAATTACAAAGATGCAGAACTTTGAAACGGATTCATTTACCACCAAGAATGGGAAAAGCCTGAAGATTATTTTCTTCAAACACGCCAGCTTGCTATTGGAGTATGCGGGAAAAAAGATTTTCGTCGACCCCGTATCTGATTATGCAGACTACACGCAACAGCCCAAAGCAGATTTCATTCTGATTACCCATGAACATCATGACCACTTCGATACGAAAGCAATCGAAGCTATCGAAACCCCGTCTACAAAAATAATAGCGAATCCGAATTGCCGGAAAATGCTGGACAGAGGACAGGAGATGAAAAACGGCGATGCACTTCAACTCGAACCGGATATCAAGCTGGAAGCAGTGCCCGCCTATAATACAACTCCCGGCAGAGACAAGTTTCATCCTAAAGGACGTGACAATGGATATATTCTCACGCTGGGCGGAATACGGATTTATATTGCCGGAGATACAGAGGATATTCCCGAACTGAAACAAGTGAAAAACATTGATATCGCTTTCTTGCCTGTCAACCAGCCTTATACAATGACACCGGAACAGGCGATACGGGCTACCCGAATCGTCCGGCCACATATACTGTATCCTTATCATTATGGAGATACGGACATTAATAAGGTAAAAGACGGGTTGAAGAACGATAAAGGAACAGAAGTACGTATTCGTGCTTTACAATAAATTGCAATGAAATAGAACTAAAAATGCACCCTTAAAATCAGATACATAATTTTAAGGGTGCATTTTTCTTAATACGACTCTATCATTTATTCTGCCGGTCGGATTCCAAAACTACTCGTAAATACAACATAAAGCACCTTCCCGTTTTCCGGTAATGAAATACCGTTCAAATAAGAAGAATCCGTCACATCTTCCATCCAGTAAATCATAACAGGGCCTACACTTTTGGTAGAAGGCTGTCGTTTGAATGAGGGCTCCAAATAGAATTTATGCTGTTTATCGGCATTGTCAGCATCTTTGTAGCTAAAAGTAAAAGCCACCCCCTGTTTGTCACTAATCAAATCATTATCATGTCCCACTTGATAAGTTCCTTCAGCACGTATCTCACCATTCTCCGCTTTCAAGATAAAACTGCCGTTGCCATCTTCCATAAAATTATAAACATCATCCGGTTGCAGAATACAAACTTCCTGTCCTTTTATAAAGGAATATTCCTGCATCATCACATCGTTTACCGATTTCAACAGTTCCTTATTCTCATCCTTCCCTGTCGATAAAATCTCGTCATTAACACTGACAGCAAATCCTGTCTGCTCTCTGCAGAACAACGAAATTACTCCATACGAAACAGTTACGGGTAAAACAACGCTATTCCCTTTCTTATCACTGACAGTCACAGTTACCTTTCCTTTCTTTCCATGTGAATTTATCAATAACCGATCATTGCTGACAGTTACCGTCACAATAGTTTCATCAGAACTATGCGCAGAGTAACCGCCTTTTCCATTAGCAATTCCAATATCTTCCGTACCCCGCCCGTTGAGATACAAAGTTGTAGAAGAAATCGTATTCGTACAAGTTCCCGGTTCATTGTTGAGTTGTGAACCGCTGAATAAAATAATCTCTGCATCATCCTGACAAGCAGACATACAGAATGTCATAACAGACAAAAGAAAGAAGCCCAGTAAAGTTTTTGTTTTCATGTTTTCAGTTATAAGTTTGTCTTTTTTATATTGTTTTGCAAAGATATTAAAGTATTATGTAAAAATGAATTATTTATTGAAAAAAACACATTCCTTTTTATTCTTGATACATTTGTTGCAGTATCTGTTACATTTATGTTCCTCTATATTCTCTTTCTTATCTATCTTTGTGACGAATCAAATAATGAATAAAACATATCAATAAGAACATGAAAAACATTCTAAAAAGAACAGCCCTGTTTAGCGGTTTGATAATGGTATTGTCAATAAACGAAGTGTATGCCCAGTCCTTCGAATGGATTAGCAGTACGGAAGGGAACGTTTGGAAGCAGGCCAAAGTCAAGTTACAGACAAGTAGCAGACAAACTCCTTTACTAGAAGCCAATGGTACGGAAGAAGGTACTGTCTTCAAAGCATGGGGAACGTGTTTTAACGAACTAGGCTGGGATGCGCTCAATATGCTTCCACGTAAACAACAGGAGATTATCCTTCAACAACTCTTTGCTCCCGAAGGAGATTTAAAATTTACAATGGGACGTTTTTCCATGAATGCCAATGATTATGCCCGCGACTGGTACAGTTGTGATGAAGTCCCCGGTGATTTCCAATTGAAACATTTCAATATCAATCGTGATAAAACGACTCTGATTCCTTATATCAAAGCCGCGCAGCAGTATAATCCCCATATGACTTTTTGGATGTCTCCATGGTCGCCGCCTTCATGGATGAAGATTAACCATTACTATTCCGTCCGCAGTGACCGTAATCAAAACGAGATGTCTCCCCTGTCGGATGTAACCCTTTTTGAAGACAGCAAAGAGAAGGATACCAAAGTATTCCCTCAACAACTGGCAGTGAACGACTACTTCATCCAAGACCCACGTTACCTGCAAACTTATGCCAACTACTTCTGCAAATTCATCGACGCCTACAAGGAAGAGGGAATTCCCGTTTCAATGGTTATGTTCCAAAATGAATCATGGAGCTATACCAACTATCCGGGTTGTGCCTGGACAGCGGAAGGTATCATCCGTTTCAACACAGAATACCTGGCTCCGACATTGAAGAAACAGCACCCGGAAATTAAGTTATACTTAGGTACAATCAACACCAACCGCTACGATGTCATCGACCAGGTTCTTTCCGACCCTCGTATGCCGGAAACGATACAAGGAGTCGGTTTCCAATGGGAAGGCGGACAGATTCTGCCTAAACTCCGTGCCAAATATCCGCAATATAAATATGTACAAACAGAAAGTGAATGTGGTTGGGGGTCTTTCGACTGGAAAGCTGCCGAACATACCTTCGGTCTGATGAACCACTACCTGGGCAACGGTTGCGAAGAATATACTTTTTGGAATGCTATCTTATATGATGGTGGTTTCAGCGGATGGGGATGGAAACAGAATTCCTTAATCCATGTAGATTCAAAGACGGGAACAGCAACTTTTACTCCCGAATATTATGCAGTAAAACATTACAGCCATTATGTTACGCCCGGTTCAAAGGTACTGGCTTATAGGGCGGCTGAAGAAGATAAAACACCGGTAATGGTAGTCATGACTCCACAAAAGAAACAAGTAGTGATAGCCGGAAATTTCAACAAAGAAGCTAAAGAAGTAACAGTGAAATTAGGCAGCCGCTATCTAAGCGTTACCCTACCACCTCATTCACTGAATACATTTGTAGAAAAATAAAAGCTAGAGATAATACCCTTATTTTAGTCTCACCTCACAGCCTTTCAGAGTAAAACCGACCTCAAATAAACTCTGAAGGGCTATTTTTATAGTATCCTCAATATAGCTTCCCATATCATCATATTTTGTAAAATCTACAGGAATCAGCCTGACATTTTTATCCTTGCTTGGGTCCGGTATTTTAGCTGCAAAACGCTTTTTCTTCTCCACTCCCCAGCCAACAGTCTTATGATAAGGAAGAGGAATCCCTATCGTTAGTACTTTCTCCTTGGTATCCGTGTATATAATTCCCCGTTTCCCAATCCTTATATCTTTAGCTCCCCAATAAGTACCTACATGTATGATAATAGTAAAAGTCCAATCCGCCAAAGCGCTATCCATTTGAATATCATCCACCAAATTGGAGAAATAATCTCCAATCATTTCTCTATCAAAACTGTTTAATTCAGGCCACTCACATTTTTCAAACAGCAAATGTGCATTGACAGGAGTCAACAGAGTGCTTATTTCTAATTGATATTTCATTGGCTATTATTTTATCGACTATAAATATACTATTTAATTAAATGGAATACGAAGGAATAAAAGTTTTTTTCCTGTGATATAAGAAATTCCATGAATATATTTTAGATTCTTCAAGCATACTCTGAAAAGGAATCATTCTCACCACAGTGAGAATAAATACTCATTGCATTGAGAATTTTTTCTCATAGGTATGAGTATTTTTTCTCATAGGCATGAGAATATTTGAGAAAAAGTACAAAGATAAAGCACTGTTTAATAAGCTCTTAAGAAAATCATATAATTCAATTTCATACAAAAACTAACTATTCAAATCATAATCAGCAATAATTTTACTCTTTCCTGTTCCGATTCAGCCGGCTTAGTAAATAATGAGGGATTAAACAATAGACCAGTTGTGCACGTGACCATTTATAACATTGCTGGTAAAATACCATTCCCATCGCGATAAATATCGTAGCACCAATGAGTACTTGAAAAGGTAGCCAGGATAATGCTTCTTTTGGAAGCAGCATCGGTATAAGTGCCATTGCTCCTACCGGTGCAAAGAACTTGCCGAGCCATTCGAACAAAGTGAAAAGTACTATAAAAATAAAAAGCGCTACTACTGTTTCGGGCAATCCCAGGTAATGATAACCAATCAGTTGAAAGATAGTTCCTATCAATGAACCGCTTACTAACAGCAATATAGTAAGTACAGGTCGATTTCGAAATCCGGCTTTTGAATTGACAAACTCAACATACATTACAATCAATGGCGGAATGATAAAATAAAAATTAGAAGTATATACCGCCAGGCAGGCTACCGCAAACACACTAATCATCAGACTCAACCACCGGAAACTATCCGCTGTCCAATACCGTTCCACCGGTTCATAAATAATAGATTTTCGGAGTCCAAAGTATTCCATCCATCGCTGTACGGCAATGATTATCAATGTCATCACAAAAACAGAGAGCGGGTAAACCCAACTTTCAGTTTTTAATAATACGGGAAGTACACAGGCGGAGATTAATGGAAATAGCGAAGCACGGGTAAATAAAAGCCCGACAGCAGCACATGAGAAAGCGATAGCCACATCTACTACTAAAGGAAAGGGAGAATAAAGTACAATCAATACCCCGGCACAAGCACCGAGAGTCATCAATAAGAGCATTTGCCAGTATTTCACACGCCACACCCGTTTATTAACAATCCACATACCAATGGTAAGAGCAGCCATTTCGGGGAAAATGATTTCCTTTTCGTGCAATAGTTCTGCTACTCCAATCATCAATAAAATCATAACCAGTGCACACAAGTATCTCTTCCGTTGCTGAATATCACTAAATAACGAGGGTTTCTTTACCGCTTTGTCCATGTTCTTTTCGACGTTTTATATCAATCAGTTATGTAAATGGGTACAAATATCTGAAAAAAGAGTGAGATAGAGAGCTTTTTGTCTAAAAAAGAAGTATAACTGCGATAATAAACAAATTCCGGTAATTAAAAAAGGTGCGCCCTTCTTTCGTCGGACGCACCTCTCTCTTCTTATACACAAACATTAAATTTATCAGGTTCCAGGTGTTCATCAATATACCGGATACCATCTACTCTGAAAAGTCCCCGCAAAAGTGTATAGTTCATCATACGCTGCACCACATACGGAGTGCCTTGCAGACAACTTTTGTAGATTACCTCCTGCAAATCCGTTGCGAAACTGTCAGGTTCGACTTCGGGAAGCAGATAACCACAGATTTTGCAATGCGTCAGTACATCTATAAACTGTTGCAGCCAAAAAGCCTCTTCGCGTTCAAAGGAAGAGCGATATTCCTTGTCCGCGTTGATGTCCAGCAACAAAGTTTTCCCTAACGAGTGCAACAGTGTGAGATATCCGTTCACTGTCGTGAAAAGCAAATCCATACATGAACTATCCATTCGTAACTGCTTCTGCTGTATATAGTTTCTGACCGTCTTAGCAGAATCAGAAAGACAGATACGGAACAGATAAGCCTTACTGGGGAAGAGTTTGTAAAGCGTCCGCTTCGACATCTTCATTCCCCTGGCTATATCATCCATAGTAAGTCCACTGACACCATGCAGGGACATTTCCCGCTTTGTATAGTCGAGTATCCGGCCGCGTAGTGTTTCAGTATTCATATATACCTCCTTACATCCGACCGCCGCCCAATGCCTGATACAAAGTAATCATGCCCTGGATTTCGGTAAAGCGATTGGCTACTTGAGAAAGCTGCGCGTTGAGCAATGTCTGTTGCGCGGTCAATACTTCCAAGTAAGTGGTATTGCCATGCTTCATTAAAAGACTCGTACTCCGGGCAGCCGTCTGCAAAGAAGTAACCTGCTTTTCGTAGAAAGCCGCTTTCTCACGGGCAGTCTGATACTGCACCAATGCTTCGTTGACTTCCACACCTGCGTTCAGCAAAGTCTGTTCAAAGCCGAGACGGGCTTCTTCCTGCTGGGCTTTCGCTATTTTCAACTGTGCCACGTTCATTCCTTTATTAAATAAAGGCTGTGTCAGAGAAGCTACGGCAGAAGCCACAAACTTACCCGGGTTGATAATCATACTTCCGGCACTGTTCGTCCATCCGGCACTACCACTCAATGTGATAGACGGGTAGAAAGCGGCACGGGCGGCATTCGTCGTATAGAAAGCCTGTGCCAGTGAAAACTCCGCACTACGTACATCGGGACGGTTGGCAAGCATCTGCAAAGGAATACCTACGGAGAAGTTTTCCGGCAACTGCTGGTTTCCCAGTCTGCCACGTTGGATTTCGTGGGGAGTCTCTGCCAATAACAATGCCATTGAATTTTCTGCCTGGTTGATTTGTTCTTTCAAATCAAGCACGGTCGTACATATATTATAATAGGTAGCTTCCGTCTGCGCCAATCCGGCTTCGTTCACCATACCGGCATTCTTCATGGCACGGGTGGTTTTCACACTTTCCTTCCAGGCAGATTCGGTGGCAACAGCTATTTCATACTGCGAATCGAGCATGAGCAATGTATAATAAGTATTTGCCATAGTAGCGACGAGTTGCGTCTTAACGGCTTGCTCATATTCCTTGCTCTGCTCATAAGCAGCTTTCGCGCGACGTTTTGCCGTCGTTACCTTTCCGAAAATATCCAGTTCCCACGAAGCTGTCACGGGTAATGAATAAGTCTGCGTAGCCTTACTGCGGTCGAAACTGCTGACAGCCCCTTCCGGTGCGAGAAACAAAGAAGGCAGGTAAGACAGTTTGGACGTCAAGAGCGAAGCTTCCGCTTCCTTCACACGTAGATGGGCTGTCTGCATATCCGTATTTCGTACCAAAGCCGAATCAATCAGAGTCTGCAAGTACGGGTCGGTAAAGACCTCTCTCCACGAGAGGTTACCGAAGTTTGCCGTATCGGTGGCAGCGACTGACTCGCTGCCGTAAAGTCCCTCGGGAACTTCCGATACCGGTTTGTATTTATTGTAGATACCGCAACTGCTCAATACAAGCGTTGCTGCGGATAAGATTATTATTTTTCTCATTAGTTATTATTTTAATCATTCTTTCCAGCTTTAGACTTTTCTTCTTCACTTATCTTGATTTCCTCTTCAATCTGCCAGTCCTCGGTAGGTCTGCTTTGCGCGGGGCGAAGGCGTTCCTGCAACCATTGGAAAGCGATAAACAAGGTAGGCACGATGAAAAGCAACGCCAACGTACCGATAGTCATACCACCGACTACACCCGTACCCAATGAACGGTTACCGTTAGCTCCTACTCCACTGGACATCATCAACGGGAACAGACCGAAAATCATGGTCAATGCCGTCATCAGAATCGGGCGCAGACGGGCTTTAGCCGCACTGACAGCAGAAGCAATCAGTCCCATACCTGCCTTACGGCGCTCTGCTGCATATTCCGTCAGAAGAATAGCTGTCTTAGCCAACAGACCAATCAACATAATCAAACCAGTCTGCAAGTAGATGTTATTCTCCAGTCCGAACATACGGGCGAACAAGAAACTTCCCATCAATCCGCAAGGCACACTCAAAAGAACGGCGAACGGAATGATAAAGCTCTCGTACAATGCACTCAGAATCAGGTAAATCATCAGGAAGCAGATGCCGAAGATAATCATCGTCGTACCACTTTGCTGATTCTCTTCACGGGTGATACCACCGTAGTCATAGCCATATCCTTTCGGAAGAGACTGTTCCGCTGTCTCCTGTACTGCCTTGATAGCGTCACCGGTACTGTATCCTTCAGCCGGCATGGCATTCACTGCAATAGAGTTGTACATATTGAAACGACTCAAAGTTTCCGCACCGTAGGTACGTGTCAGTGTAACGAACTGGCTCAACGGAGCCATCTCCCCATTCGACATACGTACAAAAGCATTATCCAGTGAAGTCTCGTCCAGACGGAACTGCGGGTCTGCCTGAATCATTACTCTATATACTTTAGAGAAACGGTTGAAGTTAGACACATACTGACCACCATAATAACCGGAAAGTGTACTCAACACAGCATCGGGTGTGATACCTGCACGCTTACATTTTGCCGGGTCTACTTCCACCGTCCACTGCGGATAGCGGACGTCGAACGAAGAATAAGCCATCGCAATCTCAGGACGCTGATTCAATGCTCCCAGATACTGCTGCGTAGTCGCAAAGAAATCGGTTACTTCGCCACCCATCTTATCCTGCATATGAAGTTCCAGTGCATTACCCATACCGTAACCCGGAATCATACCCGGAGAAATGGCAAAGATACTTGCGTCCTTAATATCAGCCGTACGACCGTATATCTGACCGATAACAGCCTGTACATTATCCTCTTCTTCCGGTCGTTCAGACCAGTCTTTCAGTTTCAGCACCAACATACCGAACGAGCTTCCCTGTCCGGCGAGCAATCCGTAACCTGCCACTTCCTGCACGTGTGCCACCTGTGGAATACCCATCAAACGGCTTTCAACACGTTCCATCACGTCATTGGTCGTAGTCAACGAGCTACCTGCCGCCGTACTTACATTGACAAATACCGTACCCTGGTCTTCGTCAGGCACCAAACTGGTCTTGGTTGTATTCATCAGGAACACAAGCAATACTACGGAGCAAGCTAACAATGACCAGGTCAGCCATCTGCGTTTGATAAAGAACAATACAGCATTCTTGTATTTTTCTATCATCACGTCAAAAGCCGAATTGAATGCCTTACGGAAGCGTGCCGCAAAGTTATTCTTCTGCGTTCCGTCTTCATTTATATAAGGTTTCAGCAGCAATGCACACAGAGCCGGACTCAACGTCAACGCGTTAACTGCGGAAATACCTACGGCAACCGCCATGGTCAGACCGAACTGCGTGTAGAACGTACCGGAAGTACCGCCCATGAAGGACACCGGAATAAATACAGCCATAAACACTAATGAAGAGGTGATAACAGCATTACTGATACCTTTCATTGCGTCGATACTTGCCATATAGGATGACCTGTATCCTACGTCGAACCGTGACTGCACCGCCTCGACGACAATAATGGCATCATCCACCACCGTACCGATAACGAGTACCAGTGCAAAGAGGGTCAGCAAGTTTATACTGAATCCCGCCACCGCCATAAAGGCAAACGTACCAATCAGCGAAACCACAATACCCACCAAAGGAATCAATGTGGAACGGAAGTCCTGCAAGAAAACATACACTACAAGAATAACCAGGATGATGGCTTCAATCAAGGTCTTTACTACCTCATGGATGGAAGCGAACAAAAAGTCGTTCGAACTCATCAACTGCGTCAGTTCCACTCCTTTCGGAAGGTCTTTGCGGGCTTCTTCGAGAAATTTGTCGATGTTCTGATTGACTTCGGTCGCATTGGAACCCGCCGTTTGGAATACCATACAGGCAATACCCGGATGCCCGTCCGTACCACCGTGATAAGCATAACTATCCTGTCCCAGTTGTATGTCGGCAATATCTTTCAGTTTCAGGACTTCACCGTTATCCGTGGAACGAATGACAATGTCGCCGAATTCTTCCGGAGTTATCAGACGCCCTTTATACTTCATCGTATATTGATAGGTTTCGTTGGAGTTCTCACCAAACGAACCTGTTGCCGATTCTATATTCTGTTCGGCAAGCACCATAGTAATGTCCGACGGAATCAGTTTGTACTGTGCCATTACATCCGGCTTCATCCATACACGCATACTATATTCACCGCCCAAAATCATCAGGTCACCTACGCCGCTGATACGGAGAATTTCCGGTTTCATATTGATACTTAGATAGTTGGACAGGAAGTTTTCATCATAACTATCGTCCGGACTGGAAAGCGTAAACATCTGCAGGATACTGGTCTGACGCTTGGAAGTGGTCACACCGACCTGCGTTACTTCTGCCGGGAGCTGTCCCGTAGCACGTGACACACGGTTCTGCACATTGACAGCAGCCATATCCGGGTCTGTTCCCTGTTTGAAGTAAACGGTGATGCTTACCGTACCGGCATTGGTAGCCGTTGAGGTCATATATGTCATGTCTTCCACACCATTGATAGCTTCTTCCAACGGTGCGATTACACTCTTCTGCAAAGTTTCCGCACTGGCACCGTAATAATTGGTGCTCACCATAATGGTAGGCGGAGCAATATCGGGATATTGCTCAACGGGTAGACTGAACAACCCGATGATACCCACTACGACAATCGTGATAGAAATCACTGCCGATAATACAGGGCGTTCAATAAAGGTTCTTAAATTCATGGATGATTCCTCCTTTGTTTAGTTTTCAGTA
This sequence comes from Bacteroides faecium, assembly GCF_012113595.1. Classification (NCBI taxonomy): domain Bacteria; kingdom Pseudomonadati; phylum Bacteroidota; class Bacteroidia; order Bacteroidales; family Bacteroidaceae; genus Bacteroides; species Bacteroides faecium. Next base: position 6,523,376 of record NZ_CP050831.1, read on the forward strand.
GTTGTCGGAGCGGCAGCCTGTGCTGTCTTGGCTTTAATCGGTGTACCTTCACGGAGCAATCCTACGCCTTCCGCCACGATTACATCTCCCGGTGCCAGTCCTTCGTCAACAATAAATTCACGTCCGCCGTTTACACGTGTCACCTGAATCAGGTTTGCCTGTGCTTTGCCGTCCACTACTTTATATACATATCTCTTGTCCTGTATTTCGAACGTAGCACCCTGCGGAATAACCAGAGAGCCCGCTTTCCGGACAGGGACAATCACATTTCCAGCGCCACCGCTATGCAGCAATCCGTCCTTGTTAGGGAATACCGCACGCAGACTGACAGTACCCGTCGACCGGTCGATTATTCCACTGATGGACTCAATCTGTCCTTGTTCGGAATAAGACGATTTGTCATTCAACTGAAGGTCGATAGCCGGCATACTTTTCAATGCTTCTTCTTTAGAGCCGTACTGGCGAATCAATCCCAGCAACTGGTTTTCCGTCATAGAAAAGTAAACGTACATATCCGAATTATCAGAAACGGTTGTCAACGGTTCGGGAAGACTGGAACCAACCAACGCTCCCACGCGATAGGGCAATGTACCTACCACTCCGTCAGCCGGGCTCTTCACTACTGTGTAAGAAAGGTTATTGCGGGCACTCACTTCCTGGGCTTTTGCCTGTGCCAACTGTGCCTTGGCAGCCAGCAGGGAGTTCTTCGCCGTACTCAGGTCGAAAGAGGAAACTACATTCTCCTTATACAGTTCCTCTTTACTGTCATAAGTCAGTTGTGCGGTAGCCAAGGAAGCCTGTGCAGCCTCAACGTTTGCCACTGCGGTTTGCCAGGCTGCTTCATACGGCACCTGGTCGATGATGAACAGTGTCTGTCCGTTCTTTACCCGTTGGCCTTCCGTCACACAGACTTTGGTCAGCGTACCGCCTACCTGGGGATAAATGTCTATATCCTGACGTCCACGGATGGTCGCCGAATACGCGCTCGAAATCATCCGGTCGGCCGGAGATACAGTCATTACTTCGTATTCAGCCTCCATTTGTGCCGGTGGAGCTTGCTTACAGCCTGTCGCAGCAATCAGACAGCAGAGTAACAATAGTCCCTGCTTCACTTTACTAATCTTTTTACTCATTGTGTTACCTATTTTTAAATTTTGAACGCGGCAAAGGTAGACTCTTTTTACCACAGAAAACCAGACATAGTATCTTCAGTTTTGTTCATTTTCGGAACATCAAAGCTAATATTTAGCAAAAAATCCCTATTTTTGCCCGCAAAAAGAGAAACCTATATGGAACAAAGAAACTCTAACCTGGCCGTACTTCGCGAACCCTTCATCGCCGGAATTGATGAGGAGTTAGCTCCTGTCATGCACTACCTGTGGAAACTGGAAGGGGGTGCCATTTACTTCTGCCGCAAAGGGTGGGCACACGTCACGATTGACCTAAAAGATTATGAAGTGGTAGAAAATACTCAATTAGTACTTCTGCCGGGAACCATTATCCGTATCAATGGCAGCAGCAGCGATTTCACAGCTTCTTTTTTCGGATTCCCCAAAGAAATGTTTATAGAAGCCTGTATGCGTTTCGAACCCATCTTTTTCCGGTTTATAAAGGAGCATCCATGCTATGTTCTCCCGGAAGAGAATACCGGAGCCATCAACGGACTGATAAGTGCCGCGACTGCCATCTACAAAGACCGCGAGAATCGCTTCCGAAACCAAATAGCCAAGAATCATCTCCAGTCTTTCATGCTCGATATTTATGATAAATGTTATCGCTATTTCGATGCACAGGAAATTGAAGGCGGAAGCCGGCAGGATGAAATCTTCAAGAACTTTATTGCACTGGTGCACGCCAATTGTACTTCCCAACGGGAAGTGACTTTTTATGCCGACAAACTTTGTATTTCCACCAAGTATCTGACCGGTATCTGCAAAAGTGTAACAGGAGATTCCGCCAAAAAGATTATTGATGATTTCACTATCCTGGAGATAAAGGTACTGCTTCAGTCTGCCGAACTGACAATACAAGAAATAGCCGACCGGTTAAGTTTCCCCGACCAGTCGTACCTGGGAAGATATTTCAAACGGCATGAAGGTATATCGCCGAAGGAGTATCAGAGTAAATATTCCATGTAGACAATCGTCAGATTCCGCATCACGCATACAGTCAAAGTTGTTACGGAGCATAGAAGGCATCCTCAAACATCTATTTTTCTTGTTATACGATAAATTCTTCGCAAAAAATCATCTCCCATACAATAAATCTACGTAACTTTAGCCACAGAAAATACAGTAACAATCATTCTAGTGTTATAAATGAATCACTGTAGATTGAATACGTTTATCCCTATGCTTTTAATTTTCAAACAAATAAAATTAAGAGCTGTATCGAACAGACGTTAGAATAGAATAATGACTACGGAAAAGCACATACATATTGATTTAGTAAGAGGGGTAAAGTCCGGTTCTTATACGGATTTTACGCGATTGTATGCCATATATGCCGATTTGCTTTATGGCTTCGTACTGAATTTAACCAAATCGCCCGCTGATGCAGAAGACATTCTGCAAGAGACCTTCCTGCGCATTTGGCAGACTCGGGAATCACTTTCTTTAGATACCTCCTTCAAGGCTTATCTCTATACCATTGCCCGTCATCTGATTATCGACTCTTTCCGCAAGAAGATAGATAGCATAGACTTTGAACTCTACGTCCAAAGCGACGCATACCAACAATGTGGAGAGAACAACGTCGAAAATAAGATTTACTTCGATGAGTTTTTAAAACGAATCGATAAAGCAGTAGAACAACTGACACCCAAACAACGATTGATATTTGATTTGAGCAAGAGGAAAGGACGCTCCATCCAAGAGATAGCGGAGGCGTTGGAGATTTCGGAAAAGACGGTAAAGAACCAACTGACTCTTGCCATGAATCTATTAAAGAGCAGCCTTTTATAATCAGAGCCTTGATGACAAAAAGCTGCGTTTATCGTAATTAACCCTCTCTTAATCCTCAATCGGTCATTAGAAAGTACCATACTCCTATTGCTAATGACCGATTGGGGATTCTTTCTTTGGTGTCCCTAACTCGTCCCTTCTCTCTTCTTTCAACATACCTTGCTCTCTTTAGCTCCGCTTCCTAATCGTCCAATTATGCAGTTTCCCGTCGATATGTTATACAACACATAAAAACAGTCGGGACTTTTTTCGCCCTTCTACGTATATCTAATAAACAAGTGGAAAAGTACAATGAAAGAGAATTTGTTCAAGGATTTATTAAGGCGATTCTTCTCGGAGAAAGTTACTCCGTCGGAATATACGGTTCTTCGGTCAGAAGCAGAGAAGGCAACCGATGAAATATTGGATGAGACATTCTCTGCTTTGTGGGAAGAGACGCAGGAAATCCCTACGATGGACGCTCACATAAAATCGGATGTTTTGAGTAAAATAGAGAAGAGAGTGATTGTTCCTAAATCGCGCCCCTCTTTCTCTTCTTGGGCCAAGTATGCAGCTACCATCTTATTGCCGCTGCTTGTCACCGCTGCTTCGTTCTATTACTTCGGAAAGAGTCAGGGAGAAGAAGAGCTCTTTACGGTTTTTGCAGAGAATGGACATAAAACCCAAGTATTCTTGCCGGACGGAACCAAGGTGTGGCTGAACTCGGATTCTTATTTAAGCTATTCGTCTAAGTTTAATAATCAGAATCGTACAGTCACTCTAAAGGGAGAAGCCTTTTTTGATGTCACCAAAGACCAGAAACACTCTTTCACGGTAAAAGCAGGCGATGTCAATGTAGTGGTACACGGCACGGCATTCAATGTATATGCCTATCCGGACGAACCAACCATGAATGTCTCTCTCCTTCGAGGAGCCGTCAGAGTGGAAAATGACAAAGAAAAGAGCAAAGGCGTCAACCTGAAACCCAATCAAAAAGTGCAGATAAGCAAGAATCTGAAGGATTGGCACCTGGCATCGTGCAATGCAGAGCTTGAATGCTTGTGGACAAAGAATATGCTCCGGTTTGAAAACACACCCGCCATGGAGGTCTTTCATAAGTTAGAGAAATGGTATGGAGTGGATATACAGGTGGAGAATCTGGACTTATCAACCAAATACGGCTTCGTGCTTAAGACCGAATCATTAAAGGAAATGTTAGATCTAATCAATAAAATCACGTCAATTAATTATCAAATTAAAGGAGAGGAGGTAACAATCAGATATCGATAAACAGACTTTAGATAGACAAAAAAAGAACATGAGGAGTGCAGTCCCCATGTCCTATTAAGATATATGACACAATGGCTACCAACCCTTTATCAATAATGTATTTGATAAAGCTGTGCATATATATTGAGAAATACAAAAATAATCATTATCTTTTTACTTTATGTAATATTATGAGAAAAATAAAAAGGATACTTGCTAATATCTTCTTTTTATTGTTGATTGCGCATCCTTTGGGTGCTCAAACCAATGTTCAGAAAATAGACCTATCTTTAAAACAGCAGAGCCTTAAAGCGTTTTTTGAAGCTGTCGAAAGCAAAACAGATTATACATTTATGTACAACAACCTCGATTTGGAGCAGAAAGTATCCATAGAGGTCAAACAAGCTGCCATTAAGGATGTATTAAATAAGGTGCTGACTCCTTTGCAGATTAACTATGAAATAGTAAACAAACGGATTGTACTGACAAAGAATGATTCCAGGAAGTTTACCATTAAAGGAACCGTAATCAACGAGAGTAAGGAATCTTTGATTGGAGTGAACATCGCCATTGTTCCTACAGGCAAAGGTACGATTACAGACATTGACGGTAACTTCTCGCTGGATGTTCCGCAAGATGCAGTGCTTAACGTCTCTTATATCGGATTTGTTTCACAACAGATAAAGGTGGGCAACAAGAGAGACTTTACCATTGTCTTGAAAGAAGACTCGAAAGAACTGAATGAAGTGGTAGTAACGGCTTTGGGTATTAAGCGTGCCGAAAAGGCGTTAAGCTACAATGTGCAGAAAATAACTTCAGAAGATCTGACCCGGGTGAAGAATGCCAACTTCATGAATGCCCTTATCGGTAAAGTGGCAGGTGTCACGATTAACACCAGTTCGGCCGGTGTGGGTGGAGCTGCCCGTGTGGTAATGCGTGGAACAAAATCCATCAACTATGATAACAATGCACTGTATGTGATTGACGGTATTCCCGTAATCAACAGCGGTGGAGAGATAAACAGTATCTTTGCCAGTTCTACCACTACGGATGATATTTCGTCCTTAAACCCGGAAGACATTGAGTCGATGTCTGTATTGACCGGTGCGGCTGCCGCTTCGCTATATGGTAGCTTAGGACAGAATGGTGTTGTATTGATTACGACGAAATCGGGAGCTGTAGGAAAGCCCCGGTTGAGCTATTCTAACAGTACTTCCTTCCTTACTCCTTTTGTGCTTCCGGAATTCCAGAACAGATATGGACAAACTGAGATGGGAAGCCTCACCAGTTGGGGAGAAAAACTGGATACTCCGGGCAGTTATAAGCCGAAGGATTTCTTCCAGACAGGACGTTCGGTATCTCATTCGGTTACATTCTCTACCGGTTCTGAAACCAATCAGACTTTCATCTCTGCCTCTGTGCTAACCGGTAAGGGTATTGTGCCGAGCAATAATCTGGACAGATACAACTTTACATTTAAAAACACAGCCAAATTGCTGGACGATAAGATGACGGTCTCTTTTAACCTGATGTATTCTAATCAGAAAACCCAGAATATGTTTGCGCAGGGATTGTATCACAACCCTCTTGTGCCGGTCTATCTTTTCCCGGCAGGCGGTAATTGGAGTGCCATACAAGCATACGAAAGATATGACGAGTCGCGCAACTTCCCGACACAATATTGGCCGTTTGCTGACGACCAGTTCAGAATGCAGAACCCTTACTGGATTACTAATAGAGAGAAATTTATTAATAAGAAACATCGGTTTTATGCAGGCTTGAACCTGGAATACAAATTGTTCGATTGGTTGAAACTGATGGGACGTGCCAAGATGGAATATACCAATGGCCTGTCGGAGACCAATTTGTATGCTTCTACCAATAAGTTGTTTGCAGGTGCTTCCGGTCGCTACTCACGTGGCATCTCACTGACAGAGCAATATTATGTGGATGTAATGGCCAATATCGACAAGACCTTCAATGAGACATTTGGTGTGACAGGAAACATCGGATATAGCTTTATGGAGAACAAAAATCAAGGTCAGTCTGTAGACTGCTACATTCCATACGGAGCTATTCCGAATCTGTTTCATACAGGTAATGCAGCAGGAGAAGCAAGTAGCCTTTTGCCGACCAGTAAGAACTACCAGGCATTGTATGCCAACGCAGAAGTTTCGTACAAGCAAATGCTGTATTTGAATGCATCGGTTCGTTCGGACTGGTGGTCGCAACTTTACGGAACGGGACAGTTGTATATCGTATATCCTTCGGTAGGTATGTCGGCCATTCTGACAGAAGCGTTCAGCGGCATGAAGTCGGATGTTCTTTCATTCTTGAAAGTGAGAGCCAACTATACGACCGTAGGTAATCCGCCTCCTGCGTTTGTAACTGGTAAGCAGACTTATCCGGTAACAGCCGGTTCACCCGACTTTGGTAATGGTATCAAACCGTCTTTGACGTTGCAACCCGAAAAGACAAAAGGTGTGGAAGCCGGATTTAATTTGAAGATGTTCAAAAATAAGTTGAGCCTTGACTTTACCTGGTATCACACACGTACGTCCAACCAAATCTTTAATGTACCTATTTCGGCATCTTCGTTCTACTCTTCATTTTATATCAATGCCGGACAGGTTACGAATAAAGGTATAGAGGCAACGTTGGGATATAAAGATAAGTGGGGAGATTTCTCATGGGATTCATATTTGACATTCACCATGAACAAGAACCGTGTGGACAAACTGATTGACAATTATTACGATGAAGAGTCTCAAACGTATATTACCCGCGATGTGATTGAAAAAGGCGGTGCCGGAAGTTATTCAATGAAAGTTGCTGTAGGCGGAACGTTGGGAGACGTGTATGTCTCTACATTAAAGATGGACGACCAAGGACGTTATGTAGTGGTGCAAAACGGAAAGGTAATGCCGGACGATAAGAATGTAATCTTTGCAGGTAAAGCCGCACCGGACTGTACATTAGGTTTCAACAACACCTTCCGTTACAAAAACATCGATTTGAGCTTTAGCATCTACGGACGTTTTGGGGGTATTGGCGTGTCGGCAACCCAAGCGATACTTGATGCGTATGGTGTCTCAGAACAATCGGCAAAGGCTCGTGATTTGGGTTACGTGATGGTGAACGGAAGAAAATTGTCGAGCGTTGCCGATTATTATAAGACGATGGGTAACGGTCTGAATGGTATCTTGTCCGAATATGTGTATAGTGCAACGAATGTTCGTTTGAAGAATCTGGCCATCGGATATACGATTCCGGGCAAGTGGTTGTACAATAAGATAGGAAGTATCCATCTGGCACTGACCGGAGAAAATTTGTTTATGTTCTATAACAAAGCTCCATTCGACCCGGAAAGCACGGCTTCTACCGGTACCTATTATCAGGGAATTGACTATTTTATGCAGCCGAGCTTGAAATCTTTGGGCTTTAGCGTAAAAGTGAATTTTTAATTGCATGTAAAAGATTGAGATATGAACAGATTTAAATCAATAATATGGTTGTTGGTGCTGACCGGAGTATTAAGCACGGCTTGTACGGATAAGTTTGCAGAATACAATCAAAACCCCAATAATGTGACGGAAGACGACCTACAGATGGATAATATCTTCTTAGGGGCTTTCTTTGTGAAGATGATTCAAAACATATTCCCTTACGGAGGTACAGGGTCTAGTTCTACAAATGCCTATCAGAACGTAGAGAATCTGCATGGTGATGTATATGGAGGTTATCACGGACAGACACACAATTGGAGTACATCGGGCGATGGACTGACCTACAACTTTTCGATGGGATGGAATGGTTCGCTTTTTTCCGTCTTATATACGGGTGTTATGGGTAACTGGAAGTTTATCAAAGAACGTACGGAAAACGATTACCCCGATTTGTTCGCTGTCGCACAGATGATTAAAATCTATGCAGCCCAGCGGACAACAGACAGTTTTGGTCCTATCCCCTACTCAAAGGCTGGTGAGGGAATCGGCAGTGAATACGATTCTCAAAGTGATATTTATCACTCTTTTCTAGAGGAGTTGACCACTGCGATAGAGACGTTAAAACCGTATGCCGAAAGGGGTTCCAGTTTGTTGCAGCTCTTTGACGATGTATATAAAGGAAACTATGCACAATGGGTGAAATTTGGTAATACCCTGAAGTTACGAATCGCCATGCGCATGGCGTATGTGGATGCGACAGCAGCCCAAAAGGCGGCAGAAGAAGCTGTTAACGATAGTTATGGAGTCATGACAGAAAACGATGCCAATGCTATCATCCGTGGAGTAGATAGCAGTAGCCGGACATACAATAATCCTTTAGGAGGTCTTACCGAAGACTATAACGAGGCGCGAATGAGTGCGAATATGGAGTCGTTCCTGGTCGGATATAAGGACCCGCGTCTGAGTGCTTATTTCAAACCGGCTACGAATCCGGATGATATCACCAACACGCAAGAACGTGTACCAAGAGTCTATTTGGGATTGCGTAGCGGTTTGCGGATTTCAGATGCTCAGGCAAAAAGATACGTTAGTTATTCGAAACTGAAAAGCGATTTCGAAATTATCTGGATGACAGCAGCCGAAGCCTATTTCTTGCGTGCCGAAGGTGCATTGCGCAAATGGAATATGGGAGGAACGGCACAGAGCCTTTACGAAGAAGGAATCCGGAAATCATTTGAACAGTGGAGAGCTGGAGATGCTTCCGCTTACCTTGCCGATGAGACCAGTAAGCCGAAAACGTATGAGGATGAAATGGCGTCTGCTCATAACATTGGAGAGGGAAGCAGGTTGAGTACCATTACGATAAAGTGGAACGAAGGTGCCGGCTTTGAAGAAAAACTGGAACGAATCATCACACAGAAATGGATTGCCATTTATCCCAACGGACAAGAGGCATGGAGCGAGTTCCGCAGAACACGTTATCCGAAACTCTTCCCGGTTCATGTAAACAATAGCGGTGGTACCATCAATACAGATATCCAGATTCGAAGAGTTCCTTATCCAACCAGTGAATACAGAACCAACGAAGAGAATCTGTTGAAAGGTATTAAACTGTTAGGCGGTTCGGATAATGGAGGAACCAGACTGTGGTGGGATAAGAAACCTTAAATGTGAAACTTCAAAAAGACGGATATATGAAAAAAGATAATAAAACTCGTATGATGATGCAGCTGTACAGCATGCTGCTTTTGGCTTGTTCTTTCTCTTTTCTTTTCTCTTCGTGTGAGGAAGAAGTGGATTTCTCGAATAAGCTGTATATCGCACAGGCAAAGACTACCAATAATGCCAGTGTGACATTGGATAATGGAGAAGGTAATTTTGATATTACAATTGCATCCACCTATAAGATGACACAAGACATTGAAGTGTCATTGGAGATTATGGACGAACAGTTCTTGAATGAATACAATACAAAGTATAAGACAGAATATCAATATATCCCCAAAAAGGCTGTTACACTCTCTTCATCCAATGTGAAGATTCCCGATAACGCGGCTATCTCTAAAGGTGTGACAGTGAACGTGAAGAAATGGGATGATTACAAAAGAGGTGTAGATTATGCTATTCCTTTGAAAATAAATACCATGAAATCGGGAATGTCTGTAATAGATGGTTCTGATTTCATCGTGTTGGAGTTGGCAGAAAAAGTGGTTTCTCCTGCCGCAGCGATAATAAACGAAGGTTTCCACATGATAGAGCCGGAGTGTATCTTTGGTCCTGAGATGGAAGAATTGCCGTATGGAACCATCACCATAGAGGGAAAAATCAAAATGACAAAGGGTTTCTTTGTTGCGGGTAACTGGCGTTCCGATGTGTTTAATGGCTTTGGTTTACAAATTATCGTCTCACCCAGCGGAGTTATGAATGTCAGATTCCCGGATTCGAGCTTTATAGGTGAGTTTGGCAGTGTCTCATTAAACAAGTGGTATCATTTTGCCGTTGTCAACGATAATGGTTCTATTACCATTTATTTTGACGGAGAACAACAGTCAACTGTTTCCAATGGAGGCCCATTTAATGCAAGTAAATCTTTCTCCATAGCATCGTATGCTACAGGAACAGGTATGGTAGTGGACGAATTTAGAATCTGGAAAACAGTACGTACATCGCGTCAGATTAAGAAATATCCTAATATGGTAGACGCTACGCATCCGGATTTGTTGGTTTACTACCGTTTTGACGAAGGTACTGGAAATATCGCTAAGGATGCGAAGGGTAAGCACGATTTGCAAATTAAGAACAATGGTGCAGTTAATTGGCTTCAGGAAGAAACATATCCTTAAGTGTATGAGTGTGGAAAAGTAAAAGTATGAATAAAAAGATTTGGAATATGAAAAAAATAATATATCTGTTGTTAATAGCTTTTTCCGTAGTTAATGTAGCTTGTGAAACGGATATAGAGCATACTGTGTTGCATGAGACTCAGCCCAAAGTGGGTAGTCCGGAATATTATGCCAATTTAAGGGCTTATAAGAAAAGCGAACACTCCATTGCTTATGGCTGGTGGGGACGTAGTGGTACTACCGGCACTTCTGAGATGAGTTCGCGATACATCGCATTGCCGGATAGTATCGATATTGTCAGCCTTTGGAGTGGAAGACCCAAGACAGAAGCCGATTGGGAAGAGCTGCGTTTCTGCCAGCAAGTGAAAGGTACACGCTTTGTGACTTGTATGTTTGGAAGCGCGGTAGATGGATTGATGCGCAAAAACTTTCCGGAATTATGTACGGATGAGGCAAATCTGTGGGATGCCATCGATGCGGTAGCTGTTTCTATAAACGATTCGGTAAAAAAATATGGATTGGATGGATTTGACCTGGACTATGAGCCTAACTATGGTGATGGAGGTGTTTTTGGAAAAGGAGGCGGTGGTATCGACGAAGGTGGGGATAAATATACCCAAAGACTCTTCTTTGCCCTTTCCCAATTTATGGGACCTCAGTCGGGCACAGGTAAGCTGTTGATAATTGATGGAGAATTTGAACCGGGGATTGAGCCACAAATAGACTATTATGTATCTCAAGCTTATGGAACGAATTCCTTTTCTGATCTTCAAACTAAGTATGAGACTTTTGGAAAAGGAGCTTGTCCCACTTACAAGTTTGTGTGCGCGGAAAATATGGAACAATATAGTAGTAAGGGAGCTGAATTTTTCTACAATGGAGAAAATATTGGAAGTGTGTTAGGTATGGCCATGTGGAATCCCAAGCAGGGACGTAAAGGTGGCTTCAGCGGATACATTCTTGAAAGCGACTTTGCCTCTAAACCCTATACTCCTTATTATTATATCAGAACAGGTATCCAGATTCAGAATCCGGCATTAAAGTAAACAATTAAAATATTAGCTTATGAAACGAATATTGACTAATCATTTTTTATTGATATGTATGTTGTCATTGGTGTGCTTCTGTGCCTGCAATGATGATGAAGTCTATGATATAGAGGGCAACGAAGGATTTGTTTATTTTAATGAGCTTAAAGGCTTTCCCAGACTCATGGATGAGCAATCGGTTGTAAGGACTTTTGCGGACATGACAGGAAAGGTTGAGGCAAAGTTCCCTGTAAAGAGCACGATGCCGGCAAACAAAACAACCAAAGTGAGACTTGACGTAAACAATGATTTTGTAGATGTTTATAACGAACAAAACAATAAAGATTATTTGGCATTGGATAAAAAATTCCTGAAGATTGAAAATCAGGAGTTGACTATACCACAGGGAGAAGTTAAATCTACTGATTCATTACGAATCTATATTCCCGAGGATAATGTGGAAGAGATAGAAAGTGGCCTGTACCTGATTCCGATAGAGATAAAGGAGACGGAAGGTTTGCCTCGGACGATTACTTCAGAACGAAACATTTACTATTTAATCGCCAATGTGCAGTTCCAAAATATCGAATTCTCATCAGAATGGGAGATGAATGGAACTCTGGCAAAGGATAAATCCCAATGGAGCGTTCGTTATGAAAGTCAAAATGAGGTCTCTGGCTTGGAAAACCTAATAGATGGCAAGACTTCGACTCGTATAACGGTGCCTTGGAAAACCGGAGATTATTTGGAATTGGATTTAGGAGAATCGCACTCTCTTGTAGGACTTCGGATGGCTACCTGGAATGCACAATATACTTGGAAAAATATAAGGATATTTATTAGTGAAGATGGCGAACAATGGGAAAATCATGGACAAGCAACCACTAGTAATTCTCCTGGCATATATGCAGTTATTAAGTTCATGTGGCCTGTGACAGCTCGTTATATAAGATTTGTTCCGGCAACAGCACCTTATAATAATAACATTTACTTGTCAGAACTTGACATTTACGAATAAAGGTTTTACAATAGGTGGATAATATATAACGTTAGTTCGATATTATGTATGACATGATTGATTTAGTGAATTAACCAAATGAAAAATAGATTAGAAATTCATGAAACAGTTAAGAATATTTTTAATGACAGTACTTTGTGCTGTGTTTTTCTCGTGCGAGGATGATGAGAGTATCAGTTATTCTTTCACTGTATTCCCCGGTTATGGCGGTGTCTCGGCAGTAGCCGACAAAGAGAATGCCATAGAAGGCGAAATAGTGACAGTTACGGCAACTCCTAATGTGGGCTTTTTATTTAAAGAGTGGGCTGTCAGGTCAGGCGATGCGGTTATTGCAGATGTCACAGCCAATCCGGCTACGTTTGTGATGCCCGCCGGAGAAGTGGTAATTGTTGCTACTTTTATGATTAAAGATGATATTACCGACAAGATGACTGATCCGGCATTTAAGTCATACTGCCAGCACAGGATGAATCAGTCGCAGGAAATCAATGGGCACACGTACGATAAATGGGATACAAATGGTGATGGCATGTTATCGGAAGCAGAGGCTGCAGTGATTGAAGCAATCGATGTTACCGGAGGTTTTGAAGGCGTAAAGGTGAAGAACATTGAAACGATGGAATTCTTTACGGCATTGAAAGTTCTCCGTGTCGGTGAAAACGAACTGGCGGAGCTTGATTTGAGTAATGGCGGGAAATTGACTCACCTTGATTGTTCCGGAAATGCTTTATCGAATTTGAATCTGTCTATATGTAAAGAATTGGTAGAGTTATATTGCAATAACAATCATTTGACAGAGTTATCGGCAGGAACAATGAACTTTGCTGACGGGTATATACTCCATTGTGGTAATCAGACTACGCCTGATGGTGCTTTACAAACACTTACTCTGAAATTAGATGAAGGCCAAGAAGAAGAATGGAATACGACATTGAAAGATCTTGAAGAGAATAGCGGTGCAGAACTTAAGCCTTCTCTTATAGAGAATGTGGATGCTCTTCTTAATTTTGTTCGTGTAGAGGGTGATAAAGGTTGGAACTATACGGGTATAACTTTTTATGCTAAAGACGACAATGAGCAATTATATCTTGAACTTTCAACAAAAGACTTCGTTGCTGGAGAATATGACAAAACCGTAATAGACCTTGAGTATACATATTTGTGGTTTGAAGGTAAATGGTGGGAAGATGGAGAAAAAACATTTATTCCATCTGCCAAATTGAATGTTCAATATGATGAAGGTAGTAAGATATATAAGATAGAAGGTATTTTGGAACTGAGTGATGGTCGTATAGTTGGATTTACATACGAGGGAAAAATCAATTTCAGTTAAATGAATGTAGGTTATAATAATCATTTAGAAGTATATATCAACGTCAGTTCGATATAACTCAAAACAAACTAAGTTGCCTGTCTTTGATGAACTCCACATCAATGGCAGGCTTCTTATCAAAGAAATACGAACAAAAGCAGACCTTTTCAGAACAAGTACATCACTTGTTTAAAACTTGTACATCTTTCAGATAAGTCAAGTACATCATTTGCGCTATTCATGTACATAATTACAATGATTATTGTACATCTCTCACTCTTTTCTTCTACAAGATATTCTCAAGGCCAACCGTTAAAAAATATTATATTTGCATATACCTATGGTCACAACTTACCTGTTTTTTTTCATAATTTCGCAAACCGAATTAGAAAAGCAGGTATCAAAATGAAACTAAAATATTATCAAATCTCCATTCGCTACGAGAACAAAATGTATGACTTCCATGGTTGGGGTGTAGCTGTACAGATTTGATTATTTCCAAAAGAACTACTCGCCACGACGCGAAATGCCAGCTCTCCCTCTTCGGAAGCGGCATGATATAGGAGCGTATATTTATCATTATCAATTAAATTTCTTTTCATTTTATGAGCAAAAAAAGGTGGCTCATAGTACCGCTATGCGCAGTACTATGCAGTCAGGGTCTATTTGCCCAAACGCTTAACAGGAAAGTTTTGGGCATTAACGAGATGTTCCGTCTGGCAGACGAGAACAGTCAGAGTATTCAAACGTATAAAACCGGAAAGGAAGCTGCTGACGAGGCTTTGAAAGCCGCCAAGTCACAACGTTTGCCGGACATAGACGCGTCGCTCTCTTTCAGTTATTTGGGTGACGGGTATCTATGGGACCGTGACTTCAAGAACGGACAGAACATTCCGATGCCTCATTTTGGTAATAACTTTGCGTTGGAAGCACAGCAGGTCATTTATGCGGGCGGTGCTATCAATAGTAGTATTTCTTTGGCAGAACTCGGTCAGCAAATGGCTGCGCTGGACTGGCAGAAAAACCGGCAGGAAATACGTTTTCTTCTGACTGGTTATTACCTGGATTTATACAAGTTGAATAATCAGGTACAAGTATTGCAGAAGAACCTTGATTTAACTGAACAGGTGATTCGCAACATGGAAGCCCGACGCACACAAGGGACGGCTTTGAAAAATGACATCACCCGTTATGAATTGCAAAAAGAAACGTTGAAACTTCAATTAGCCAAAGTGCAGGATGCGTGTAAAATAATGAATCACCAATTGGTGACTACCCTGCATCTTCCTGCCGGAACGGAAATTATTCCTGATTCTACCTTACTGGATGAAGAGGTCAAAGCACTGGCAGAAAATGACTGGCAACTATTGGCTTCACAGAGCAATGTCGGTTTGCAGCAAGCGCAACTGGCTATGAAGATGAGCGAACAGAAAGTCAAACTGGAACGTTCGGAACTTCTTCCGAAAATAGCTCTTGTAGCCGGTGAGCATCTGGACGGCCCTATCACTATTGAAGTCCCCGTATTGGATAATAACTTCAATTATTGGTATGTAGGAGTAGGAATCAAATACAATCTTTCATCGCTGTTCAAGAACAATAAGAAAGTACGCCAGGCAAAACTGAATATGCGTAAGGCACAGGAAGAATATTCATTAGCGCAAGAACAAATAGAGAATGGTGTTCAGGCTAATTATGTCAATTTCCTGACCTCTTTTACAGACCTTCGTACGCAAGAGAAAAGCGTAGAGCTTGCCAATCAGAATTACGATGTAACCAGCAATCGTTATAAGAATGACCTTGCGTTGCTTACAGATATGCTTGATGCCAGCAATATGAAATTAAGCGCAGACCTCGGTCTGGTCAACGCACGTATCAACGTGGTTTACAGTTTCTATAAAATGAAATATATCACACATACCCTTTAATAATCAATTACTCATACCCTTTTAAATAGAATAGATTATGATAGCTAGAAAAACTCAGAAGATTATATACAACATTCTGATTCTTTGTTTTCTCATTGGTGGTGCCACCTATGTTTGTTCCCGGTTCATTCATTTGGGAAATATCGAATATACCGACAATGCGCAGGTGAAACAACATATTACTCCAATCAACACCCGCGTACCGGGATTTATCAAGAAAATATGTTTTGAAGAATATCAGCAAGTACGCAAAGGCGACACGCTCGTTATTATTGAAGACGCTGAATTCCGCCTTCGTGTAGCACAAGCGGAAGCGGATTTGGCAAATGCCACTGCGGGACGGCAGGCTACTACCATAGGTATTGCCACTACTCAAAACAACCTGAGCGTAAGTGATGCAAGCATTGAAGAAGTACGTGTACAAATGGAAAATGCCAGACGTGAATTGAACCGTTTTGAAAAGCTATTGCAGGAAGATGCAGTAACAAAGCAGCAATATGATAATGTGCACACAGCTTATGAAGCAGCCAAAGCCCGTTACGAACAGGTATCGCGTGCCAAACAATCCACATCCTTAGTAAAAAGCGAACAGACACATCGCCTGGGACAGAACGAAGCAGGTGTCCGCCTGGCAGAAGCTGCGTTGGAACTTGCCCGGCTGAATCTTTCCTATACGGTCATTATCGCTCCGTGTGACGGCACTACGGGAAGAAAAAAAATTTTGGAAGGTCAGTTGGTTCAACCGGGACAAACCATGGTTGACATTGTGGACAGCAGTGATTTGTGGGTAATAGCCAATTACCGTGAAACCCAGCTTTCAAACATCAGGGAAGGTGCAGACGTGGAAATGACAGCGGATGCAGTGCCCGGTGTTACTTTCAGAGGGATTGTAGAGTCTATCTCCGATGCTACGGGGGCGGCTTTTTCAATGATTCCGCAAGATAATGCAACCGGAAATTTTGTAAAAGTGGAACAGCGTATTCCCGTCCGTATCAGTCTGAAAGTAAACAAGCCGGAAGATTTAAAACGCTTGCGTGCCGGATTCAATGTAGAATGTGAGGTGAAATATTAACGTATGGGAGCACCTGTTTTAAATGGGCCTTTCGTAATGCCTATGTTCCGTAGCTTTGTGCCGCGGAAGATACAGCCGTGGATTTATCTGTTCATTGCCGTCACTTTCCAACTTTCGGGTGGTGTATATTTGGGAGCATTGAATCAGATGATTGGGGGAATGGCATTGATGCGTGAGGATATATTGATGTGCATGTATGCCAACCTCGCAGGTATGGCTATCTACTTCCCTTTATTGTTCCGCATGAAGTTTCGTTTTACGAATAAGACGCTGCTTACATCGGCTGCATTGGGGGTATTGCTTTGCAACCTGATAGCGCCGCATATTACTTTTCTTCCGTTATTGTGGCTGATATGTTTCATCGAAGGAATGTGCAAGATTCAGGGAACGTTTGAATGTATGTCCAATATTCAGTTGTGGATGACGCCCAAGCGGGATTTTACCGTTTTTTTTCCCTGGCTTCATATCGTTGTTTTAGGCAGTATCCAGTTGTCCGACTTGATAACGACCTATTTAATGTATCATTATCATTGGACGTATATGAATCTTTTCATTGCAGGATTAATGATAATCGTTCTGTTGATACAGACCGTTTGTGTGAAGCATTTCCGGTTTATGCGCAAGTTTCCATTGTTCGGGATTGATTGGCTGGGGGCAGCGTTATGGGCAGCGTTACTGGCAGAAATAGCTTTTCTTTTCAACTATGGCGATTGGTATGATTGGTGGAACAGTCCTGTCATCCGTCAGTTGTCGGTAGCTATCCTGATAACCCTGTTCTTTTGCATTTGGCGTATGATGACTATCCGCCACCCGTTCCTGGAGCCTAAAATGTGGAGTTACCGCTACTTTTTGCCCTTATTGGGATTAATCACAGTAGTGGAAGCATTTCTGGCAACCGAGCATGTATTGGAAGAAGTTTTTTATGAAGAAGTGATGAAGTATGAAGAACTGGTAAGCGTGCAATTGGCATGGTTTGCTATTATCGGCATAGTAATCGGCTGCGTATTCTCTTATTGGTGGATGCATATCAAACAATATAATTATGTACGTCTTGTCATCGTCGGTTTCCTGGGACTTATCGGCTATCTGATAGGGTTCTATCTGACAATCTCTACTGATATTCATATCTCACAGCTTTATCTTCCTACGATATGCCGGGGATTTGCCTATGCGGTATTAAGCGCCACCTTTATGGTCTGCCTGGAAGAAATCATGACTTTCCAACATTTTTTCCAAGGCTTAAGTGTATTTAATATGCTTCATATGGTAGTCGGCGGTGTATTGGGTTGCGCGGTCTACGCACAAGGACTGGCTTATTACGTTCCTGATAATCTGGCACGCTACGGGTCGGCAATCGACCATGTATCTTTCAGTAGCAGCCCGTTTAATCTCGGTCATTATATGGAAGAGTTTATCAGTCAGATGATGGAAGTCAGTATCAAGCAGATTTATGGTTGGGTGGCTTATGCCTGTATCTTCTTATTCTTGTTATTACTGCTTTATGATTTTCCGGTGCGCCGCTCCTTGAAGAGTATGCCAAGTTGGAGAGAAGTAGCCAACGAAGTAAAAAACACTTTTTGGCGGACGACACATGTATTATCAAAGAAAGACAAGTAAGTAATAAACCAAATATTATATCCGGAGAGTCTTCCGGAAGAGTCTTCTAAAAGAAAAGAAAGGGGGAATCTTCTCGATTTCCATCTTTCTTTTTTTCTTATTATCAATAAAAACAATAAATGTTTTCTGAACCGGATATAAATGCGGCAACCTTACAGGTCGTATTATAAAATCAGTCATTTTGCTATAAAATTAATAGAATTTATCCACCAAGGACTACAATTTCTAACTTTTATTCCTACATTTGCAGCCAAATGATAACTTATTAATAAAAAATACAGATACTATGGCTAAAATAACCAAAGAAGCCGCTTTGCTCTATCACTCACAGGGCAAACCAGGTAAGATTGAGGTAGTTCCTACCAAACCGTATAGTACACAAACAGATTTAGCACTCGCATATTCTCCCGGCGTGGCAGAACCATGTCTCGAAATAGAGAAAAATCCGCAAGATGCATACAAATATACTGCAAAAGGTAATCTTGTTGCTGTTATTTCTAACGGTACAGCCGTACTCGGACTGGGCGACATAGGCGCATTGAGCGGCAAACCGGTAATGGAAGGTAAAGGTTTGCTTTTCAAAATCTATGCAGGTATCGACGTTTTCGATATTGAAGTCGACGAGAAAGACCCGGAAAAATTCATCGCAGCAGTAAAAGCGATTGCTCCTACTTTCGGTGGCATCAACCTTGAAGACATCAAAGCACCCGAATGTTTCGAAATCGAACGCCGCCTGAAAGAAGAGCTAGACATCCCGGTGATGCATGACGACCAACACGGAACAGCCATTATCTCCAGTGCCGGACTGGTAAACGCGCTCGAAGTGGCCGGAAAGAAAATCGAAGATGTAAAAATCGTTGTTAACGGTGCAGGCGCTTCTGCTGTTTCCTGTACTAAATTGTATGTTTCACTAGGCGCACGCCTTGAAAATATCGTCATGCTGGATAGCAAAGGCGTAATCAGCAAGGCACGTACCGACCTGAACGAACAGAAAAGATATTTTGCAACCGACCGTACAGATGTCCGTACACTGGAAGAAGCTATCAAAGGCGCGGATGTATTCCTCGGTCTGTCCAAAGGAAATGTATTGAGTCAGGATATGGTACGCAGCATGGCTTCCATGCCTATCGTATTCGCGTTGGCCAATCCGACACCGGAAATCTCTTATGAAGCTGCCATGGCAGCTCGTCCCGATGTATTGATGGCAACCGGACGTTCCGACTATCCGAACCAGATCAATAATGTAATCGGATTCCCATATATCTTCCGTGGTGCCTTGGACACTCACGCCAAAGCGATCAATGAAGAAATGAAGCTGGCAGCCGTACACGCTATCGCCAACCTGGCAAAACAGCCTGTACCCGATGTTGTAAATGCAGCTTATCAAGTCAACAATCTTTCTTTCGGACCCGAATATTTCATTCCGAAACCAGTAGATCCCCGCCTTATCACAGAAGTTTCCTGTGCCGTAGCAAAAGCTGCCATGGAAAGCGGAGTAGCCCGCACGGAAATCAAAAACTGGGATGCTTACTGTGTACACCTGCGCGAATTAATGGGATATGAGTCCAAACTGACCCGCCAATTGTATGACACTGCCCGTCGCAATCCGCAACGTGTAGTATTTGCCGAAGGTATCCACCCGAATATGCTGAAAGCAGCCGTTGAAGCGAAAGCCGAAGGTATCTGCCATCCTATCTTATTAGGAAACGACGAAGCAATCGGCAAACTGGCGGAAGAACTCGACCTCAGCCTCGAAGGTATCGAAATCGTCAATCTCCGCCACCCGGACGAATCCGACCGCCGCGAACGCTATTCACGTATCCTGTCGGAAAAACGTGCACGCGAAGGCTTCACTTACGAGGAAGCCAACGACAAGATGTTCGAACGCAACTACTTCGGTATGATGATGGTAGAAACCGGAGATGCCGACGCATTCATTACCGGACTTTATACAAGATATAGCAATACAATCAAAGTTGCCAAAGAAGTGATCGGTATCCAACCGGGCTTCAAGCACTTCGGCACAATGCATATCCTGAATTCCAAGAAAGGTACTTACTTCCTGGCAGATACACTGATTAACCGCCACCCGGACACTGAAACGTTGATTGACATCGCCAAACTGTCCGACAAGACAGTCCGCTTCTTCAATCATACTCCGGCAATGGCTATGCTATCTTACTCAAACTTCGGCGCCGATACTACCGGAAGCCCGGTAAAAGTACACGAAGCCGTAGACTATATGCAGAAAGAGTATCCTGAACTGGCTATCGACGGTGAAATGCAGGTAAACTTTGCCATGAACCGCGAATTGCGTGATACAAAATATCCGTTTACCCGTCTGAAAGGCAAAGATGTGAATACACTGATTTTCCCGAACCTGAGTTCGGCAAATGCGGGTTACAAATTGCTGCAGGCAATGGATCCGGATACGGAATTCATCGGCCCTATCCAAATGGGATTGAACAAGCCTATCCATTTCACCGATTTTGAAAGCTCTGTCCGCGACATCGTTAATATCACGGCCGTAGCCGTGATTGACGCCATCGTTGTGAAGAAGAAAAAAGAAGGTAAATGAAAAGGCCGTTATCCAAATCACAAATAGTTTGCATCAGTCTACTTTGGTTGGCGCTTTGTTATTTAGTTCTCACAAAAGCCGAACGAATTGACGGCATGACGATAGTAACACTTGTCATTTCGGCAGCGTTGGTATTCATTCCTGTCTATAAGTCGTTCAAAAAGAACAAATAAATATCTTTTTTCCCATTTTTAATGCGATAAAATATCAAATTTGATGTTTTATCGCATTTTTCTTTATAAAATGTTTGCCAGTTCAATTTTTATCTTTACTTTTGCAACCGCATAAGAGAAATAGATAATCGAATTTTAAACAACCTATAAAAGAAAAAAAGATTATGAATGCAGCAAAGGTATTAGACGATCTGAAAAGAAGATTTCCCAATGAACCGGAGTATCATCAAGCAGTAGAAGAAGTTCTTTCTACTATTGAAGAAGAATACAACAAACACCCGGAGTTCGACAAAGTGAACTTGATCGAGCGTTTGTGTATTCCTGATAGAGTTTATCAGTTCCGCGTGACTTGGATGGATGACAAAGGTAACATTCAGACGAACATGGGTTACCGTGTTCAGCATAACAACGCGATTGGCCCATACAAAGGCGGTATCCGTTTCCATGCATCTGTGAACCTTTCTATCTTGAAGTTCCTTGCCTTTGAACAAACATTCAAAAACTCACTGACTACTCTGCCGATGGGTGGTGGCAAAGGTGGTTCTGACTTCTCTCCCCGTGGAAAGTCAAATATGGAAGTAATGCGTTTCGTACAGTCTTTCATGCTGGAACTGTGGCGCCACATCGGCCCTGAAACAGACGTTCCTGCAGGTGACATCGGTGTTGGCGGTCGTGAAGTAGGTTTCATGTTCGGTATGTACAAGAAACTGGCTCACGAATTCACCGGAACATTCACTGGTAAAGGCCGCGAATTCGGTGGTTCACTGATTCGTCCGGAAGCTACCGGTTACGGTAACATCTATTTCTTGATGGAAATGCTGAAAAAACAAGGTACTGACTTGAAAGGCAAATCCTGCCTGATTTCCGGTTCGGGTAACGTTGCTCAATATACAGCAGAAAAAGTACTCGAATTGGGTGGCAAGGTGCTGACTATGTCTGACTCTGACGGTTACATCTTCGATCCGGAAGGTATCGACCGCGAAAAACTGGATTACATCATGGAACTGAAGAACCTGTACCGTGGCCGTATCCGTGAATACGCAGATAAATATGGTTGCAAATATGTAGAAGGAGCTCGTCCTTGGAGCGAAAAAGCAGATATTGCCCTGCCTTCTGCCACTCAGAACGAATTGAACGGCGACGACGCTAAGAAATTGGTTGCTAACGGTGTAATGGCGGTATCTGAAGGTGCAAACATGCCTTCTACTCCGGAAGCTATCAAAGTATTCCAAGATGCCAAGATTCTTTACGCTCCGGGTAAAGCAGCCAACGCTGGTGGTGTATCAGTATCAGGTCTTGAAATGACTCAAAACTCTATCAAGTTGAGCTGGAGTTCTGAAGAAGTGGACGAAAAACTGAAGAGCATCATGAAGAATATCCACGAAGCTTGTGTTCAGTATGGTACTGAAGCTGACGGATATGTGAACTATGTGAAAGGTGCTAACGTAGCCGGATTCATGAAGGTTGCCAAAGCAATGATGGCACAAGGTATCGTATAATCAGCTAAAGATACAATAAGCTATAGTGCAAAACTCCCGTCTTCCGAAAGGAAGGGCGGGAGTTTTTTTATGCACAAACGATTTGTATGACACCCGGGTGTCAGTACAATCATCTTTACTATAAAAAAAATGCCCGGCAGTATAGAATTATTCATAGTTATTCTCTATCTTTAGATAGAAATTTTCTGTTTGACAAATGAACAAAAGCCGCTTATCTTTGTAACATATTATAAACAACGGATGGAAAGAATAAAAAGACTACGGTTTGCTTATCTTTATTTCCGACTAAAAAGATCTATTTATGGAAAAGAAAAAACTTACTGCTGCGAACGGGCGCCCCATCGCCGACAATCAGAATTCGCAAACTGCAGGTCAACGTGGACCTGTAATGTTACAAGATCCTTGGCTTATTGAAAAGCTTGCCCATTTTGATCGTGAAGTGATCCCCGAAAGACGTATGCACGCCAAAGGGTCGGGTGCGTACGGTACTTTTACAGTTACTCATGACATCACAAAGTACACCCGTGCAGCCATTTTTAGTGAAGTCGGAAAGAAAACAGAATGTTTTGTCCGCTTCTCCACCGTAGCCGGAGAACGCGGAGCTGCTGACGCCGAACGCGACATCCGTGGTTTTGCCATGAAATTCTACACAGAAGAAGGCAACTGGGATTTGGTTGGTAATAACACTCCTGTATTTTTCTTACGTGACCCACTCAAATTTCCGGATTTGAATCATGCTATCAAACGGGATCCTAAAACGAATATGCGTAGCCCGAATAGTAACTGGGATTTCTGGACACTTCTGCCGGAAGCATTACATCAGGTCACTATCACCATGAGTCCTCGCGGCATTCCTTATTCATACCGTCATATGCACGGATTCGGAAGTCATACTTATAGTTTTATCAATGCGGATAACCAACGGATTTGGGTTAAGTTCCATCTACGCACCTTGCAGGGTATCAAGAACCTGACCGACCAGGAAGCGGAAGCCATTGTTGCCAAAGACCGTGAATCCCATCAACGCGACCTTTTCGAGAGTATCGAAAAAGGTGATTATCCGAAATGGTTGTTCCAAATTCAGTTGATGACGGAAGAGGAAGCAGATAATTATCGCATCAATCCGTTCGACCTCACCAAAGTATGGTCGCATAAAGATTTTCCTTTGCAGGATGTCGGCATACTGGAACTGAACCGTAACCCGGAAAACTACTTCGCCGAAGTGGAACAGGCTGCTTTCAATCCTATGAATTTTGTAGATGGTATCGGTCTTTCTCCTGACAAAATGTTACAGGGACGTTTGTTCTCTTATGGTGATGCACAACGTTACCGTCTTGGAGTGAACGCGGAACAAATTCCGGTAAACAAACCTCGTTGCCCTTTCCATGCTTATCATCGTGACGGAGCTATGCGCGTAGACGGAAACTACGGCGATGCAAAAGGGTATGAACCAAACAGCTACGGAGAATGGCAGGATTCCCCGAATATGAAAGAACCACCTCTCAAAGTTACCGGTGAAGTTTACAATTATAACGAACGGGAATACGATGATGACTATTATAGCCAGCCGGGTGACTTGTTCCGACTGATGCCGGCAGAAGAACAACAATTGTTGTTCGAGAATACAGCCCGCGCTATGGGAGATTCCGAACTGTTCATCAAGCAACGCCACGTACGCAATTGCTATAAGGCTGATCCTGCCTACGGAACGGGAGTTGCCAAAGCACTGGGTATTGACTTGCAAGAGGCTTTGAAAGAATAAAAAATAAAATGATGAATTGAACGAAAGACTGTCTTAAGATTTTAGGACAGTCTTTTTTGTATTATATTCCCGACAGTTATGTTTCCTCTTTTAACATTCTACAAAAATTGACGTCAACGCTTATAGCTATCTTTGTAACTTATATAATCCCTTAACTCATAACAATAGATGAAACTAAAAAATGTATTCGCCGGAATGATGATATGCCTGGCAATGACTTCCTGCATTCAAGACGAAGGTTTAAACGTCGAAGCCGCCATAGATGGATGCAACGGCAGTAATATCCAATTATCTACCATCAATACTTACAGTAAAACAGTATCGATTTACGTATCAAAAGCCACAGATTTATCAGCATTGGAAATCCAGTTCGAACTGCCCGAGGGAGCCGACATAGAACCTGTCGACGCAGCGGCAAACGATCATGCTCCTAAATATGACTTTTCAAATTCAAAAGTTCCCGTTACTTCGGAACAGACACTGGAGCAATACCAGCGCAAGTTCAGAGTGACATCCGAAAGCCGCACAACGGAAGCTGTTTATATGATTACTGTTATCAAGTCAGAGCTTCCTACGGAGTATCATTTTGAAAATATAGAAGACGGTAATAACAAGTACCATATATTCTATGAATTCAATCTGCAAAAAGCGGAAATGCTTCAATGGGCAAGTGGTAATCCCGGCTTCAACCTCACCGGTATGGCAAGATCTCCCCTGGATTATATAACTATACAAGCACAGGGATATATAGGTAAGGGGGCAAAACTGGAAACTAAAAGTACCGGAAGTTTCGGTGCAGGGGTTAGTATGCCTATTGCGGCAGGAAATCTCTTCATCGGTTCATTTGAAGTCGGCAACGCATTAAAAGACGCAATGAAGGCTACAAAATTCGGTTTTCCCTTCTACAAGCACCCGACACGGATTTCAGGATATTACAAGTTCAAACCGGGAACTGATTATACTTCCTTTACTTTGGGAACGGATGGAAAGAAAAATTTCTTCATAGATGCCAGCATGAATGGCAAAGATAAGGGGGATATATATGCTGTTTTATATGAGGCAGACAATGTAGAGGACTTCCTGGACGGTTACAACTCTTTGAATTCTCCGAAAATAGTATCTCTTGCAAGAATCAAATCAGAGGATATGAAAGAAACGAGTGAATGGACTTCTTTCGATTTGCCATTTGTACTTCAAAATAGCAAAACAATCAATGACAATATGCTTGCTGCCGGCAAATATAAACTTGCCATCGTATTCTCTTCCAGTGTGGAAGGAGCAGCTTTCAAAGGTTCAGTAGGAAGTACATTGTGGATAGATGAAGTGACAATCCATTGCGAAGAAGACAACGATTAATAATTTAAAAAGTAATTTATATATGAAAAAATATATATTGACTGGTTTAGCTATGTTTTTTTTCGGCATTAGCCAAATCAATGCACAATCATCCAATGAACACAAAGGGCTTTTATGGTCTTCACTTCATGGATTAGATTATCAATTCAAAGCGGGCGTGAACATAGGTGGAACAGCCCCTCTCCCTCTTCCCAAAGAAATCAGAAGCCTTGACAACTACTCTCCCGGACTTGCTATCACCCTGGAAGCTAATATTACCAAATGGATAGACGTGCAAAAAAAGTGGGGAGTCAGCCTGGGGCTCCGTCTCGACAACAAAAATATGACTACTGAAGCCACAGTAAAGAACTATGGCATGGA
This sequence comes from Bacteroides faecium, assembly GCF_012113595.1. NCBI lineage: Bacteria > Pseudomonadati > Bacteroidota > Bacteroidia > Bacteroidales > Bacteroidaceae > Bacteroides > Bacteroides faecium. The sequence goes on from NZ_CP050831.1 coordinate 6,549,576, forward strand.
GATTTTTAATGAAACAGGTGGAAAGGTAGAAGGACTTTGGACAGGTGGTGTTAAGACCAAAGTAAAAATGTCCCTTTTGACTGTACCTGTCCTGGCTAACTACAAAATCAGCGACCGGTGGAAAATTGTTGCAGGCCCTTATTTCTCATATATGATTGAGAAAGACTTTTCAGGCCATGTTTATGAAGGGCACCTGCGCTCACCGGATGCTACCGGCGACCGGGTGAATTTCACCGGGGATAATATTGCAACTTATGACTTCTCCGAAGATTTGCGCAAATTCCAATGGGGACTGCAAGTAGGTGGAGAATGGAAAGCTTATAAACACTTAAATATACATGCTGACTTGACATGGGGGCTGAACGACATCTTCAAGAAAGATTTCACCACCATTTCATTTGCCATGTATCCTATTTACTTAAATATAGGATTTGGTTATTCATTCTAAGAAGTAGTCTTCTATACAAGGATATATAAAGAACCGGTGAAGAATCTTGTTATATGATTCTTCGCCGGTTTCTTTATATCAGAAGATTACCTTTTCATAAAAAGAGGCCGTCTCAATGGAAAATGAGACGGCCTCTTTCTTTATCTTTCCTACTCTAATGATTAGAATACAACTTCAAGATTATCAATATAAAGCACGCTACCCGGTGCACCCGAGAAGTTATCTCCATCCTTACTGGACGAACAAACAACAGCCAACTTATATTTCTTGGAAGCATCCCAAGACTTACCGTTCTTATATTCAAAGTTAACATTGAATGCTGTATAAGAAGATTGTTCTCCTGCGTCTTTCACTGAAGCGATTGCCACAATCTTAGGAGATGTCAACAGGTTAGTTCCATTCAAATGATCGGCAGAATAAGAGTCAACCTCATACAATACCGCATTCATGGCTGGAGCATCTTTCTTCGTGTTATCCAAAGTCACTTCATGAGCCTTTGACGGATCACCCGGAGTATTGGCTTGATAATAATCCGGTCCGGCAGCATATTTATAATATCCTTTGAAGGATTTCGGTTCTTTACGACATATATCACCGAAATGGGTACTTTCCAAGGTATTAGCAAGACTTACACTGAATATTCCATTATATACAGAACCCGATGTTACTTTAGGAACAGCAGTAAAAAGAACAAACCGTCCCTTTGTATCAGCCGTCTCAAGGCGTGCAGCTTTTCCACTGACAGCATCATCTGTTACAGTCACCAGATAAGCCCCATCACGTGGATACAAAGCACTTGTTCCTGTACCATACATCAGTTTAATCCATTTCAATCCCTCATTTGAAGTGACCCATCCACTTCCAGGCTCATAATATTCCTGATATTTATTGGATTCAGTGCTTGTCGCATTCTTCAATTCCCAATCACCGTCAAAATCGACTTTAAATGAAAATTCTTCAATGATATCATATGTTATGGTATACGTTTTTGCAGCCCCCTTTTCCGACTGCACTTTTATCTGTGTTTTTTCACCGGAGAAATCAATAGGAGTTCCTGCTACATAAGCTTCATTATTATAAAGTATTGTCGCTCCTTCAGAAACCTCAAAAACAGGAACAAGTTGTTTCAACTGTTCATCCGTTGCAGTCGGGGTGACATAGAACACAACATTCGTACTGGAAATTTCAGGCTGGACAGTAATAATACTACTATCGAAAGTCATCTTCAACAAGTCGTTTCCAGTCTTTTGCAGCGGATCAGATACATAGTTATAATTTACTGTATAAGTTTCTGATTCAAGCGTTATCTTCAAGGACAATACTTTCTCATTCCATGTACCAGATATTGTATATTCAGCCTGCTCCTTATTGCTATCAGCAACCGTGCCCTTAAATTCTTCAATGGTGAAAGTTCCATCTACGTTCTTTATTAACCGCGTACTTTCTACACCAATATATTGACGGGCTTTAGACGCTGTCGGCGTACCCAGTTCAGGATTATAAGGAAATGAAAGATAGAATTTAGTGATTGCTATCTTGTTATATCCGGCAGAAGTCAACGTGATGCCGTCTGTCGGATATTGCAATGTAAACCCATCGGCCGAATAATCACATGTTAGTCCATTCTCAGAACGCGGATAGAAACCTGCGACTGTAGCAGAATAATCCTTATCATCTACCTCTTTAGAAATGCGAGTACCTTCGAATGAAACTGCAATGTCCATATCCTCGACAGGACCGCCCTCTACACTTCCACCTTTTTGGAGTACGCTAATACTCAAATTACCTTTTTCATTACTTACTGTTCCCGATACTTTGATAGTCAGATGTCCTAAGACAGCGTGGTTCATCGTAGTTTCTGTTTCCTGCAGGGCAACTTGTCCTGCGTCACCACTCAAAGGAATGCCGCTCACTACAATATCACCGACAGAGAAAGTTAGAAATGAGAAGTCTTTCAATGACAATTCCACCTTATCGGCTCCTTCAGCTTTTACAAAAATTCTCTGAGATATAGCTTCGGGAGTCAGGTTTGTACCATTCATTGATACATTCAGACCACCGTCGTAAGTACCGACCACCGCATCTTGAAGCAAAGCATAGTCAGGTCCCGGTTTTTTCGGATCGTCATCACTACAAGCCGCGAACAGGCTTACCAGACAAACCGATACGAACAAATACAATAAGTTCTTTTTCATTAAATGTTCTGTTTAAGTTAATAATAATACAAAAGGAATGCTTGGACCTTATCTGCATAAGATCCATTTTATAAATTAAATAGTCTATTTTTAAAATTCTCTTGCCACGGGCAAGATGCCGGCATGAAGTAAAAAAAGAATGAATAGTCTAGTTATAATTAGAGTTTTCTGCAGATTCCCATTAATAAAGTTCAGATATCGCGAGCATCTGCAGAAAAACTAGTTCTATATTTTATTTTTTCGTTCCAGTATATTGTACACTGACACTTAATAATTCCGTTCCATCCATGCTTACGCCAACAGCTATCGGCAAACTTAATTTCTTACCATCGACTGTCGCATTTACAATATCCACTTTACAATCAGCAGTTACTTCCACACCAGGAGCTAATGGGACTTTTACTCCATTCAAATTTTCGGTACCACTAAAAGTCGTTTTTCCGTCCTTTTGTGACAGAATACATTTTCCCACTCTCAAATCACCCAGACTCACCGGTATAGAAGTATCACCAAGAGTAACATTCAGATTAAAATCCTTGATAACTACATCTACAGCATCATCACCATTCTTTTCCAAAGACAGGGATTTAGCCTCATTAGCAACTTCTTCCCCATTTATAGTAGCGACCAAAGTACCACTATATGTACCAGCCACCATTCCCGAAGGAGTAGTATCCTCATCATCATCGTCTCCACAAGCTGTAAACAAGCTCATCGAGCCAAGCAACATTGCAAACAAAAAAAATGAAATTCTTTTCATAACTTTCTCTTTTAGTTAATGTTTTTACCTACATAGAGAATACCACTTTTATCCTCTTTGCCTTTTTCTCAAAAGATAGTGCAAAGTAACGGCTATTTACGGAGTGGCACAAGGTCTATTTTTTTTGTTTTTGTTCTTTTCTTCAACAATCTCATCCTGAATAGAAACAATGAATTGCATTTTGTGAACTATAGACACATTTTGTAGAAAAACGGATAGTCGAAATTTCTATGCTTCAAACTACCTTTGTCGGCATAGCAGCAGAAGTGAGATGAATAAAGAATTACCTAAAATAGATTTACCGGAAGAATGGGTTATCGGCACAGGAATCAGTAAGGAACTACTTAGTTTGTACACCAATTTTCCCTGCCGGTTAAAAGCGGAAATTTTCGTATTATGCATGGATGGGGAAATTGAAGCTTCGGTCAATCTGAGCCGTATCACTGTACGTGCCAATGAGTTCGCTACAATTATGCCGGGAAGTATTCTCCAAATACATAGTGTTCATGGAAAACCTACGCTCTATTTTGGCGGATTCTCTTCTAAATATCTGGAACAAGCTAATTTTACCCACTCCACCATTGATACCTTATTTGTTACAATGGGCAGACCGATTATTCCATTGAAACCGGAAGGAGCCAGACTGTTGGAAGACTATTTTCTGTTCCTGATAAAACTTTATCACTTCTTCGATGGACCAACCCGCAAAGGAATTACCCCGCATTTATATAACAATATACATACGGGAATATCTACCATGTACAAGAACCGGCTACAGAACACGAAAGAACATTTGTCGAGAAATGAACAGATCTACAAGAATTTCACGCAACTCGTAGTACAGAATTACAGTCAGACACGTAATGTCTCATGGTATGCCGATAAACTAAAAATAGCACATTCCCACCTCTGTACCATAGTAAAACAAGTGACAGGGAACACATGCATAGAAATCATTTCACGCATGGTTATTATGGATGCTAAATCGCAATTGAAATCCACCGCCTTTTCCATTCAGGAAATTTCCGACTCGCTCAACTTTGCCAATATGTCGTTCTTTGGCAAGTATTTTAAGCGATATGTGGGGATGAGCCCGTTGGCATATCGGAATAATGGATAATCGGGAACGCATGAATGTATCAAGGCTATTTCTCCTTTATGCTACTAACCGGACTTCCTTCATTGCCTACTATTACTTCGTTTAACTATAGTTATTCGTAAGGATAACTATAGTCTCCCTTGCGGATAACTATAGTCAAACGCAAAGTACACTATAGTTATACGAAATAAGAATGCCTAATAAAATATATCCTGATAGGCAAATGGTGAAAAAGAAATAACTATGTCGGCAGAAATCATTTATTATAATAAAACAGGCAATTTAGTTCATTTCTACACCAGTTTGCTCATTTCTACACCTTTTCACCTATTTCATCCTAGTCCATCGTTGAGTCTTTCACTTACTTAAAACTTGCATTGCAGTCTTTTATTTGTGAAATATACATACAAACATAAAAGTGCTAAGAAGTATAAACAATAGTTTTATCCTAGCAAAATAAAGTCTGATTTTTCCTTTTAAAGGAACACCCTCTTCCTTTAAAAGGAACGGGGCATTGGTTTAAAACCAAGCCCCCGTTCCTTTTAAACCAATGAAAGCGTATATTTTCTCTAAGAAAATGATAAAAAATCAATCATCATAATCGTATTTCAACCTAAAATCATCTACCCATAAAGTAGCTCCTTCTCCCCCCGTGAAATAATCCCCATATTTACTAGCAGAACATACTACAAGAATATATTTAGGCACGCGACTAGTGGATCGATAATCTAATTCTAACTCTAACTCCTGATACTCCGTCACTGTCTTACCAGTGTGAAATTCAGCATAAGCAATAACATGGGAATCTGCCTTATCAAATAACTTACGTTCCGAATACTTTGTATAAACTTCGACCGGACTATCCCAATCTCCTAAGGCAATATATATAGCACATGTATCCGGCTCCCCCTTATAAGAAAGGAAACGTTTATAATCAGCAGGAGCATTTTTCTCACTTGGAAGATTGTTAATCGAAGCCGTTGTATATTTATAATGTATTTTCAACTTAGTAGGTCTTGCTGTAAATGGTTTGCCAAATTCCAAACGTCCATTTGTACCTTTTGTTTCCAGATATTTACCTACATATAAATTCCCGGCAGCAAATTTACCTATTGTCCCCAAACCTACGAATTTTGAAAATAATTTCGCTGCTTTACCCTGGTTATTCCAAGTTTCGTTAGTAGGAACCGAATTACTTTCACCTAACGTCGTAGCTCCTTCATTACCGGTATCCCACATCTGATTTCCATTTTCAATCCATGGATTCCAGACATCTTTTACTTGATGCCAATCATCAAAAGAACTACCCGGCAATTCTACTGCTTCCCCCGTTGTAAAAGTCAGAATATCTCCGTATTTCCCATCTGAAACAGCACGACAATTATAAGTAGTAGAAGCTTTCAGATGAGGAACACGAGCTTTAAAAGTTCCGCCATCTACTGTTATATAAGAATTATCTACCGCTTTCCATTCTCCAGAAGATACTTCACAAATCTCAAATCCAAAGGTTGCTCCCTTCTTGCCTTGACCATACAACCAGGCCACATTTGTCCATCCGTCAGCAGAAGCTGTTACTACCTCACTGCTTGATGGAGAAACATATAATGTCCAAATCTCCGTTATATCATGATATTTCACAGTCACTTTTTGTGCAGACATAAAATTATGCATTGTTGAGTAATCCGCTGGAACCATAGTACATCCCGTAGGTCCTAACTTTAAATCTTCTACTTGAATTGCACGCAAACTGGTTGAAGAAGTTACATAAGCAACTGCCAAATGATTTTCAACATCAAACACTGCATTACCGATTTGGTCTTCTACCACAAACCGGCGTTCTATGGATTGTTGACCTATAATCGTCCATTCATAATCCTGATATAAAGATAAGGTAACCTTTTTAGGCTTTGTCAAATCCAATGTTGTATTAACCGTCAAATCTGTTTTAGCTCCATCGGTCAACTCCAATTTTGTAACTAATACCTTTTTTAAGTTAACAGTCTCGTCCAAGTTCAGAGTAATTGTATTGGTTTCTGTATTAATAACAGCATTACCCAATTGACCATCCACCGCTATATCTAAAATTTGGAGCTTGATTACCGGATAATCAATATCGTTCTTGATACAAGATGCCAGCAATAACAGCAATACTCCCAGCAAACTATTTTTATATATTCTTTCCATACGCTTTCAAACTACATACAAAGAGTTATACCAATATTGATATTAAACAGATTGATTTTAAAATTAGCGCCGCTATCACGTCGTTTTCCCGTTTCACCTAAGTTGTTTTTTTGCTTTTCTACCCGATACTTAAATCCGACTACCCCAAACGAAACTTCAGCACATACGTTTTGTACAATAAAAACAGCCAGACCGGGATTGATGCCCAAATGCAGTTCGTTAACAGTCGTTTCTGTCCGCTTTAACCCTTCTCCTGTGCCACGAGAAAAACTAGATGTCCCTGTATTATAAGAAAGCGTCGTTTCATTAAATAAGCCGAAACGTTTACCACGATCGAGACCTACGTACGAACGATGAAAAGCTGCAACAGAATAAGTATCTTCCGCATAACGTATATCTTTTAAAGATACATCCAGGTCCTCAACATCAAGCGAAATATTATCCAGTTGGGCAATCGTATGATTGTATCCCAACTTCATACCTACTACCAGATTATCCCGTATGGCATATCCCCAAAAAGGTTTAACGGAAAAAGTACGGAAGTTACAATCAAAATCTTTCAGAATAGAAAACAACAAACTACTATCATCACTATCAAAGTTTACATACGAGAAAGTCAAACCGCCAATCCACTTCTTTTTTGGAATAAAACGATAATTCTTGATACCACGGTCAAAACGTCCGATAGCTTTTGTCCTTATTATATTTGCCGAATCTTGGATTTCATCATATTCTGCTCGTGGAAGATAAACAGTGTCACGCACTATTATTCGTTCCAGAATCAAAGAATCCCTGCCATCCAAAGCACGAAGAGTATCACGTTCCTGAGCCTGTACAGCAGGTATCCCTGCCAACAAGCCAATTATATATATGAATAATAATTTATACATCTTTGTCTATAAATAAAAGGCAATTCCTAAACCGATAGAAAACAAATTAATTCTGAAATTTGCGCTACTGGAAGAACGCTCACCTATATATACTTGGTCGGTAGTCTGCTTTACTTTGCTAAAATTTAGTCCTAAGACTCCAACACTTATTTCCACAGCAGTATAGTTATTGATAAAAGCAACAATTCCTGGGGCAACTCCTATATTGAAATCAGTAGTTGTAGAATAAGTTCCTGTGACGGAATCACCGCCTTTACTGACAACTTTCGATTGACTTCCTCCCATACCTAATTGTGTCTCACTAAACAAAGCAAATCTCCTGCTACTCCCCAAAGTCACGTAATTACGCAAAACAGCCATTGCCGAATAAGAGTGTTTCAACTGATATAAATCATTTACATCAAACTGGTTATCTTCATCTAAATTTATAGACAAATCACTCAGTTTTGTCAAAGTTCTACCATAAGAAAAACGCCCTCCGGCAGCTACATTATCTTTAAATGCATAACAAACCATCGGACTTACCTTAAACGTATATCCGTCTGAATTGAATCCATCCATCACTAGAAATTGATAATTTTTCTCGTTATGCTCGGAATACGAGACAGAACTTCCTACAATCCATTGTCCCTTGGGAATAAAGGTTCCTAATTTAATATCCCGTTTAAATTCTTGCGCTTGGGTACTCAAAGTACCCAATAATGCAAGAAACAGTATAAAAGCTATTTTTTTCACGTGCTTTATATTATTCGTAAATCAATTCCAAATCATCCAACCACATCGTACTGTCTGTACTTCCGGCAAAATAATCCCCATATCGGCTAGCAGAAGCAACAACTACAATACTTGTTGGCTTGCGTTCAAGCGAACGATAATCTAAATCAATCGTAAACTCTATCATTCCACTACCTTCCGTCGAGTCGTAATATACTTGTTCTCCGTAAGCAATAATACCTGTATTATTTTCAGAAGGATCAAACAATTGCCGCTCCGATGACTTTGTTTTTATAATAACCGGCCAATATTCTTTAGTATTGGTTTCTTCCACTTTATCCCAATCTCCCAAAGCAATATAAATAATACCTTGATCCTGGGCACCCGAAGCTATCTGATCAGAAGAATAATTTACTTTGCCAGAAATATAACGCACATAGCCATGCAGAGCTTTTGGACGAGAACTAAAATCACGCCCCCAACCTAAAATACCATCCGTTCCATCCGTTTTCAGATATTTTCCTGCAAATATATTTCCTGCTGCAAATTTGCCAAATATTGAAATTCCGATAAATTGCGATTTTAGTTTAGCCGAATACGTTCCACTATGTCGAACAGAAGAATCACTTGTTGTTACATTTCCACCAAGCGTAGAAGCACCATGGTTACCACTGTCCCAAAACATATCTTCACCACTTCCATAAATCAACATCGGACTACCATCAGTCCAACGTTCAAATCCACCATTCGGAAGTTGAGTTGCAGACTCAGTAGAGAAAGAACAAATCACAGCCGAAGGAGTAACACCTGACAATGCCTGATATTCATATTCAGTACCAGGTTGTAAATCTGCCAACTCAGCAGATATATTCATAGTTTCACCATCTCTCACAGCATCAACATTTTCCCAGTTTGCAGCTCCCTTGATACGGTAATTAAAGCTCAAATGTTCGGTTGTCTCGTAAATCAGTTCTCCACGCAAAACAGCTCTTGAGGTCCAGACATCCGTTATGTGCACATCTGTTGTCAACACAGCAACATTCGACACTATAATAGATAATGTAGTTGAGTTAGTTTTATCAGCAGCATCCGTAGCTGTTAAAGCTAGAGTATAAAAAGCTTCCTCTGTTGTCATTTTCTGGATGAGGGCAGAGGTAAAAGTTACTGTTAATATTCCGACTCCTGTCTCTTCATTAAAAGCAGGAGTTAGTCGTAATCCTTTTTCTTCCAAAGCCAATCTATCTTCTTCACTCATATTGGCCAACTGCAGTGTAGAACTCTCAAATCCCCAATCCATCAACTTATCACATGAAAGAGTAGCATCTGTCAATGCTGATGTAACTGCTATTTTATAAGCCAGTTCATTGGTTGAGTTTAGTGCATATATATAAGGAGAAGAAAAATCAAAACCGACTCCTCTAAATGAGGGGCGTTGTTTAAATTCAATCTCATCTTCTATGGTCTCCAAAGGAGTTACATCTACTGTTACCTTCAAGGCTGCTCCACCATCTTCATATCCATCAGTATCAAAGTTCAATTTCAAATCGTAGCGGGTTGCAGATTCTGCATCTACAACATCAGATTTTTTAAACTCCTTGCCATTTTGCAAAATACCACTAAAGTTCCATTGGAATGAAGTTTCTCCTGCGGACAACATATAATAACCAATAGCGCCAATATTATCTTGCGTAAAATCTAATGAACCAAACTTAGTAGAAACAGTCATTGTATAGCTTTTGAATAACTCATCAACGTTATCACTGAATTTTACAGCAGCCAGTACATTAGCAATCTTACATTTGATTTCTTGATTAGTGATATTACCTGTCGTTATCTCAAACGAATTCTCACCTTTATAATAGGATTTATCAAATGAGGCTGGAACGGAATCACCCGCGTTTACACGCACTGTATAACCACCGGATGTTAATTGCAGTTCTTCCGGCATCTGTGCCACCCCCTTGTAATAACGTATCAATCCTTTGCCACTATAAATACGAATCTCACAATTGTTTTCCAAATTCGCCTGTTCTTCACTGCTCAACGAACGTGTATTGACAATTTTCACATAAGGGTCAACACTGACTTTCATACGCAATGTGCCTTCTCCACCTAATTGCTCGGTTTCCGTACACCCTATCCATGATAAGGTACACAAAATTCCGGCAAAAATAAATTGCAAATATTTCATCTTCATTTTATTCTTTTTCTACGGAGATTAATGTCAACGTTTTCTCTACTTGATTCTTTTTCTTATCAATAGCAGTGATAATAAACTTATGCGTACCCGGTTCTAACAATAGAGCTGTGAATTGAGTTATTGCAAAATCTAAATCCTTAGCCCCAATCACCTCATTACCGACAGGGAAATCCAATCCTTTTAACCCTTCGGCATACTCACCCGGATAAGCCAAGTCAAATTCACTAGTCAAGCCAACATCAGACAACATTTCTTCTGTCAAAAAGTCTGAAACGATTTTCACTTTCAAGTTAGATAAACCTTCCGAACTAGTCACTTTCACATTAACATCAACAGTCGTCCTTATCGGGAAAGTTATACTTTCATCTATATTAAACCCAACACCTTCAATGGTCGGTTTTTCCCCTTCCGGTTCGGACGGATTCGGATCCGGAATAATTTCTTCATCTTGCTCTACGATAACGCCTTTCTCAATAACCGTACATTGAGCAACAATAGCCAGTTTCATAGAAACAAAACCACCTTCTATATAACCATCATCATTGACGTACTTCAAATAGAATTTGATAATACGATGTTGGCCTGCTTTTGCATTTTTTATAGGGTAAGGTACAGATTCCGGATTGCCATCTATCTTTCCAGTCATAGTAGCCGTCATCACATTATCATTTTCTTTATTTGATTGGAAATAACCGCTCTTGGTTTCATCTTTTTCAAATATTAGAGATGCATTACCAACAGAAACAATAGTTTTTACATCATCTCCCATCAGTGCTTTCAACTTATCATCATAAGTTACAGACACCTGAATATTCTGCAATCTACATACCAATGGCTCCAAGTCTTTCACTTTATTAGCTTCAATCGTAAACGATTCTTCTGCGTAGTAGTATGGTTTCTCAAATTCTGCCGGTTGAACTTCATGCGACAAGGCTTGTATAGAATAACTTCCAACCTTCAGAGTGAATATTTCCGGCAGTTTGCTATACTTCCATTCCTGTACTAATTCTCCATCCGCATTGTAAATACGAATTAAATAATTATCTGTATTCACATCACCGTCAGCACGTGTAATTGTAGTGGAAGAAACATCAACTGATAAACCTTTTAAAGAAGCTAAATTAATAGAGCCTTCACCTTGTTCTGTTGAATCATTATCCATTTTCTCACGGTCACAAGCTGAGAATGAAAGGATTGTCGCTAAAGCGAAAAATAGTATAGATGTTATCTTTTTCATATTTCGTTATTTTAATAGACTAATTTGACATCATCAATATATAATTGAGCTCCCAAGAATTCTCCATCACTTAGGTTTGCTCCCGGAGGATAATCATAATTTGTACTCCCAGGTTCGACTTGTGTACCTGATTGGAATAATATATACATTTTGCTGGCTTTCTTACTACCTTTTGGGTAATCTAGTTCAATACGCTTTAAAGTATAATTGCTATTCTCTCCACATTCTGACTCAGACAACTGTTTTTCTGAAATAATATTGCCTTCACTATCAAGAACTACGATCTTTGCAATAAACTTATCAACAGGATTTTTAGGTTTATATTTACACATAAACGATACCCCTGACGGACGAGAAGAAAATTCAATACCATATTGAGGAGTATAGGAACTCTTATTTAATGTTCCTAAATACAAGTAACCTGCATCTCCCTTTTTAGATGCACCGCCGGCAGCAGCACTACCACTTCCCCAACCAACAGTTCTCACTAATGCCGCGTATGTTCCAGATGTGCAATCTGTCGTAGGAATAGTACCTGAATTAGCAACATAACAACATCCAACATAAGGTGGAGTTGGAAGTCCAAAGAACTTACTAGGAGCAGCACCATCTTGCGTTGTTTTTTCATTCAAAGTATTCCACCCTTCTCCTGCCTCATTCTCAGCCCATGGAAACCATTTTTTCCAATAAACAAGATCTAGATTCTTAGTAATCGGTTTACCATTTTTATCAGTCTGATTCCATGACCAAGATTCAAAGCCTGCATTTGGAAGTTGTTTGGCTATTTCAGTAGTTATAGTTACAACATTAGTTGAAACCACTCCATTAACACAAACAGCTCTTACCTGATATGTGCGTGCTTTTTCCTGATCTTCCAACAATCCTGTCATTTCAGCAAGACCTTCATCATCTACCGTACATTTAGTTGTTACCCAATTGTCAGTACCGTTTTCCATATACTGAAGTGTCATATTATTCTGCAAATAATCTAATTCTGCAATATCATTATATACAAGATGTATTATTGCTTTAGTTGCCCAACAATCCATTTCTGATGCTTGTAAACTGAATATTAATGGTTTTACAGAAATCATCAATTCCTCTGTACGACTCCCACAACTAATTTTCATCGACAAATCTTTACCAATCATAAACGGTAATGTTATTGTCACTTGATGATTTATACCTTCTGAAGCTATATTAGATGGAACTATATCCAGCCACACACCATTTTCCTGATACTGATATTTTATAGTTGTCAGATCACCATCTAATGTAATTGGAAGAATAAAAGAAGTTGCATTCACTGGAAGAGCATCCACAGTACCTACTGCAAACTGATTATCCAAAACCTTCACTTTTATTACTTCCTCTTGTTCATTCACCCGGCCTATTCTATCAGTCACAACAATAGAAAAAGTATTTTCATCGTCTCCACCGATATATTGCAGATTAGAAATTACTTCAGAAAAATCCAACGTAGCCATTTTATCTACATTAGTACTTAGCCCACGCATTGACAGACCTAGCGTTTTCATTTTTTCCAAATCCTCTCCTTTTGGATTCACCAAATCAATGGAAGCCGGCCAGCCCTGTGCAAGTAAAGAAGTCGACTGAGTAGTCAACACACATTTCTTGATTCCATTGCGTGCAGTTATCAACATAGAAAGTGGAGAAATACTACTACCTTCTTTTACTTCCTGTATTTCACCGGAACTATATCCTGAAGCTGTAAAGAATGGTGGCTGCATATTTAATATATCATCAGATACATTGATTTCTATCGGTTTTTCTACTGTTGTATCATCAAAAGAAATCTTCAAAGTAGCGCTTCCTGCATCAATATCCAATTTCAGTCGATAGAATTCACGAGCCTTCGCCTCATCAATGTCCAAGACATTCAATTTGGCGGATTGTCCGTTTTGTTTCTTCACATTAGCATATACAGTAATAGTGCCCGGCTTTACATAAGCAGCGCGCACTTCATTTTTCGAGAAAACTACAGGAATACCACTAGCAGATTGTACAGTAGTAGTATAATCAGAAAAGTATTTTTTGAATGCATCCGTATATTCTACGGTTACTTTCACATTCGTCAGATAACAAGTGATATTTGCCTCAACTGTGGCATCATCTTCTATTGTTATTTCTTGCGTCCCTTCATAATACGGAGATTCAAATCCTTCTTTATCCGAACTTCCATAATATGCCTTCAATACATAAGTACCCACCGGAAGGACTGCATATTTGGGGTACTCACTAAATTTATCCCACGAAGTTTTAACGACATTCCCATCCATCAAAGCAATTGTAAAATCTCCCACATTAGGTACTAAATCGTCTTCTTCTGTGTTATCTCCCTCATTTCCACTACTATCCCCTTCTGTTCGAGTAGTGGTATTGATGACATCCTTACTGGCAGCCAATTGCAAACTTAGCATACCAGTTGCTTTGTTGGATTGCTTTTGTTCGCTTTCACAAGCAGACACCAATACTATTGTCACCAACAACAATACCTTAATAACATTTCTCATATTATTTATTTCTCTAAATTTATTCAGAACAATAGAGGTCCCTTTGTAACTCCCACAAAATTTGTCCTGCGCTAGAATACTCTAAAAACTGGACACAAAAGTACAGTTTTACTTCTTTATAATAAAGTATCCAAAGAAAGTTTTATTCCCAAATATGAAAATAGGAACACAATTAGCATATTATATCTAAAAAACAGACCACTTTAAAGAGGAAAAACACAAAAGTTCTGTCTTTCATATGAAAAACAGAACTTTCCTTATTCAAGTTGCGAGTGTTAACAGAACTTATTTGTCGACACCCGGCATCAGGACTACCCCGAGCTTTTTCTTCCCGTCCATCTTGACAATCATCGGTTTTTCGAAACGGACGTGACGAAGGTATTTTGTCTCTTCCACTGCCGGCTGCGCGTTGAGGAATTCCTGGTTATAGACTCCATCATTCATAAAGGCGTTGATGGTGAAATAGCCTACGCCAAAAGAAGTCAAGTTCTGGAAGAAGTGCGTACCCTGGCTGGGGTCTACACGATAATTGGTCAATCCGGCTTCTACGATTACACGGGCGGCGGAGATATGCGGCCACTTCACTGGGATACCCAGCCATGTGTCACTACTTCCCCAGCGTCCCGGCCCGACAAGAACATAATTCTTGCCTTCGTTCAGGAATTGCTGGTTTATCTTTTCTATCTCCCAGGCAATAGCCTGATTATTCGAGGCACTGTAACCGTCGGTCTTGACATAGACAACATCACAAATTTCATTCATAATGCCATGTCCCAATGAGTTATAAGAACGAAGCACTACATCCTCGTCCGGTATCTCGTTCAAATCTTCGTCCAACATCTCTTTACTATCTACGATAGGTCGGATTTGCAAAAGATAGAAAGTGCCCGTTTTATCCTGTTCACGACTCAACGTAGCCGCAAACTCTATTTCGACAGGACGACGCATCTCCTGTTCACTGTACTTCAACACTAATTGAAGAATACGTGCTAACGGAAAAACATCATGTTGCAGAATATTAGCAAACGTAATCACTTTACGGCCGCCCGGATACAAGCCATCCCGGATAATTTGGTCATACGGGTCATATGTAGAAGCGATATAACGCAAAGCACCGTCATTTTCCGCTTCTTTCACATGAAGCTTCAAAAGGTTGAAGCCGTCGTCGATAGAGAAATCATGCCCTGCGTTCTTCAAGTCCAAAGCATAGAAACGGGTTTGCGTTTCTTTCAGGGCTATTTCCATTTCGCTGGTTTGTAACACCTGGTTCGGGTGATAAGGAGAGAAACGGAGCGTCATGCCACCGTCCACAATATACTTTCCTAATCCTAAAGCCAGGTTTACCGTTCCTTCTTCCGCCTTTTCATCGCCCAACGGATAATAATTCAATGAACGGGCTACGCCGGACATGGAAGGATAATAGCGGTCGCCATACTGATTACCCACCACTTCCTGCAAGATTACAGCCATTTTCTCCTGGTCGATTACATTCGAAGTAGCTTGCATATACGCTTTGCTGTCGCGGAAATAGACCGAAGCATATACTCCCTTGATAGCGTCGGAAAGCATACGCAACATCTCATAGCGGTCGTCCAGATAAGGAATCATATATGTATTGTAGATTCCGGCAAAAGGCTGATAGTGAGAATCCTCTAATAAAGAAGAAGAACGGATGGCAATCGGAGACTTCACTACATCGAAGAAAGTGAAAAAATCCTCTACCAGTCTGTCCGGCAATTTTGCTTTCAGGAAATATCTCAGAATCGTATCATCGTCCGCATCCGAAAGGGCAATCTGATACAGATTATTAGTATCCATAAATTCATCGAACACATCGGTACAGAGCACCACCGTCTTGGGAATAGCAACCCGCGCATTTTCAAACTCATCAAACTCCGGATGACGCTTCACCATATTGTCGATAAAAGCCAGTCCACGTCCTTTTCCGCCTAATGAACCGTCGCCGATACGGGCAAAATTGGAGTAACGGTCGAAACGGTCACGTTTGAAGACTGCCACGACCCCTTGATTCTTCATTTTGCGGTATTTGACGATAGCTTCGAAGATAATGCGGCGATGAGCGTCCACATCTTGAAGACTGCTCCAAGTGATAGGCTTCAAGAACTCCGCCACAGGAAACATAGCCCGCGAATAAAGCCAACGAGACACGTGATTGCGGCTGATATGATACAGGAAAGATTCGGCAGGCACGGCAAACAGGATATTCTGCAACTCTTTCAGATTACGAACGTGCGCTATCTCCTCACCCGTCTCAGGATTGCGGAAAACAAAATCACCGAAACCGAAATTGTCGGAAACGATACGGCGCAAATCGACGTCCATCTTCTTCGAGTTCTTATCAATAAAGCTCGCACCGTATTTCGCTGCATAAGAAGAGTTTTCCGATTCGGACGACTGGATAATCAAAGGTACAAACGGGTCGTTCTTACGAATCTCGGCACATAACTTGATACCTGCCAGACCGTCTTTCTCTCCCCGTTCCACTTTCGGGAAACGCACGTCGGTGATTACACCTAATATATTATTCTGATATTTGCGATAAATCTCCATCGCTTCCTGATACGTACGTGCCAACACGATTTTAGGACGCCCACGCATACGAAGCGTACGTTGATGCGCATTCAGAGCTTCCGTAGAAAATTCCTGGCTTTGCTTCAAAACGAACTTATACAGGTTCGGAAGAATGGAAGAATAGAAGCGGATGCCATCCTCTACCAGCAGAATCAACTGCACACCCACTTCCTGCACATCATGTTCGAGGTTCATTTTATCTTCCATCAGCTTAATGATAGACACCAACAAGTCGGTATTTCCCAACCAACAGAACACATATTCGAACGCGCTCAAATCCTCGTTGATGATTCGTTTCGTGATACCATGACTAAAAGGAGTCAAAATAACGATAGGAATATGCTCGTATTTCTCCTTGATATGCCGGCCGATGTCAAAACTGTCGTTATCTCCCGTGCCCGGCATACAAATCACCAGGTCGAATGACATACTTTCCAACTGCGCCAACGCTTCCTCTTCCGTAGACACTTGCGAGAACCGGGGCGGATAACGCAGAGACAATGAAGTATATTCGTTGAAAATCTTCTCGTCAATGCGTCCGTCATCTTCGAGCATGAAAGCATCATAAGGGTTGGCTATTAACAATACGTTAAAAATTCGCCGGGTCATTAAATTAGCGAATTGCGTATCTTTGAAGTAAAGCTGGTTTAATTTATATTTACTGAGCATAAAAAATATTCTCCTTTCTTATTCAAGTCGTCATTCTTCAAAATCACATTTTGCAAAGTTAATTCTTTAAATCTCATTTTCCACCATCTTCTTTATAAAGTTTACTTGTTTATCTCTTATTATTTTGTAGATTTGTAACTTTAAGTTTATTCAAAAAGACTTTTTATTCACATGAAAAAAGTAACTTTATTAATGAGTGGAATCATGGTGATGTCATGCGCTCCCCAGCAGAAAAAGCTGGTCTACCCCGAGACGGCAAAGGTAGACACAATAGACGTGTACTTTGGTACGCAAGTCCCCGACCCTTACAGATGGTTGGAAAACGACACCAGTGCAGCCACTACCGCATGGGTAGAAGCACAGAACAAAGTGACGAACGAGTACCTGAGCCAAATTCCTTTCCGGGAAAACCTCTTGAAACGATTGACGGAACTGGCCGACTATGAGAAAATCAGCGCCCCAATCAAAAAACATGGAAAATATTACTTCAGCAAGAACGACGGTTTACAGAACCAAAGTGTATTCTACGTGCAAGATTCTCTGGACGGCGAACCCCGCGTATTCCTCGACCCGAACAAATTGTCGGAAGACGGCACGGTAGCCCTTACAGGTCTTTACTTCTCCAACGACGGCAAGTACGCCGCTTACAGCATTTCGCGCAGCGGCTCGGACTGGTCTGAGATTTATGTTATGGACACCGAAAGCGGCAAACTGCTGGAAGACCACATCGAATGGGCTAAATTCACCGGTGCCGCCTGGCAGGGAGACGGCTTCTATTACAGTGCTTACGATGCTCCAAGCAAAGGAAAAGAGTTCTCCAACGTAAACGAAAATCATAAAATCTATTATCATAAAATTGGTGAACCGCAATCGAAAGACAAACTGGTTTATCAGAATCCGGCTTATCCGAAACGTTTCTACACTTCCAGCACCAGTGAAGACGAACGCATCCTCTTCCTGACAGAATCCGGTGCCGGAAGAGGAAACAACCTGTTCATACGCGACCTGAAAAAGCCGAACTCCCCTTTCATCCAACTGACTACCGACCTCGACTACCAATACTACCCTATTGAAGTAATCGGCGACCAGATTTATATCTACACCAACTATGGCGCACCGAAAAACAGAATCATGGTGGCCGACATCAACCGCCCCAAACTGGAAGACTGGAAAGAACTCGTCCCCGAATCGGAAGCCGTGCTTTCAAACGCAGAGGTGATTGGCGGCAAACTGTTCCTTACTTACGATAAAGACGCTTCCAACCACGCCTATGTTTACAACCTCGACGGCAAGCAATTGCAGGAAATAGAATTACCGTCGCTCGGCTCCGTAGGTTTCAGCGGCAACAAGGACGACAAGGAATGTTTCTTCGGATTCACTTCCTTCACCATCCCCGGCGCTACTTATAAATATGATATGGACAGCAACACTTACGAACTATACCGCGCCCCGAAAGTACAGTTCAACTCGGACGACTTCGTGACCGAACAAGTGTTCTATCCCAGCAAGGACGGTGTGAAAATCCCGATGTTCCTTACCTATAAGAAAGACCTGAAGAAAGACGGCAAGAATCCCGTATTCCTCTACGGTTACGGCGGCTTCGGCATCAGCCTCAACCCGGGCTTCAGCGCCATCCGCATCCCGTTCCTCGAAAATGGCGGAATCTACGCCCAAGTCAACCTTCGCGGTGGCAGCGAATACGGCGAAGACTGGCATGTAGCGGGAACCAAAATGCAAAAACAGAACGTATTCGACGACTTCATCTCGGCAGCCGAATACCTTATCGACCAGAAATATACCGATAAGGACAAGATAGCCATCGTAGGCGGTTCCAACGGCGGTCTGCTGGTAGGCGCCTGCATGACGCAACGCCCCGACCTGTTCCGCGTTGCCATCCCGCAGGTAGGTGTAATGGATATGCTCCGCTACCACAAATTCACCATCGGCTGGAACTGGGCAAGCGACTACGGGACAAGCGAAGACAGCAAAGAGATGTTCGAATACCTCAAAGGCTACTCTCCGTTGCACAACCTCAAACCGAGCACTAACTATCCCGCAACCCTCGTCACCACCGCCGACCATGACGACCGTGTAGTTCCCGCCCACTCATTCAAGTTTGCCGCTACCCTGCAAGCTGATAATGACGGCACGAACCCCACACTCATCCGCATCGACAGCAAAGCCGGGCACGGTGCCGGCAAACCGATGGCGAAAGTGCTGGAAGAACAAGCAGACATCTACGGATTTATCATGTATAACCTGGGAATGAAACCGAAATTCTAAAGCGCTACTTTCTATTTGTAAACACATAGAAGCCCCGTAGCCTGTATTTTACATTACAGGCCGCGGGGCTTTGTGTTTTTCAGCAGAGAAATCTGACATTTTATCATTATTTAATCAAAATATCAGCATCAAAACAAGCAACTTTGAAAAATTTTCCTATATTTGCAGTGAGTTAGTTGACATTTTATCAGAATTAACCTTTTAAAATATAGTATCATGAACATCCAAAAAATCATGTCCTCTCTAGAGGCAAAGCATCCCGGTGAATCTGAGTATCTTCAAGCAGTAAAAGAAGTTCTTCTCTCCATTGAAGATATATACAATCAACATCCAGAATTTGAAAAAGCTAAAATCATAGAAAGATTGGTGGAACCCGACCGTATCTTTACTTTCCGTGTGACGTGGGTAGACGATAAAGGTGAAGTGCAAACCAACCTCGGCTATCGCGTACAATTCAACAACGCTATCGGCCCGTACAAAGGCGGTATCCGTTTCCATGCTTCCGTGAACCTTTCCATCCTGAAATTCCTCGGTTTCGAACAGACTTTCAAGAACGCACTTACTACCCTGCCTATGGGCGGCGGCAAAGGCGGTTCCGACTTCTCTCCACGTGGAAAGAGCGACGCTGAAATCATGCGTTTCTGCCAGGCATTCATGCTGGAATTATGGCGTCATCTCGGTCCCGACATGGACGTGCCTGCCGGTGATATCGGCGTAGGCGGACGTGAAGTAGGCTATATGTTCGGAATGTACAAGAAACTGACCCGTGAATTTACAGGCACTTTCACCGGAAAGGGATTGGAATTCGGTGGTTCCCTGATTCGTCCCGAAGCTACCGGTTTCGGCGGTCTGTACTTTGTCAATCAAATGTTGCAGGCAAAAAACATTGATATTAAAGGCAAGACAGTGGCCATCTCCGGATTCGGAAACGTTGCCTGGGGCGCAGCGACCAAAGCGACCGAACTGGGTGCCAAGGTAATCACCATCTCAGGCCCAGACGGATATATCTATGACCCGGACGGTATCAGCGGCGAAAAGATAGACTATATGCTCGAACTCCGTTCTTCGGGTAATGACATCGTCGCTCCTTACGCAGAAAAATATCCGAACGCAACCTTCGTAGAAGGCAAGCGTCCGTGGGAAGTAAAAGCGGATATTGCACTTCCTTGCGCAACTCAGAACGAATTAAATGGAGAAGATGCTCAAAATCTCATAAAAAATGACGTACTTTGCGTCGGAGAAATTTCCAACATGGGCTGTACGCCGGAAGCCATCGATCTTTTCATCGAACATAAGACGATGTACGCACCGGGTAAGGCAGTCAACGCAGGTGGTGTTGCCACTTCCGGACTGGAAATGTCTCAAAACGCCATGCACCTGAGCTGGAGTGCTGCCGAAGTGGATGAAAAACTCCACGCAATCATGCACGGTATCCATGCGCAATGCGTGAAGTACGGCACGGAACCCGACGGATACATTAATTATGTGAAGGGTGCCAACATTGCCGGATTTATGAAAGTAGCTCACGCAATGATGGGACAAGGCGTCATTTAAATTGAAAATTGAGAATTAAAAATTAAAAAATGATACCATTTGGTAATAGACTACTTTAGTCAGCAAAACATTTATTTTTCAACTCTCAATTTTTAATTTTCAATTTATTCAAAGACTTTGTTTAGTTGTATTTGTATTTGTGGTTTGCGCTGCTCGTCTCCTGTGACAGGACGCGGGCAGCGCTATTTTTTTGGAATTAACTATATTTTCCATGGAATTAATTATCTTTGTGGCATCAATAGGGTAACTAATAGTTCTACAACAAATATTCATGTAACAAATAAATAAAGATGCTACAACCCGAATTAAAATTCCGCCGCGATAAGATTCGCAGTCTGATGGCGTTACAGGGCATTGACGCCGCGCTAATCACTTGTAATGCAAATTTAATTTATACTTATGGCTGCGTAGTCAGCGGTTATATTTATCTCCCTCTCCACTCACCTGCATTGCTATTTTTCAAGCGTCCCAATAATATCACAGGCGAACATGCCTTCCCTATCCGCAAACCGGAACAAATTGTCGATTTGCTGAAAGAACAGGGATTGCCGATGCCTGCAAAGTTAATGCTGGAAGGCGACGAACTTCCCTACACGGAATATTGCCGTCTGGCAAGCCTGTTCCCAGAAGCGGAAGTTGTGAACGGAACCCCGCTGATTCGCCAGGCACGCAGTGTAAAAACTCCTATTGAAATAGAAATGTTCCGCCGTTCGGGCATCGCCCACACAAAAGCGTACGAGCAGATACCAAGCGTATATCGCCCTGGCATGACAGACATCGAGTTTTCTATCGAGATAGAACGTCTGATGCGTCTGCAAGGCTGTTTGGGTATTTTCCGGGTATTCGGACGCAGCATGGAAATCTTCATGGGCAGTGTGCTGACCGGAGACAATGCCGGTTACCCTTCCCCGTATGACTTTGCCCTGGGTGGTCAAGGTCTTGACCCTGCCCTGCCGGGTGGAGCCAACAAGACCCCGCTGAAAGAAGGACAAAGCGTCATGGTAGACCTGGGCGGTAACTTCAACGGATATATGGGGGACATGAGCCGCGTATTCTCTATCGGAAAGCTACCCGAAGAGGCTTATGCAGCTCACCAAGTCTGCCTCGATATTCAGGAAAAGATTGCTTCCATAGCCCGTCCGGGTGTTCCTTGCGAGAAGCTATATGATACAGCTATCGAAATTGTCACCGCAGCCGGATTTGCAGACAAATTCATGGGTACAGGTCAGCAAGCCAAGTTTATCGGTCACGGCATCGGACTCGAAATCAATGAAGCCCCGGTACTCGCCCCCCGCATGAAGCAGGAACTGGAACCGGGAATGGTGTTTGCCCTCGAACCGAAAATCGTTCTTCCGGGTGTAGGTCCTGTCGGTATAGAAAACTCCTGGGTAGTCACCAATGAAGGAATCGAAAAGCTGACTAATTGCAATGAAGAAATTATCGAATTGAAATAATTCTTTCTCCCTATAAATGTGCTTGATTTTCAGTCAAGCACATTTTTTTTGAAAAAAGAGACGGTTCGTGTACGGGTACTATTCTTTTCGATTGTATTTATTAATAGAAAGGTAAAACAGAAATTTATGGCAACAGAACCAACTAAGCTAACAAATACAATCAAAAAGATGCTGACCAAGGGATTAACAGCATCTGAGAAGATTGAACTGTCCGAAGAAAAACCCGTAACCCATTTGCAGAATAAACAATGGGAAAGCGATTCGTCTACCCATATCAAAGACCAGGTAGACCCCGCGGAAATATGGAACAACATAATCTCTACCTGTTGGCCGCACGAAAGAAAAGTTGCCTGTCGCAGACGTTATCTAAGAATCGGATATTCTGTTGCAGCAGTCTGTCTCGTACTCCTTATGGGAATGTGGACAGTCGATTATTTCACCAATCCCTATATTACCATTAACGCCTCTCTTGATAAGAAACTGACCGTAGCTACCCTACCGGACAATTCCAAAATATGGCTGAAAGAAGGAGCAAGCATACGCTATAAAAGCAAATTCATCAAAAATCGTGATGTAATACTCACAGGTGAGGCCTCTTTCGATGTCACAAAGTCCTCTCATCCTTTCCGCGTCCATTTTCAAGACGCTCAGATAGAAGTGAAAGGAACAGAGTTCAATATCAAATCAGGCAATAAACTCGCTGAAATCACCCTTTATACCGGAAGCATCGTATTCAGTGCCGAAGCACTTCAGAAAAGCATTGAAATGAAACCTTCAGACCAAATCGTCTACAACACGGTTACTCATGAAGTAACAAATAACGAAATAGATTTGGAAGACTACGACTGGCGTTCGGAAGAATACCGCTTTGTAGACAAACCAATGAGCGAACTTGTCGATTTGATTAATGAGTCGTATCACGCAAATATTAAAATACGTGATGTACAATGTGCCAGAAATCTTTTCTCGGGAACGATACGCAAAAGCGAATCCCTGGAAGATGTATTGGACAAAATATGTATCTCCTTTAACTTAAAAATCAAAGCAGAAAAAGACAGTATCATTTTATACTAGTCAGTATCAGAACTATCTGAATTACATTTTTATTAACCCTTAAATATTTAATGCAATGAAAAAGACATTTTTCAATGCACTAATGCTATCGTTGTCACTATTAGCATTAGGCAGTTCGTGCAGTGACGGAGAAGAAACAGAAGCACTCCCAGTCCTGGAAGTCGAAACCCAAACAATGAACTTTGAAACGAAAGCATCTTCGCAGGAGATTCAAATCACGACCAACATTCCTGATTTGAAAGTACAAGTTGACAAAGATGCGACTGACTGGTGTTCAGCAATCATTGATGGTGATAAACTGGTAGTATCCGTACTCGAAAATCATAATAAAGACGTGCGTAGTACCACAGTCATTGTTTACCGGAAAGCGAAAAGTAGAAAAATCACAGTCAGCCAACTTGGTAACGGGCTAGCTATTTTGGTCGATCCGAAATTATTTAAACTGGAAAGCGGAGACGAAACCGAAATCAAGTTCAAAGTCACGACCAATGTTGAAGGATTAGAAATTGCAAGTCCCAGTTGGGTCGTAGTGCCAGAAATTCATCCTGATGACAAGACTCGCGCAGTAACCATGACAGACCATCAATATACATACACAGTGGAAGGAAATATAACTACCGAAAAACGCCGTGGAACCATTGTAGTCAGTGCAGTTGACCCTGAATTAAATTTGAAAGTCGAGATTCCTATCGAACAGGCAGGTCTGCCGGAATATGATCCGAGTGGAAGTGAAGATTTGGCGGAAGATATACAAATCACTCCCGACAGAGGATGGGCAAGTTCTAGCAATGCAAGAAAGATAGAAGGAAGTTTTGACGGCAATAAAGATGGAACACGCTGGCACTGTGCTGAAAACCAACCATGTCCGCATACTATTATTTATTATTTTAATAATCCTGTAGCCTTAGACTATATTAAATATTATTCCCGTCA
The DNA here is from genome assembly GCF_012113595.1 of Bacteroides faecium. Lineage (NCBI taxonomy): Bacteria > Pseudomonadati > Bacteroidota > Bacteroidia > Bacteroidales > Bacteroidaceae > Bacteroides > Bacteroides faecium. The sequence goes on from NZ_CP050831.1 coordinate 6,574,396, forward strand.
GGATGGAAATAAAAACGGATATTTTGGTGAAACAGAAATCTTGTATTCCAACGATCCAAATGCAAACGAAAATAGCGAATATACACACATCACTGATAAAAACTTTGGTGGAGAAGTATGTGAGGGAACACGCGTCGATTTTCCGCAAACAGTGACAGCATATGCTGTTAAATTTATCATTAAAACAGGAAAAGGCTCCGGTGGCGGATTTGAAAACAATCTGGTAGCCTGTGAAGAAATGGAATTCTTCCAAAAAGACACGAACGTATTCGACTGGAGAATCTTATTCACAGACGAAACTTGTTCGAAACTAAAGCCCGAAGCGCAATCAGAAGAATACATCAAGAACAATTGTCCGTTCGACTTCTACAAAAACTTGGCGCTCCATTTATTAAATAAAACTTATGATTCTGAATTCCGCATACAAACTTATAAAGCTTATCCCCACCCCGACATTCAAGCGGCAACTAATAAGACCAACCCTTACAGCCTGCTTGACAACCCTACGGGAATTGCAGTGGATGACAAAGAATCCCTAGTTGTGTTTGTAGGAGATATGCACGGTCAAGAGATAAGTTTGAAGGTGCAGAACTTAGATCAGGAAGGCGTTGACGGAGAAGGAAAAGACGGATTCGGTGGAGATATCTACCCATTAGTTAATGGATATAATAAACTAAAAATCAGCAACAAAGGTTTGATATATGTAATGTATCACACTTCGACATTAGAGGAAGCCGAAACAGCCCAACCTATCAAGATACACTTTGCATCGGGAAAAGTAAACGGCTACTTCGATTCGAGCAAACACACAGAAAATGATTGGTATAGATTGGTAAATGCAGCCACTAACAAGCATTTTGATGTATTAGGAAGATACGCCCACCTGACATTTGAAACCCAACATTTCAAAACTACAACCAAAGAACTCATTGACCTTTATGATGAAGTAGTTTATGAAGAAATGAAATTTATGGGACTGGAAAAATACGATCGCATGTTCAAGAACAGAATGTACTTAAATGTCATGTACAAAGCATATATGTATGCAACCAGTTACCATACAGCCTATAATAACAATACGATGGGAACAATAGCTTCGGCAAACTCCCTCAAATTGAATGTTTGGGGGCCTGCGCACGAAATAGGACATTGCAACCAGACACGCCCCGGACTGAAATGGCTGAGTACAACAGAAGTAACCAATAATATCTGTGCAATGCACGTACAAACATTGTTCAGCGAGAAATATGGTTCCGAGATACGTCTTCGCGATGAAAGTCTTGCCGGCAAAGGTTTTACCAACCGTTACGAAAAGGCCATGACAAGTACCTTCACCACCTCGCAGGCGTTAGTTACAGAATCCGACCCATTCTGCCGCCTTGTTCCTTTCTGGCAATTGGAACTCTATATTAACAAGGTGTTAGGTCAAGAAGATTATTATAAAGACCTTTACGAACTGCTTCGTACAGAAGACGATATCACATCCATTGGCGGTAATCAGATTGAATTTGTAAGGCGTGCGTCCCAAGTAGCCAAGTTGGACTTGGCAGAGTTCTTCACCAAATGGGGATTCTTGAATCCGGTGAACCAACTGGTGGAAGATTATGCAAAAGGTCAGATGGTCATAACTAAGGAAGATGCTGACGCCATCCGTACCAAGACAAGTGTATATTCCAAGCCGACACACAACTTTGAATATATATGCGAACAGAATGTCGATATTTACAAAAAAGATGCTGCTATCCAGAGAGGAACAGCAACACGTGCAGGCAATAAAATCACAATGACAGGCTGGCAGAATGTGGTAGCCTACGAAGTCTACAAAGGAGACAAACTTGTATTTGTTTCCCCCATGCAGTCATTCACAATCAGCACAGACCTTGTGACTCTGGACGGAACGACAAAAGTATATGCCATACCGGCTAAAGGAAACAACAAAGTAGAAGTAACATTTTAGGTAACAAGACACTAGTAGAAAAGCAACATAAGCACAAAACACCCTGCCTGTTATCGCATCCCCCCAACGGAAGTGGTAACAGGCCTTTTTTATACGCTATATTATTGGGCTAAAAAGATGAGGAACAAAATTATATTCTTCTTCAAGTATTTCAGAGCACGCATTATATGTACTTCTACAGTACGATCACTAATCCCCATACGTTCTCCAATCTCACGATAAGTCATTTTCTCAACCCTGCTCATCAAAAAACATTCTCGTTGTCTTTCCGGCAAGCTCTGAATCAAAGCATCTATAAATCTGCTTAGTTCCAAAGCATACATCTTCTCTTCAGCCTCGCAGGAATCATTGATATTGTCTTCCGTATATGCGTCTAATATGGACGATTTATAAAAATCCTCATTGAAATTCCTTCTCTTCTGATTGAATATGATATTGCGGGTAATAATAAAAAGATAACCTTTCAAACTCTCATTTTCTTTCAGAAAAGTACGGGTTTCCCATAACTTTACAAAAACAATCTGAACGATTTCTTTTGCATCATCTATGGAAGAGATATAGAGCCTGGCAAAATTATACACTTTACTCCAGTACATCTCATACAGGTAAGAGTATGCTTCATGACTATCTTCCTTACTCAACAATGTTACAGCTTGCTCTTCAGTCATCATTAGTATTTATAAGATGCGGCTAAAGTACAAAAAAAACGCAATAAAAAAAGAATAAGAACAAAAAAAGATGGAAGTCGTGTACGGGACAAGGACAAGTCAACTGTATTTATAACAGAGGCCTTTTTTAAATAGAACAGTTAAGTAAAATCATAATTAAGAAAAACACATGGAAAAAAAGAACTACCCTTAGAAAACAGATAGAAGGAATGACACCTTCACTCTGTCATGATATTAATCTAATCTTGTATTAATCAATTTTTAAAACATGAAAAAAATACAATCCAGGAATTGGTATATGCGAATTACCATTTTATTCCTATTCATCATTCCATTATCCGTCAGTGCAGCACAAGAGAAAGTGTCTGTAAAAGGAAAAGCTATCACCGTAAAAGAAGCAATTAACATTATTGAGAAAAATAGTGCATATTCTTTCTTTTTTAAATCTACGGATTTAGATAATAAAAGTAGAAAAGACATTAATTGCGAAGGTAACCTTGATAAAGTATTGAGCGAAGTCTTAAAGGGTACTAACCTGAAGTATGTCATCAAAGGCAAAGACGTTATCTTATCGGTAAACGAATCGAAAAGCGTCGCTCCACAGCAAAGCAAGAAAAAAGAAGAAATTATCGGTGTGGTTATAGACTATGCAACAAGCGATCCGGTCATAGGAGCTACCGTTCAGATAAAAGGTGCGGGAACCGGAGTCATCACTGACATTGATGGTAAGTTTAAAGTCAATGCTTCTCCCGAAGATATCCTGACGATATCTTATATCGGTTACCAGACAATGGAAAGAAAAGTCGGCAAACAAAAGTTAATCAATATAGAATTGAGAGAAGACAGCAAGGCCTTGGACGAAGTAGTCATCACCGCTTTTGGTGTGGGACAGAAAAAAGCCAGTATGGTAGGTTCCGTACAGCAGATCAAGCCAACCGAATTACAAGTTCCATCTTCCAGTTTAAGCAGTAGTTTTGCCGGCCGTCTGGCAGGCGTTATCTCCGTACAGTCCAGTAGTGAACCAGGTGCTGACGGAGCAAATTTCTGGATTCGTGGTAAATCCAGTCTCAACAGCAATAGTGCTTTGATTGTATTGGATGGTGTAGAAATCAGCTCCAGCGATTTGAATGCATTGGATCCTGAAGTAATCGAAGGATTTTCAGTTTTGAAGGACGCTACCGCTACGGCATTATATGGTACTCGTGGAGCTAACGGTGTCATGATCGTGACAACCAAACGAGGCGAAGACGTATTGAAACCCATTATTAACATTCGCTTGGAAGGCTCTGTCCGTCAATTGACTAACGTACCAGAATTTGTAGATGGTGTAGAATATATGAAACTCTACAACGAAGCCAAGTTGACACGCGGTGACAATGAAGGTTTATATTCTGAAGAGAAAATTGCGGGAACAATCGCCGGAACCGATCCGCTGAAATATCCGAATGTCAATTGGTATGACGAAATGTTCAACAAACTGGCTTTTTCAGAACGGGCAAACCTGAATATACGTGGTGGTAAAAAGGCAGTTCATTACTTTATGAGTGCAGCGATCAAGAGGGATGGCGGTAACATGAAGTCATTGAGCAAGGACTATTTCTCCTACAATAACAGCATCTCCGTTATTCGCTATGACTTCGTCAATAACTTGGATATTGACGTAACCAAAACGACTAAAGTATCTATGGGATTGAATGCCAGCATTCGTAACTGGAACGGCCCTACACAAGATGCCAATAATATTTTCAATTTAACACGTACTACATCTCCCGTTGATTTCCCTGTTCTATTTCCTGCACAGGAAGGCGATACCTATATCCGTTGGGGTGGTATGAGTGGAGGTAGCAACGGTAATGGCGGGTATAACAACCCTGTTGCCGAATACGTAAAAGGATATAAATCCAATGAATCCAGCACATTCCAAGCCAATTTGCGTCTGGAGCAAGACTTAAAATTTATTACTAAAGGATTAAAGGTCAAGGCTCTTGTTTCTTTCAAAAATTATTCAACGACTGTGGTATCACGTACTGCCAGCTACAACCAGTTTCAATACGCGACGAATAGCGATAATTTGGAAATGGTCGGTAGTGAACAGTCTACTAACCTAGGTATTGAAGGCATAAAAGAATCTACCGGTACTCGCAAACTGTACCTTCAAGCGTATTTGGATTATACCCGCACTTTCGGCAAACATGATGTCAACGCCATGTTCTTGTATAATCAAGATGAAACATCGAATAACAAACCGACAACATTGTTTGAATCCTTACCTCAAAGAAAACAAGGTATTGCAGGCCGTCTCTCCTATGGCTATGATAATAGATATCTGATTGAAGGAAACTTCGGTTACAACGGTTCTGAAAACTTTGCCAAAGGACATCGCTTCGGATTTTTCCCTTCCATTGCCGTAGGTTACAACATTTCAGAAGAAAAATTCTGGAAACCACTGTCAAACATAGTGAATCATTTGAAATTGAAAGCTTCTTACGGACTTGTCGGTAACGACTATAGTTCATTACGTTTTGCTTATTTGGAAACGATTGCTCTGAATGGAGCTCCCAAATACACTTTTGGAGACAAGATGAACCAAGGCACTGCCGGTCCGGTATGGACCCGATATTACAATCCGGATCTCCAATGGGAAGTAGGAAAAAAATTGAATATGGGATTCGATATGAGTTTGTTCCATGATGTAAATATTTCATTGGACGTATTCAAAGAACGACGTGAAAAGATTTATCTGTCACGCTCTAACAGTACCCCGGCTTTTATCGGCACAGGTTCGACTAGTATTTACGGCAATGTAGGAGAAGTTGATAACAGAGGATTTGACTTCACAGTAGATTACAACAAGCAAATCAATAAAAACCTGTTTGTATCTGTAAAAGGAACATTCACCTACGCTCACAATGAAATTATATCGTATGACGATCCACCTTACCAAAGCTCACCCCAACTGTCAAGAGTGGGACATTCCATTGACCAGTTAAAAATGTATGTAGCTGAAGGACTTTTCACACAAGAAGAAATAGACAGCCCGGATACTCCCGAACAAACGTTGGGATATATCCCGCGAGCAGGTGATATCAAATACAAAGACCTCAACGGAGACGGACAGATAAATACAGACGACCAAACTTATATAGGAAATACGACCACCCCGGAAATCATCTATGGTTTCGGCAGTTCTGTCAAATATAAGAAATGGGATATGTCTTTCCTCTTCCAGGGAGCAGCCAGACGTTCATTGATGATGAACGGTTTCCATCCTTTCGGCAGCAATGCCAATAGAGGGGTAATGGACTTCATTGCCGAAGATCATTGGACTGAAGATAATCCGAATACGAACGCCACCTACCCTCGCTTGAGTGTGACCGACAATTCCAATAACAATGTAAATTCAACCTATTGGTTGCGCAATGGCGCTTTCCTGAAACTGAAAAATGCAGAAATCGGTTATACACATAAATTCTTCCGCGTATACCTATCCGGAAGCAATCTGTTGACATTCTCCCCATTCAAATATTGGGATCCTGAAATGGGCGGTGGTTCCGGCATGAGCTATCCTACCGCACGCACTTTCAACATCGGTTTTCAATTTACCTTTAAATAATCAGTTATTATGAAAAAATTTAAAAACATATTAATAGCATTGTCTGTTGTATCATTGACCGGTTGTGACTATCTGGATGTCGTTCCGGATGAACAAACAACCGAATACAACATGTACGACACTCCGACAAAAGCAAAGAATTATTTGAACGCTTGCTATGGATACATCCCCAACGCACGTGCTTCTGAAGCCCTTGATAAAATGACAGGAGGAGAAATAGCCGTCGCCAATGAAGAAAAGAATGCCTGGTCTACATTTGCCAGAGGATATTATTCACCGGCTGCTCCCAGCTTGGCAAAGACATATTGGGAATCATGCTATAATGGGATTCGTACTTGCTGGCAATTCTTGTCTGTCGTAGATAAAACGCCCAAGCTTCCGGAAGAAGATCTGACTTATTATAAAGCAGAAGCACATCTGTTGATTGCATATTATCACTGGCTGATATTGCGGGCATTTGGTCCGGCTATCATTATAGACCATGCGTATCCCGAAACGACACCTTACATTGAATATCCCGAACGTTCCACTTATGACGAGTGTGTGACATTCATAGACAAACAAATTCAATTAGCAATAGATGGGGGCTTGAAAAATGACGGACAGTTTTTTGAGACTACCGACTATGGACGTCTCACGAAATGGTGCGCCCTGGCACTACGTTCACGTATGTACTTATATGCCGCCTCTCCCTTGTTCAACGGAAACAGCGAGTTTTACAGCAACTTTAAAAACAGCAAAGGCGAACATATGATTTCTCAAGAATATAGCGTTGAGAAATGGAAAAAAGCGGCGGAAGTTACCAAAGACGCAATCGATCAGATGACGGCGGCCGGCTTCAGATTATATAATAAGGATGACGCAGGAAAAGCTGTAGCTGCCAGACCGGGGATGAATGACCTATATGAACGCGCTGTACGTTGGGCATTTATAGATAATGATGGAAATAACAATGAAGTGATATGGGGAGATACACGTCCGGAAACAGCCTATATGATTTCCAATCAATCGGCGCCTTATCAGCAGAAAAATGACAATGGATTCAAAAATGCCTGGAGTCTGATTGCTCCGACTATGGAGACTGTGAAACGATTCTATACCAAGAATGGATTACCAATCGATGAAGATCCGGATTGGGAATATTCTAACAATTGGAGTGAAACCAGCCTGCTGACAGCAAAAAATTACTCTCACGACCCGGACTATCTGGCTGGTTGTCCTGCTGCCGGCCTTAAAAAATATGCTGCGGGAGCACCTTTACTGAATGATACCGTGTTAAACCTGAATCTCGGACGTGAACCTCGTTTCTATGCATGGATCGGTTTCCATAACGGCCCTTATGAAATCAGTAACTTCTATGGGGTCGCCATTACGGGCAATCAAGCGAATCGAATGGTCAAATTAGATCTCAAATATAATCAAGAACAAGGTTGGGACGGCCGTTCCACCAACTATTCGATAAGCGGATATTTGAATAAAAAGTGTGTCAGCCCACTTTATGCGAAAGGCCCCGGAGCTGATAATTATCCATATCCGGTATTCAGAATGGCAGAAATGTATTTGAACTATGCAGAAGCTCTAATCGAGACACAAGATGAGACAAACTTCGCTGAAGCAAAGAAATATATAAACTTTGTTCGCGAGCGTGCAGGTATAAAGGGAGTAGATGAAGCATGGAAAAACTCCAAATCAGGCGCGGCATATGCAAACTCTTACAAAGGTCTGCAAGCCATCGTTCGCCAAGAACGCCAGATTGAATTTTATATGGAGAACCACCGTTTTTGGGATTTACGTCGCTGGAAAAATGCGGAAAGTCTGGGAGAAATACCGGAAGGTATGAATATCAGCGGAGCAACCGACGAACTATTCCTCGGCACAATCAAAAAACTGAATGTGCTCCGCAACTTTGCACAAAAGAATTACTTGATGCCTATTCCTGCAAGCGAAACAGACAAAGTTCCTCAAGTTATTCAGAACCCGGGCTATTAAGAGAATATTTATCCTTATTACTCGAACTATAACAAAACAACTTTATTATCCATAAAGCTATGCAGCAATCATATTTATGGATAATAAAGTTGTTTTTAATAAAATAGAGTAATACATTTGCAATTCTATTAACCCTTTAATAAAACCTATAGAATGAAACACCCCCTATTATTCACCGTTTTATCCTCTACAGTCTGTATTACTACAGTAAACGCAACGAACAAAACGCCGGAAAACACAGCACCGACAAAGTCAAAAGCCCCTAACGTCGTATTCATCTACGCCGACGACCTCGGCTACGGAGACTTGCAATGCTACGGAGCCAAAAACGTAGAAACGCCCAACGTCAACCGACTGGCGAAATCAGGCATTCTTTTCACAAATGCCCACGCCACCGCCGCAACCAGCACCCCTTCCCGCTACTCCATGCTGACAGGCGAATACGCATGGCGCAAAAAAGGAACGGACGTAGCTGCCGGAAATGCCGGAATGATTATCCGTCCCGAACAATACACGATGGCGGATATGTTCAAAAGTACGGGCTATACTACCGCTGCCGTCGGCAAATGGCATCTGGGACTCGGCGATAAGGCGGGCACACAAGACTGGAACGCTCCCCTGCCCTGCGCACTGGGCGATTTAGGCTTCGACTACCATTACATCATGGCTGCCACAGCCGACCGCGTTCCCTGCGTGTACATCGAAAACGGGAAAGTAGCCAACTACGACCCCAGCGCACCTATCGAAGTAAGCTACCAGAAGAACTTCGAAGGCGAACCTACCGGAAAAAGCAACCCTGAAATGCTGTATAACCTGAAACCCAGCCACGGTCACGACATGTCCATCGTCAACGGAATTTCCCGTATCGGCTACATGAAAGGCGGCGGCAAGGCACTCTGGAAAGACGAGAATATAGCAGACTCACTGACTACCCACGCCATCCAGTTCATCGAAGAAAACAAGGACAAACCTTTCTTCCTTTATTTCGCAACGAACGACGTACACGTTCCCCGCTTCCCCCACGACCGTTTCAGAGGCAAGAACCCGATGGGACTGAGAGGTGACGCCATCGTACAGTTCGACTATTGCGTCGGCGAAATCATGAACACACTGGAGAAACTGGGACTGAGAGAAAATACCCTTATCATCCTTTCAAGCGATAACGGACCGGTAGTAGACGACGGATATGACGATAAAGCGGAAGAACTCCTCAACGGACACAGCCCTGCCGGACCGCTGAGAGGTAACAAATACAGCGCGTTCGAAGGTGGAACCCGTATCCCCGCCATTGTCAGTTGGCCTGCCGGAGTGAAAAAAGGCATAACTTCGGACTTATTGGTTTCACAAATCGACTGGTTGGCTTCCCTCGCTTCACTGACCGGAGCCATTATGCCCAAGAACACAGCACCGGACAGCTACAACTTCCTCGGAAGCTGGTTGGGCAAAGACAAGAAAGACCGCCCGTGGGTTATCGAGCAGGCTTCCAACCACACTTTATCCGTCCGCACCAAAGACTGGAAATACATCGAACCGAGCAACGGCCCGAAAATGATTCAATGGGGACCGAAAATAGAAACCGGAAACTCCAAAGAGCCACAACTCTACAAAATGCAGGAAGTAAAAGAGGTGACCAACTACGCTTCCCAAATGCCTGAAAAAGTGACTGAATTGCAAAATATTCTCCAAAGTGTACGCGACGGAAAGGATATTATAGGCAAATAATTCCGGACACTCATACATTCAACCTTAAAAAACAGACATTCAACTTTTAAAAATCAAACAACATAATGGATTATAAATCAATCTCACTAGTTGGTGGCACACTGCTCTTATCCGCCCTGTCCGCCAATGCACAGAAAAAGAATGCCCAACCTAATATTATATTTATCCTTTGTGATGACATGGGATACGGAGATTTGGGATGCTACGGTCAGCCGTTCATACGCACTCCCCATATCGACGCTATGGCAAGCGAAGGCATACGTTTCACACAAGCGTATGCAGGCAGCCCCGTCAGCGCTCCTTCGAGGGCTTCATTCATGACAGGACAACACAGCGGGCACTGCGAAGTACGCGGCAACAAGGAATATTGGGGAAATTCTCCCATCATCATGTACGGAAACAACAAAGAATATTCCGTAGTGGGACAGCATCCTTACGACCCCGACCACGTCATCCTGCCGGAAATCATGAAAGACAACGGCTATGCCACAGGTATGTTCGGCAAATGGGCGGGTGGTTACGAAGGCTCCTGCTCCACCCCCGACAAACGTGGCGTAGACGAATATTACGGCTATATCTGCCAGTTCCAGGCTCACCTCTACTATCCCAACTTCCTCAACCGTTACAGCAAAGCGCTGGGTGATACGGGCGTAGTACGTGTCGTAATGGACGAGAACATCAAATATCCGATGTACGGTCCCGAATACCAGAAACGCCCGCAATACTCCGCCGACATGATTCACGAGAAAGCAATGGAATGGCTCGACCAACAAGACTCCAAACAGCCTTTCTTCGGTGTATTCACTTACACATTGCCCCATGCGGAACTGGTTCAGCCGGAAGATTCTATCCTGAACGAATATAAAGCAAAATTCGACCCGGACAAAGTATTCAAAGGCAGTGAAGGTTCACGCTACAACGCCATCACACATACCCACGCCCAATTTGCCGCCATGATTACCCGCCTCGACTATTACGTAGGCGAAGTCTTGAAGAAACTGAAAGAGAAAGGACTGGACGAGAACACATTAGTCATCTTCTCCAGTGACAACGGCCCTCACGAGGAAGGCGGAGCCGACCCCACTTTCTTCGGCAGAGACGGAAAGCTGCGCGGACTGAAACGCCAATGCCACGAAGGCGGCATACGTATACCATTCATCGCCCGTTGGCCGGGACGTGTACCTGCCGGTGAAGTAAACGACCATATCTGTGCTTTCTATGATTTAATGCCTACTTTCTGCGACATAGCCGGCGTCAAGAACTATGAGAAGAAATACCGCAACAAGGAGAAAGACGTGGATTATTTCGACGGAATCTCTTTCGCTCCGACATTGCTGGGCAAGAAGAAACAGAAACAGCATGACTTCCTCTACTGGGAATTCAACGAAACAAACCAGATAGCCGTGCGCATGGGAGACTGGAAGCTAATCGTCAAGAAGGGAAAACCTTCACTTTATAATCTGAAGACTGATATTCACGAAGATAACGACATAGCACTCCAACATCCGGACATCGTAGAAAAGATGAAAGCCATCATCTTTGAGCAGCATACTCCGAATCCATATTTCTCTGTGACATTGCCTAAATAACAACTGCACTGATAAAGAAATAAGTGATTATTATATTTCAGGCTCGGATTACACGGATTTAAATTACTTTAATCTGTGTAATCCGAGCCTGAGTAATATTACCCAATAAGGTATCTTATTATTGACACACTCACTATTAATAAGTTTTCTATTACTAATACACTTTCTACGTATTAATAAGTTTCCTATTACTAATATACTTCCTATTTATTGATAAACTTCCTGTTCTTATAAAGAATATCTATTTATCAACCGGCATCAACCCCATCTTCTTCGCCCGCTCCATCAGATAAGCATGGGCAGCCTCATATTCATTGGGAATCACGCCGTCCAGGATAGCATCCTTTATCGCGCTTTTCAGCACCCCTACTTCCCGGCAGGGTTGCAAACCGAAGATTTCCATAATCTCCTCTCCACTCACAGGCGGTTGGAAATTACGTACCCGGTCTTTTTCTTCCAAGTCTTTCAACTTCTGGCGCACCAACTGGAAGTTATTCAGGAAACGCTGCTTGCGTTCTATATTCTTGGAAGTAATATCCGCTTCGCAAAGCATCATCAAATCATCAATATCATCGCCCGCCTCAAAGAGCAAACGACGCACCGCCGAATCCGTCACCACATCATCCGCAATAACAATAGGGCGCATATGCAGGCTGACCAGCTTCTGCACATATTTCATCTTCTCATTCATCGGCAACTTCATCTTCCGGAAAATCCCCGGAATCATCTTCTCACCGATGAAATTATGATTATGGAACGTCCATCCCGCCTTCGGCTCCCACCGTTTCGTGGCAGGCTTGGCAATATCGTGCAGCAACGCTGCCCAGCGCAACCACAGATTATCAGTCTTCTTACTGATATTATCCAACACTTCGAGCGTATGATAAAAATTATCCTTGTGCGAACGCCCGTTCCGTGTCTCCACCCCTTGCAACGCTGCAAATTCCGGGAAAATCAACGGCAGCAATCCGCTACGGTCGAGGTCGATAAACCCTTTCGAGGGAATCGGCGAAAGAATAATCTTGTTCAGTTCGTCCGCAATGCGCTCACGGGAAATAATCTCAATCCGTTCCTTGTTGCGGCAAAGCGAGTCGAAAGTATCATCGTCAATATAAAAACCCAACTGCGTAGCAAAACGGATGCAGCGCATCATGCGCAACGGGTCGTCACTAAAAGTAATATCCGGGTCGAGAGGAGTACGAATCGTCTTCTCCTTCATATCATCCAAACCGCCGAACGGGTCTACCAGTTCGCCGAAACGCGCCTTATTGAGACAAACCGCAAGGGCGTTGATGGTGAAATCCCGACGGTTCTGGTCGTCTTCTAGCGTACCGTCCTCAACAATCGGTTTGCGCGAATCCCGTTGGTACGATTCCCTGCGGGCACCGACAAACTCCACTTCCGTACCTTTATATTTTACCTGTGCCGTTCCGAAATTCTTGAAAACAGAAACGTGCGCACCCCGTCCCAGACGTTTGCCGAGTGCTTCCGCCATTGCAATTCCACTGCCTACAACTACTACATCTATATCTTTAGAGGGACGTTGCAGAAAAATATCGCGAACATAACCGCCTACCACATAGCACTCCAAACCGAGCGCATCCGCCGTTTCGGCTATCTGTCCAAAGATGGGTTCGCTGAACTGCTGCTTCAATTCCTCTTGAGTCAACTCTATCATTCCTTTTAGTTATACGTTTTGAGGGTGCAAAATTACAAAAATAAGGGATATATTTGTACTTTTGCCGTTAATAAGTGAACAATGAATCAGAAACAGCCTGTCTGTCCTGAACAGTAAACTGTAAACAATAAAATAGTAAATAAGACTTGTGATGAAAAAACTGATTATCCTCTTTTGCGGCACGCTGGCACTGGCTGCCTGCGGCAACGGGCTTGAAAAAAAAGCCAATGAGAAACTGGCGGTTGCCAAGGCTGCCTACGAACGTGGCGACTACGAAGAAGCCAAGTCGCAAATCGACAGTATCAAAATCCTCTACCCCAAAGCCTTCGAAGCACGCAAAGCGGGACAGGCACTGATGCTTGATGTAGAGACAAAGGCACAGCAGAAAACACTCACTTACCTCGACAGCGCCTTCCAGGCAAAGACCGAAGCGTTCAACGCCATCAAAGACAAATTCATCCTCGAAAAGGACGCTGAATACCAGCAGGTAGGCAATTATCTCCACCCTGCACAAACCATAGAAAAGAACATGCACCGCTCCTTTCTCCGCTTCCAGGTGGACGAACAGGGCAACATGAGCATGACTTCCATCTATTGCGGCGCAGGCAATATCCATCATGTAGGTGTCAAAGTGATTGCCCCCGACGGCAGCTTTGCCGAAACTCCGGCTTCCAAAGACAGCTACGAAACGACCGACATGAATGAAAAAATAGAGAAAGCGGACTACAAACTGGGAGAGGATGGAAACGTTATCGGCTTCATCAACCTCAACAAAGACAAGAATCTACGCGTAGAATACCTCGGCGACCGTGCCTACAAAACAACCATGAGCCCGACCGACCGCCAGGCTGCGGCATCTGTCTACGAGTTGGCACAAATTCTTTCCGCCATGCAGCAGATTAAGAAAGAACAAGAAGAAGCCAATCTGAAAATCGAATTTATCAATAAGAAAAAAGAACGGAAAGCGCAGGAAGCAGCAACCGACAAATAAAGTGAGCATCCTCGGCTAAAGATAAAAGACAGACGGGAACAGTTGTGATTTTTCATATCAACAACTGTTCCCGTCAACTTTATCATAACGTTCCCTATTCCCTGTTCCGAAGAAACGGCGTTTCCTCATATAGAGAAACGGCATACTCTGCCATCATAAAACGGCGTGGCCTCTCAACCCAAAAGGGCGTAGCCTGCCACAGCCTTATTTCACCCGTCTATTCAACTGATTATTAGCCTTTTCCTGTTTCGACTTACCCACCCGTTTTCCGGAACTCTTCTTTTTCCCCACTCCGGGCTTTGCCTTTCCGGCAAAAGGATTGTTACTTTTTTTAATCATTGATTTATTAAATATTCATAATAGCAATAGATTGTTTATTTCTCTCCCAAAGAATCAAACAATCCTTTAATTTCTTTATCAAAATCCGAAAGATAATCACGGTCTTGTACTAATCTAAACTTCTCATATTCACCCAATGCTTTTTCCAAAGCAGCTTCATGAGAAACTTTTCCTGCGTCCTTCAATACATCATAGTCACTTATTCGCAGAAAATCATCGAGTTTTTTCATCCAGTCCGCCATAGTTAATAAGATATGACGACGTGCCATACTCTCCGCAAAATCTAAAAAAGCATTAGATAATAGATTCAGACTATCGACCTCTACTTCTGACAAATAGTTCTTCGCTACTGCAACATCTGACTTTATAATACGCCCGTCAGGAGCATGCTTCCAACTCATCAATCCCATGTGTGGCTTATCAGCATCAACACGTTCATAGATTATTTCGGCCGCTGTTTTGTGCGTCACCGCCCAATGCATCATATTCTGTACTATTTTATAGAATCGTTTGGTTGCTTCTGATTGAGAATCATAATCCGCACTACATTCTGCATATATATCCGTTATCTTCTGATAATAACGACGTTCAGATGTCCGTATTTCACGAATACGTTCCAATAGTTCATCAAAGTAATCTTTCCCAAATACATTGGTATTTTTCAGACGTTCATCATCCAGAACAAAACCTTTTAACATGAACTCCTTTAATATGGAAGCACACCACATCCGGAACTGAGTAGCTTCATAGCTATTCACCCTATACCCTACAGCAATAACAGCATCTAAATTATACACAGCAATTGTTCTACTGACCGACCTGTCACCTTCTTGTTGAACTATCTCAATTTTTCGGATAGTTGCCCGCTCTTTCAATTCTCCCGTATCATATATTTGCTGCAGATGATAATTGACAGTGCGAGTATCTACCCCAAATAATTCAGCCATGCGCTTCTGCGAAAGCCAAAACGTCTCACTATTAAAAATAACCGATACTGAGACTTTTCCTGCTGATGAATGATAAAGGAATATATTTGATTCTAAGGAGCTTACAATATCTCTAGCACTGCTAACATCTGAATAATACTGCTCCGCCAATTTCACCAAAGGTTTCTTCTTATCTGCATTTTTCGATATAATCAAACATGCTAAACTTGACAAACGATAAGTATCGACCTGACGAAATGCTCCTGAACCTAATTGGACCATTTCGGTGAACAAACTAAAATTATCACCGAAATGGTAACCTTTTTGATTGCAAACTTTAATAGCCTTTCCAATCACTCTCTCAAAGTTCCGATAATCACTATACCCCATCGCACGAGCCAAATCACGAGAACTCCAAAACAAAATACCCTTCTCATCCACCCGCTTTATCTCATCAAAAGGAGATTTCATGTCAGGTACATGTGTCATATCATTTAGTTCATCATCCATTCTTATTCTCCTTCATAAAACTCACCCAAGAACCAGCGAGCCACAAAATCCCAATTTTCCTGCAACAGCGCCTTTCCGTTCTCGAACGGGAACTGTGCGTCCGGCAACAGATTGTGTTCCATTCCATACTTCAGCAAGTCGAACGGGCACAGCCCTTCTTCACAGAACATTTCATACGCCCCTTCCTCAGCCTCTTCGACACTATAAAACGGATTATTCTTATCAGCAAAAAACTGAGCCACATCAGGGCCTATCAACAACCCTTTCGGATTGCCGTAAACAACGAAATTATCGAACTCCGCCAAATCCGGCAACAAAGCATCTTCCTCATCTTCCCACTTCAACGAATTTACAAAGAAGAATTTCAGCGCATTGTATGAACCAAAGAACATGAGCGGCTCTCCATTACTTGCCTCTAAGAAACGTTCCACATTCGTCGGCATCTTCTCCCCCGGCAAAGCCACCGGCAGAGGTTCACGTTTCTTCCACATCAACTCCGTTTCCATCATCCAGCCCGGAGCAAGGTATTCGCTGATAGGAGCCGATTCGAAAACAGCGTCCAAGCGTTCATAAAGTACGTCCGCAAACTCCAGCAAATCCTTGTCCATCGGATTCTCCACCCAGTCGAAATCATCACCGACCGGTGAATTGATAGCCCACAGCAGAAAAGCGATGTCCTCACGGTTGATTTCATCCGGCAAGTAGTCCTCAGACAATGGATAGAACGGCAGGTAACGACCGTAATTCTCCTTATGCCAATGAATGAACTCCCGCCAGTTTCCCGCGTCCGCCACGCAATCTTCCAGATACAGGGCACACGATAAAGCCACCTGTCGCTGGTCTTCCACCATTTCCCTACCTTGATACATATAAGAGTTCGCCACCAACGGCAACAGTTCGTTAGCCAAATTAAGATACCACTCATCCGTAGCCGTCACCTTGGCACGACCATGCATCTCAGTCCATGCCCGCATATAAATCTTCTGTTCCTTCATCGTTACAGTCGTTTTAATCATTTCAATCGTTACAATCGTTTCAAAGCCAGTTTAATAACCTTTTCCACTGGAGCATCCGGCTCTTCCTTCATGATAGCCAACACCACCTTCTGCGAAGGCGCAGTGGCAAAACCGAGCATTGTCAATGCAGCCACAGCCTCTTCCATCACTTCCGCGTTGGCGGCTTGCAGCAACATGCCACCCGCACCGGCAACGCCGCCCGCGGCAGACATTCCCATCGTCTTAATCTTGTCTTTCAGGTCGACAATCACACGCTGCGCAGTCTTCAGACCGATACCTTTCACCGTTTTCAGCATATTCGCGTTTTCGGTGCTGATTACATTCACCAGTTCGGCAGGCGAAAGGGCGGAAAGAATCATACGTGCCGTATTCCCGCCGATGCCCGAAACAGAAATCAGCAACAGGAAAATCTCCCGCTCCTGCTTCTCGGCAAAGCCATACAACACATACGCATCCTCACGAATCGCCTCATAAATATACAACTTACAAGTTTTCTTTCCCTGAATAGCCGAATAGGTATTCAAGGATATATTGGCGGCATACCCCACCCCGTTACAGTCGATTACCGCGGTTGCCGGACTGAGTTCGGCAAGCTCGCCTCTAATATATTCTATCATAATGGGAACAAAGATAAAACTTTCCCGCCACAGATTATCCCGTTTTCTACAGATTATTCGTTTTAAGAGTCCGGCAGTTAAAATCTGACGCACGAACGAGGTGTATTCCATGCAATCCATAGCGAATCTAAAAAAAAATAAAAATAATGCAGCCCGTAAACAATCCTTCCTAATAATTTGTTTACTTTTGTGGCAGAAATAAAGAAAAATGTTCATATAAAACCAAGAAAAGAATGAAAAAAGTAAGAGCCGCCATCGTCGGTTATGGCAACATTGGACACTACGTACTTGAAGCGCTACAAGCAGCGCCTGATTTCGAAATAGCCGGAGTCGTTCGTCGCGCAGGAGCAGAGAACAAACCGGAAGAGTTGGCAAACTACGCAGTAGTAAAGGACATTAAAGAGCTGGAAGGCGTAGACGTGGCAATCCTTTGCACGCCCACCCGCAGCGTTGAGAAATATGCAAAAGAATACCTGGCTATGGGCATCAATACCGTAGACAGTTTCGATATCCACACCGGCATCGTCGACTTGCGCCGCACACTGGACGCAGCAGCCAAGGAACACAAAGCCGTATCCATCATCTCCGCAGGCTGGGACCCGGGAAGTGACTCCATCGTGCGTACGATGCTCGAAGCGATTGCCCCGAAAGGCATCACCTACACCAACTTCGGTCCGGGCATGAGCATGGGACACACCGTAGCCGTGAAAGCCGTCGACGGAGTGAAAGCCGCCCTTTCCATGACCATCCCCACCGGTACGGGAATCCACCGCCGCATGGTGTACATCGAACTGAAAGACGGATACAAGTTTGAGGAAGTGGCCGCCGCCATCAAGGCAGACCCTTACTTCGTGAATGACGAGACGCACGTGAAACTCGTTCCGAGCGTAGACGCGCTGCTCGATATGGGACACGGTGTAAATCTCACTCGCAAAGGCGTATCGGGAAAAACGCAGAACCAGTTGTTCGAATTTAATATGCGCATCAACAATCCCGCACTGACCGCACAGGTATTGGTATGCGTGGCACGCGCTTCGATGAAACAACAGCCGGGATGCTACACTATGGTGGAAGTTCCGGTCATCGACCTTCTTCCGGGCGACCGTGAAGAATGGATCGGACACTTAGTATAATATTTTATCCATCCGATAAATAAAAAATAGAGAAAGGAGTACTGCCTTTCTCTATTTTTTTTATCTTTGTGGGAATAGTACTAAAAAAACACACTAACAATGGGAAAACTATTCATTCTCTGCGCATTACTATTCCAAGCCCTGTCGCCCGTTTACTCGCAACAAACAGACACAGACGTCATCAACCCCAGTATGAAATACGGCAAACCCACTATGGAAGAGCTGAAGATGACCACCTACGCACCGGACACTGCGGCAACCGCCGTCGTACTGTACGCCAAAAACAACGCCCGCTACGACCTGCTGAACAATGACTTCCGGCTCGTGTACACCTACGAGATAAAAATAAAGGTACTGAAATCCGAAGGCACGTCCTATGCGGACATCATCATACCTTATTACTCTAAAGAAAGAGCAGGCGGCAACATGAAAGAAAACATCACCCAGCTCGACGCTTCCGCCTACAACCTCGAAGACGGCAAGATAATACGCACCAAGATGAAGCGCGACCTCGTCTTCGAAGAAAGGCTCAACAAGAACTATATGCAGATAAAGTTCTCCATCCCCGCCGTCCGTGAGGGAACCGTATTCGAGTACAAATACCAACTCAACTCCGACTTCTATTACAGCATCAACCACTGGGAAGCGCAGAGAAGCATCCCCGTCATCCACACGCAATATGACATCACCATCCCCGAATATTTCCTGTTCAACCTCGACATGAGAGGCTCACATTCACTGAACATGAAAGACCAGTCGGAAAGCCTTTCCTACACGCTCCACTACCAAAACGGCCAAGTGGAACAGCTCCTCTGCAGCGGACGCCACCTGAGCTTTACCGGCAAGCAACTGCCCGCTCTCCGCCCCGACAAATACGTATGGTGCGCGGACGATTACATGAGTGGTGTCGGCTTCGAACTGCGTGGAATCAACTTCCCCGGCTCACTCTACAAATCGTTCACCAACACCTGGGAGACTATCGACAAGATGCTGCTCGAAGACGAGGACTTCGGCTCCCTGCTCAAAATGCGTAATCCCTACCGCGACGAAATGGCTGCACTGGCGCTCGACAAACTGACCGACAGGCAGGACAAGATTGCCGCCATCTACACCTTCCTCAAAAAGAAAATGTCATGGAACGGTCAATACAGACTTTACGGCAGCGAAGTGAGAAAAGCGATAAAGAACGGAACCGGCAACAACGCGGACATCAACTTCGTACTCATGAGCATGCTGCATGACGCGCAGATTCCCTGCTATCCGGCCGTAATGAGCCGCAAGACGTTGGGGATTCTTCCACTCTCGCACCCTTCCATCCAGAAGCTGAACACGTTCGTAGTCGGCATAGCGGATACGGACAGCACCTTCGTATTCCTCGACGGCTCCGTCACCAACGGATATATAAACACGCTGCCACCCGCATTGATGGTAGACCGCGCCCGTCTCCTCAGCAAAGCGGACGGGGGCAACTGGATAGACCTCAGCCAACTCGGCAAGAACCAAATCCGCTCGTCCATCAAAGCGCAGATTCATCCCGACGGACGAATAACGGGAACCCGCCAGACCGGATACACCGGACAGCACGCCGCCAACTTCCGCAGAAACTATCATACCGCCAAGGACAGCGCGGAATTTATCACCAAACTGGAAACGGAAGAAAACATCAAAGTGCAAACATTCTCAACCACAGGCGTGGACGCTTTCTCTTCCATCGTAAAGGAGAGTCTCGAATTTGAAAAGCAAGCGAACGTGAACGACAATCTGATTTACATCAACCCGATGATTTTCCTGCATGTCAGCAAATGTCCGTTCACCCAGGCCGAACGCCAACTGCCGCTGGAAATGCCTTATGCCGAACAAATCATTCAAGTGACCAACCTCACCATCCCCGAAGGATATACCGTCGACGAGCTGCCGGCTCCCTTGAATGCGTTTACGGAAGACAAACAGGGATTCTGCCGCTACCTCGTACATCAGAACGGCAACCAGCTTATCATCACCTACTCGTTCAGTTCCAACAAACTGATTTATCCCATCAGCGAATACAAGTTGGTGAAATCGTTCTGGGAACTGATTGCCGAAAAAAACAACGAAATATTAGTACTCAAGAAAATATAACCGCCGTAGCCGGCGTAGCGCCGGAGCAAGGTTTCCATTCGGTATATTAGTATTTTAGGCACGGATTACACGGATTACGCTGTTGCTTTATATAATCATATTTCTTAAAACCGTGAAATCCGTGTAATCCGTGCCTAATTTAAAATTATCATTCATGTGACATAGCACTCACAATGCTCAATCTTTATATATTATGAAACATCCCAATCAATCCAACTCTATAAAGCACTTCATAAAGAAAGTACCCGCCCTGTCTTATGTCGTTTTTTGCCTGAGCCTTCTGGCAACGCCCGCCCGCGCACAAGACACGATGAAGGATGCCAACTCCGTCGTCACGGACGCCCGGACAGAAATCCTCTGCAAGTCAATGACTCAATCCTTAGAAAAGGAAAGCCGGACTATCACCATACTCAACCGCAAAGGTCTGGAAGACGCCGCCTTCTATTGCGGATGCGACATGTTCCGCTCTCTGCAGAAATTCTCCGGAGAAATTATCAACGCTTCGGGACAGACCGTACGCAAGATAAAGAAATCCGACCTTCAAAAGAGCGAATACAGTTCCTCGCTCACCACAGACGATTATTTCTATTATTACGAGTGCAACTACCCTTCCTTCCCCTTCACGGTGAAGTACGAATGGGAAATGAAATGCAACAACGGGCTAATCGGTTACTCCACCTTCGTCCCGCAAACGAGCTTCAACCAAGGCGTAGAGAAAGCCGCCTACCGGATTGAACTTCCCGCCGGACAGGGATGCCGATACCGCGAACTGAACACACAGGGAAAAGGAATAGAAGCGAAAGAATCCACCGGCCCCGAAGGTCAGCAAGTGATAGAAGTCACCGCACACCAACTGTCTCCCATCCTCAGGGAACCTTTCGGCCCAAGCTCCGCCGAATTATTCCCCCGCGTCTATTTCGCCCCTTCCGCTTTCAAGTACGACAAATCCGAAGGAGACTTGAGCACCTGGCAAAAATACGGAGAATGGCAGTACCAACTGCTCGACGGACGCGACCAGCTCACCGACCCTTTCCGCGCCAAACTGCACGAGCTGACCGCCCACTGTTCCACCGACCGGGAGAAAGTGAAAGCCGTCTACAACTATCTCGCCAAGACTACCCGCTACGTCAGTATCCAGTTAGGCATCGGCGGCTTGCAGCCTATCGCCGCCGCGGACGTCTGCCGCACGGGGTTCGGCGACTGCAAAGGCTTGTCCAACTACACCCGTGCCATGCTGAAAGAGCTGGGTATTCCCTCTACTTATACAGTCATCAGCACCACCAACGAACGGCTGCTCCCCGACTATTCGAGCGCCAACCAGATGAACCATGTCATTCTGCAAGTCCCGCTTCCGCAGGATACGCTCTGGCTGGAATGTACCAATCCGCAGCTTCCTTTCGGCTACGTCCATCAGAGCATTGCCGGACACGACGCCCTATTGATAGAACCGGAAGGCGGCAGGATACACCGTCTGCCCACTTATCCCGATTCGCTGAATACGCAATGCATCGTCGCCGACGTCACCCTCTCCCCCACGGCGGAAGCGAAAATATCGGTCAACGAAGTGTCCCGCCTGTTCCAATACGAAGACGAAGCGGGCATCGTGTACCTTCAGCCCAACAAGCAGAAAGACCGCATCCGTGCGGACATCAACCTGTCTCAAGCTGATATTCTGAACCTTCAAATAAAGGAGTGCAAAGAGACAGCCCCGTCCATCACCTTCGACTATTCCGTCAACAGCAACCAATACGGACATAAGACGGGAAACCGCCTGTTCGTCCCCGCCAACATTTTCAGAAAGGGATTCAGCGTCCCTTCCGTCACGAAGCGCACGTATCCTATCCATATCAACTACGGCTATTCGGACACGGACAGTATCCGCATCCGCCTACCGGAAGGATATGCCATCGAAGGTCTTCCGAAACCGATTGACGTGACGAGCAAATTCGGGAGTTTCCACTCCAGTGTCGAGGTGAAGGACAAGGAGATACATATCGTTCATCGTTTATTCATGCCGAAAGGAATTTATGCTCCCGATGAATACGAGACATTCATCGGCTTCCGTAAACTGGTGGCAGGGCAATATGGTGGCAAAATCATTCTAAAAAAGGAATAAGTGGGATAATTCGTTACGGAAAATAAAGTATCTTTGCGACTCAATATTTCAAAAAAAGAGAACGTTGGAAAACAAAAGATACAATAATATAGAAGAATGGGCGAATACGCTCAGTCATGGGGTAGGCATCCTGTTGGGAGTCGTAGCCGGATATTTCTTGCTAGAAAAGGCTTCCGTGAATGTCGAAGCGCAATGGGCAGTGCCTTGCGTCATTGTCTATCTGGCAGGGATGCTTTCGTCTTATGTCAGTTCCACGTGGTATCACGGCAGTCGTCCGGGGAGAGTGAAAGAGTTGCTCCGCAAGTTCGACCACGGTGCTATCTATCTCCATATTGCAGGTACTTATACGCCTTTCACACTGCTCATACTACGGCATGCAGGCGGATGGGGATGGGGGATTTTCTCTTTTGTATGGCTGTCGGCTGTTGTCGGTTTCATTCTCAGCTTTAAAAAGCTGAAAGAACACAGCAATCTCGAAACGGTCTGTTATGTGGGGATGGGCGCTTCGATACTGGTCGCCTTGAAACCTTTACTGGACCAGTTGGAGATGGCAGGAGCCGCTCCCGCTTTCTGGTGGCTGATAGGCGGTGGAGTTTCTTATATTGTGGGAGCTGTATTCTACTCATTGCGCAAGCCTTATATGCATGCCACGTTCCACCTGTTCTGCCTGGGCGGGAGCATAGGACATATCATTGCAATCTGGCTGATTCTGTAACGAAACGTAGGGACAAAAAAAAGGCTATCTATCCCAGACAGCCAATCTTTGTTAACCTTAAATCTAATACTATGAAAAACACAGTACAAAGATACGGACTTTCGGCTTATCTCCAAATTTTCGGGGCAAAGCAGGATGATTTATAACACGGTTTAATAGAATACAGAGACTCGTTAACATTTAACGCTGTTAGGTTAAAAATTAACTAACCACTAAAATAATATTTGAGATAGAAATCTGTTTACTCCTAGATATACTCCAATAACGATTTATACATTTGTCTCGACTCTCTATTCACGTCATTCATTGTGAGATACTTAAAACCATTATTTTCATAGAATTTTATAGTTCGTTGAGTATTATCATTAATAGCATCTACAGTTATAAACTGACAGCCAGTCTTGTTTTTCCTAATAAAACTTTGTACTAATGACCTGATAAGAAAAGTACCAATACCTTGATCTTGAAAATCTTTATCCACGGCAAGTCTTCCTATTTTTGCTGCTGGATACATCTTTTGGTTTAAAAATCGTTCCCAAAAATCAAACTCAATTTTATCTCTACAACCTTCCATCTCATCAGCAAAATCCTGGCGATCTGATATCTTTAACAAATCATTGGCAAGGCTGTAATAAGCTATTATCCGATTTTCAGTTTCCAGCAACGTTGTCGTATAGCGAAGATACTTTAAGTATATTTTCGAATCAGCAAATAAAAAATCGTTCAAATCGGTATTCCCGCAATTGAACGACTTAAACTCATAATCTGTATTTAAGTGGGTTACTGTTACTTTTCCCTGTTTCAGCAACTCCCAAAAGTCAATAGAATGTTCCACCAGAAATCGATACTAACAAATTATAACTTTTTTCCATCTCTCTGATTTCCTTTTTCTTTGCAGCCTTTTCTTCGGGCGTAAGCTTCTTGGTAAGAGATTCCAAAAGTTCTTTTCTAAATCTTTTAGCATCCTCACCTTTTATAGTAGGAGTATTTTGAATCGGACGTGCCATTATTTGATTATCAGTATATTTATCTTATTGATGCTACAAATATACACACATACAATCACACATACAAACAGAGCATCATTAAATCCACCTTAAGCTATAACTATTTAACGAATCAGACCATTAATCCGTTAATTAGTTAACACATTAACAAATAAACAAACCTATCCGTTCAACCGTTATATATATTAGAGAAATATAAAACGCAAACCTATGGACTGGGAAAATTATCTGATAAAGCAGCTTCAATGGTCGGACACCATTATCAACCGTGAAGCGAAAGAACACGTAGCCCGCGAGATTGCCGCAATAGCCAAAAACGGGGAAACCATCGGAGCCGGTTCCGGCTCCACCGTCTACCTGACACTGTTCGAACTGGCACGGCGGATTCGCGAAGAGCACCTGCATATCGAAGTTATCCCCGCTTCCAAAGAAATCTCCATGACCTGCATACAGCTAGGTATCCCCCAAACCACCCTCTGGAACAAACGTCCCGACTGGACTTTCGACGGAGCGGACGAAGTAGACCCGCAGCAGAACCTGATAAAAGGTCGTGGCGGAGCCATGTTCAAAGAGAAACTGCTCATCCGGAGCAGCCGTAAGACATTCATCATCATCGACCCCGGCAAACGGGTCGACCGGCTGGGAAGCAAATTCCCCGTTCCCGTGGAAATCTTTCCCGATTCACTGGCTTATGCAGAAAGCGAACTGCAACGCTTAGGCGCATCGGAAATCATTCTCCGTCCCGCCCACGGAAAGGACGGGCCAATCTTTACAGAAAACGGAAACTTCATCCTCGACACCCGCTTCAGCTCCATTGACGATTCCCTCGAAGAACGGCTGAAGAAAATCACCGGCGTCATAGAAAGCGGACTGTTCATAGGTTATGACATTGAGGTTATCGTGGCGAAATAAAAATCGCCTACCAGCCACCCATCTAAAAAACAGAGTTTTTTTAGTCCTTTCCTTAAGAGCAAAATAGAGAACTTCCCACAAAAGTATTTTCTTAAAAGTTTTCCGTTTTGGAAAACTTTCTGTATCAGAGAGAAAGAAAAGTTTCCCAAAATTTAATGTTAAAAGCTAACCGGGGTATTGGATTATCTTCTATCTTTGTACCCGTTTTCGGAGCTAAAAAGAGGTTTAGTCAATGAGGGAACGCTGTGCAAATCGGCGACAGTACCCGCTGCTGTAATTCTCTGTGAATCCGCACACTATGTCACTGCACCGGTAGGTGTGGGAAGGCGCTGCGAGGGAGAGATAAGTCAGAAGACCTGCCGGAAAGAATTGAAAACTGAGAATTGAGAATTAAAAAAATAAAGACTGGTTATACTAAACGCCTGCATGATTATTGGATTCTCTTTCTTCATTTTTCAATTTTTAATTTTCAATTATTAATTTATTAAAGCTTTCGGGAGTTAAAGTTATGAACTACGCGGAAATTTGTATCATCAAACGTGATGGTAAAAGAGAAGATTTCTCTATCAGTAAGATTAAGAATGCAATCAGCAAGGCATTCAGTGCAACGGGGATTCAGGATGAACAGCAGTTGGTGGCTGACATCACGATGAATGTAATCAGCCAGTTTGCCACTCCTACGATTACCGTAGAGGAGATTCAGGATTTAGTGGAAAAGGCATTGATGAAGGTGCGGCCGGAAGTAGCGAAGAAGTACATCATCTATCGCGAATGGCGGAATACGGAACGGGACAAGAAAACCCAGATGAAGCACGTGATGGACGGTATCGTTGCCATTGACAAGAACGACGTCAACCTGAGCAACGCTAACATGAGCAGTCACACCCCTGCCGGACAGATGATGACTTTCGCATCTGAAGTAACCAAAGATTATACTTATAAATATCTGTTGCCGAAGCGTTTTGCCGAAGCGCACCAGTTGGGCGACATTCATATCCATGACTTGGATTATTATCCGACCAAGACGACGACTTGCATCCAATATGACATGGACGACCTCTTTGAACGCGGCTTCCGCACAAAGAACGGCAGCATCCGTACCCCGCAAAGTATTCAGAGCTACGCAACGTTGGCGACTATCATTTTCCAGACCAACCAGAACGAGCAGCACGGCGGACAAGCGATTCCTGCTTTCGACTTCTTCATGGCGAAAGGGGTGGCTAAGTCTTTCCGTAAGCACCTGGCTTCGTTCATCAATTTCTATGTGGCGATGGAGAACGGCAGTCAGGCGGATGAGAAGGCAATCCGCACGTTGATTAAGGAGTATCTGCCGTCTATCAAGTCTACCGAAGCGGAACGCGAAACGCTGCGCATCGCGTTGATAGCCCTGCAAATCATTATAGATAAGGAACACCTGGCACGCATCACGGAGAAGGCATACCAGCAGACCCGCAAGGACACACACCAGGCGATGGAAGGATTTATCCACAACCTGAACACTATGCACTCACGCGGCGGTAACCAGGTGGTGTTCAGTTCTATCAATTACGGTACGGACACTTCTGCCGAAGGCCGTATGGTGATTGAAGAATTGCTGAAAGCTACCATCGAGGGCTTGGGTACCCGGGGCGAGGTTCCTGTATTCCCGATTCAGATTTTCAAGGTGAAAGACGGGGTGTCTTACTCGGAAAAGGATTTTGAGAAAGCGATGAAAGCGGAGAATATAGAGGACGCGATGAAAGACAGTTACGAAGCTCTGAACTTTGACTTGTTGCTGAAGGCTTGCCAGACTACTGCAAAAGCGTTGTTCCCGAACTTCATGTTCCTCGATACGCCTTTCAACACGAACGAGAAATGGAAAGCGGACGACCCGAAACGTTATATCTACGAATTGGCAACAATGGGCTGCCGTACACGTGTGTTTGAAAATGTGGCGGGAGAAAAATCGTCTTTGGGACGCGGTAATCTTTCTTTCACCACGCTGAACATGCCGAGACTGGCTATCGAAGCCCGTATCAAGGCGGAGAACCTGATAGAAGACGAACGCAACACGGATGCTATCGAGCAGAAAGCAAAAGAGATTTTCATCGAATCCGTACACAATATGGCTGCTTTGGTAGCCGACCAGCTTTACGAACGTTACCAATACCAACGCACGGCACTGGCACGCCAGTTCCCATTCATGATGGCAAACAACGTGTGGAAAGGCGGTGCAGAGCTGAATCCGAACGAGCAGGTAGGCGATGTATTGCGCAGCGGTACGTTGGGTATCGGGTTTATCGGCGGACACAATGCAATGGTAGCTCTTTACGGTAAAGGGCACGGTCACAGCCAGAAGGCATGGGACACGCTGTATGAAGCCGTGATGGAAATGAATAAGGTAGTGGACGAATACAAGGAGAAATATAACTTGAATTATTCGGTACTGGCTACTCCTGCCGAGGGACTTTCTGGACGTTTCACGAAGATGGACCGCCGGAAATATGGAAAAATCCCCGGAGTGACAGACCGTGATTATTATGTGAACTCATTCCACGTAGACGTGAAAGAGCCTATCAGCATCGTCGAGAAAATCAAGCGGGAAGCTCCTTTCCACGCCATCACCCGTGGCGGACATATCACGTATGTGGAACTGGACGGGGAAGCGCAGAAGAATGTGCGTGCCATCGCCAAAATCGTGAAAGTGATGCATGACGAGGGAATCGGCTACGGCTCTATCAACCATCCGGTAGATACTTGTCACAACTGCGGTTACAAAGGGGTGATTTTCGACAAATGCCCTGTCTGCCAAAGTGAAAGCATTCTCCGTATGCGCCGCATCACCGGTTATCTGACGGGCGACCTGAGCTCTTGGAACTCTGCCAAACGGGCAGAAGAGAAAGACCGCGTAAAGCACTTGTAGAAGTTGAGAGTGGAGAAGGGAGAGTTGAGAGTTAAGGTAGAATCAGAGATGATGGTACCCTATTTCGAGCTTCAACTCTTCCTTCTCTTTTTTAATTTATAGTTTCTTATTCTAATTTGCAATGACAACTCTCAACTCTCAACTCTCAACTCTCAACTTATTAGGGACTTATCCCGAAACGATAGTGGACGGTGCAGGTATTCGGTATTCTATTTACCTTGCCGGATGCTCTCATCACTGCCACGGTTGCCACAACCCGGAAAGTTGGAATCCGAAGGCGGGGGAACCGTTGACGGAAGAGAAGGTTTCATCTATCATTAGGGAGATTCAGGCGAATCCGTTGCTGGATGGGGTGACTTTCTCCGGTGGGGACCCTTTTTTTCATCCGGAAGCGTTTCTGTTGCTCGCCAAGCGGGTGAAAGAAGAGACGGGGATGAACGTGTGGTGCTACACCGGTTATACGTATGAGGAGATTCAGGCGGAACCGCGGTTGAAGGCTGTTCTTCCTTACATTGATGTGTTGGTGGACGGACGTTTCGAGCAGTCGCTCTTTTCTCCTTATCTGGAATTTCGTGGCAGCAGCAATCAGCGGATTCTGAAATTAAAGTAATTCCGAAGTTGAGGTAAATCTGAGCTGAGGTAAGGATATCCCCCAGCACTAAAAAAACTTATTTTTCAAAGGAAACAAAAACACCTGTACGATTGTTTTGTTTACTTTTACAGAAAGAAGATAGTTCTGCAAGAAAATATAAATTCTATAAAAAGAAAAAATTCACAAGAAGGAAAATTCTACAAGAATAAGTTTTTATGGTACAAACAATAAATACTGCTCATATATCTGACGAATCCGACGGATTGCCGATGCCCAAACGAATTTGGGCGGTGGTATCCGTCGGATTCGCTCTTTGCATGTCGGTGCTGGACATCAATATAGTTAATATCGTATTGCCTACGCTTTCGCACGACTTCGGAACGACGCCTGCCGTGACTACGTGGATTATCAATGGGTATCAGTTGGCAATTGTCATTTCTCTGTTGTCCTTTTCCGCTTTGGGCGAAATAATAGGTTATCGGAAAGTCTTTCTTTCGGGCATCGGGTTGTTTTGTATCACTTCGCTGATTTGCGCGCTGTCCGATTCGTTTTGGACGCTGACGGTGGCACGTATTTTCCAAGGGTTCAGCGCTTCTGCCATTACGAGTGTGAATACGGCGCAGTTGAGGTATATCTATCCGAAAAGCCAGATTGGACGGGGGATGGGGATTAATGCGATGGTGGTGGCCATATCGGCGGCAGCCGGGCCTTCCGTGGCTAGTGGTATTCTTTCCATTGCCAGTTGGCATTGGTTGTTTGCCATTAACGTTCCGTTAGGAATCACGGCATTAGTTTTGGGTATCAAGCATTTACCAAAGCAGGAAGAATTGTCGAAACGGAAATTCGACTATATTAGTGCCATAGCGAATGCGATAACTTTCGGGTTACTGATTTATACATTGGACGGATTCGCGCATCATGAGAAGATGGATTTTCTTGTCGTTCAGTTGGTGGTGTTGGCGGTAGTCGGGACGTACTATGTACGCCGGCAATTGACTCAGACAACTCCGCTCCTGCCGCTCGACTTGCTGCGGATACCGATTTTCCGGTTGTCTATTCTGACTTCTATTTGTTCGTTTATTGCGCAAATGTCGGCGATGGTGTCTCTGCCGTTTTTCCTTCAGAATACGTTGGGGCACAGTGAGGTGATGACCGGGTTACTGCTTACTCCGTGGCCGTTGGCTACGCTTGTCACGGCACCGCTGGCGGGGTATCTCGTCGAGCGTATCCATCCGGGGATATTAGGCAGTATCGGAATGGTGCTGTTTGCCGTCGGGCTTTTCTCGCTTTCGAGCTTGACTGCCGAGTCGTCCGATATTAGTATTATTCTGAGGTTGATGTTATGCGGGGCGGGATTCGGGTTGTTTCAAACACCGAATAACAGTACAATTATCTCGTCAGCCCCGACACAACGTTCGGGCGGAGCAAGCGGAATGTTAGGGATGGCACGTCTCTTGGGGCAGACTACGGGAACGACGTTGGTGGCTTTGCTTTTCAGTTTTGTCACGCACGACCGGAGTACGGCTGTCTGTCTGATGGTGGGAAGCGGGTTTGCAGTTGTGGCGGCTATTGTCAGCAGCTTGAGGTTGTCACAGCCTTCTACGCTCAAAAGTAAATAAAGAGGAAGCCCCGAAAGACTGGAGTAACTCGTATTCCTTATCTTTCAGGGCTTAAAAACATACTACACATTATTATTTGACAGGGGAATTACTTTATTCCGTCTATTTTATTCAATTTACTTCATTCAATTTACTTCATTCCATCTGCTTTATTCCATCTGTTTCATTCAACTGACTTCATTCAACTGACTTTATTCTATCAATTCCTTTCAATCAACTTCATTTGATTTGTTTCATTTGATTCTGTTTCATTCAGTCAGCTTTCTATTCCATCTCAGCTTTTTAATATTCCGTTTCACGGATTACCTCTACCAGGCGACGGAAATCTTCGGGATGCACATCGCCGATATTTCCAATGCGGAAGGTATCTGCCTTCGAAATCTTTCCCGGATAGATAACGAATCCTTTGCTCTTCAATGCATAATAGAAAGCCCTGAAGTCAAATTCTTTATGCGGATAGAGGAAAGAAGTTATGATGGGCGATTGGATGCCATCTTCGAGCAACGTCTCGAATCCGAGGGAACGCATACCTTCTACCAGTACGCGGTGATTTTCGCAATAACGGCGGCTACGCGCTTCTACTCCACCCTCTTCGAGCAGTTCCGTCAATGCCTGTTTGAAAGCACGGACAACGTGAGTAGGCGAAGTGAAACGCCATTTGCCATGCCCTTTTTCCATCGTTTCCCATTGGTCGTAGATGTCCAGGGAAAGAGAACGGGCAACGCCTTTGCAACGCATCAGTTCCGAACGGCGAGCGATGATAAATCCGAAGCCCGGCACGCCTTGGATACATTTGTTAGAGCTACTAATCAAAAAGTCGATGCCAAGTTCGTTCACGTCCAGGGGGATGCCGCCGAAGCTGCTCATACAGTCAACTATCAGTTTTTTGCCATGCATTTTGACGATGTGAGCGAGTTCTTTGATGGGGTTCAGAATCCCGGTAGTGGTTTCACAATGCACAAAGGCAACGTGGGTGACATCGGAATTGTTGCTCAAGTAGTCGTCAACGTATTCTACGGATACTTGCTCTGTTTCTTCAAAGGCGAGCATATCATAGTCGAGGTGATAATATTCGGCGATATTGCCCATGCGGTCGCCGTAGGCTCCGTTGCTACAAATCAAAAGTTTGTCTTTCGGGGTGATGGTTGCGCCCAGAACGGCTTCTACGCAGTATGTGCCGCTTCCTTGCAGAAGGACAGAGGTGTATTCTTCTGTGTTTTTAGTGGCGATGCCTACCAGGTCTTTGCGAAGTTCCTGAACGATGCCGAGGTTATAGTCTTCGTCCCATGTGCACCAGTCGGTCATCATGGCTTCTTTTACGGTTTCTGAGGTGGTGAGGGGGCCGGGAGTTAATAATAAATATGGTTTCATAATCATGTATTCTTTTAAAATGGATATTAATTTTCAGAAGTTATATATAAAGAGGTTATATAAAAGCTATATAAGCACTTATATAGGCGATTATATAAAGGAATGTCATTTCCCAGCATTAAGCGTTTCAATCAATGCGGGAAGCTCTTCAATGCTGCGTATCACGTAAGAAGCGCCTGCGGCAAGCATACGTTCGCTGACCTCTGCGATGCGGGCTTCCAGTTCGGCGGCGGACATGGCTTTGGATTCTTCTTCGGTAAGCGCCATTTCGTTACTGCCGAGGACAACGCCTACACTGCAAACTTTCGCGTTCACTCCTTCTTTGATATCTGCTATCGTATCGCCTATTTTCACTACCGCGTCAAGACTGGGGACAGACAGTTTTATCAAGTTCTCGAAAATCATGTAAGGAGCAGGACGTCCGGCAGGGAGCAGGTTCGGAGTGGCACAGTAGTCCACACGGTAGCCTTTTGCCTGTGCGGCGGGAAGAACAACTTCCATCATTTCGCGGGTATAACCCGTAGTAGAGCCGATTTTAAGACCTTCGGCACGCAGTTTCTCCAAGGTGGGGATTACGCCGGGGATTGGGTCTGTATAATTTTCGAGAGAAGCAAAGAGATGCTTTTCGAACAGGCGGTTCAACTCTACGACATCTTCTTCCGTCCATGCACGCTGATAGCGGGCGGTGAACTGAGCGTTCACTTCGGGCATGGAGAGCAGTTCGCGGATATGCTGGATTTTAGGCAAACCCATCGGTCGACGGGTCTGCACGACATCAATCGCCAGTCCTTTTTCTGCAAAGGCTTCGATAAAAGCGGCTACGGGAGCAAAGCATCCGTAATCTACGGCTGTACCAGCCCAGTCCATGATAATACATTCAATCTTTTTCATTCTTGTTTCTATATAATTATTAGTTCATTGTTATGTCAGTAGGAAGCGAGAGAAGGAAGCGGACAGGATTCGCCGGCACGCATCTCTTTCTGTTTTCCTTTTTTGTACCGTTGCATCAGGTAGAACATAGAGATAGTGAATGCCGTGCAACAGACAATACCCACTGTTCCCGCCATCGTATTATAAAATTCCAGCCAGTCCAAATCGGGGTTGAAACACTCTTTGAAGACTAACACGAGAACAGTGCCCGTATAGCCGATAGAGTCCACCATTGCTATAAAAAAACCGACATTTCCCTTGATACGGAAACAGGCGATAAAGCGGTCGAAGAAAATTGTCTGAAAACTGAGGTACGAAAAATACAGACACAGGCTTTGGATAAACAACCACAATAATGGGGATAATTGAAGGCTATGATAATTGAAAGCCACAAAGCTGAGAGTGATTGCTCCGGCGATGACAAGGGTCAGCAGGACGGACAACACTTTTATATGGCTTTTCACTAGCGCCAATGTGGCGAATACCGCTAATATAATCAGAGTGACCACACCGTCTACTTTGGCAAACACCCATGAAGAAAGCCCTGCGGCATTCACGTCTATGATTTTCACCAGGAAATCTTCTTTTACGTCTTGCAGGACAGTGAGGAAGAGGTTGGCGAAGAAAAGCAGTGTTAATATGGGGGCGAAGTTGCGGAAAAGTTCCCAGCGTTGCTGCTTGTCGAGGGTGACACGTTCCACACGCAATGCCTTGTCTTCGGCGGTCGGCTTGGGAAGATGGTCGAGGACATAGCCGAGTCCTGCGAGCAGGGGAAGTGCGACTGCCCCAATCAGTGCAGGCATCCAAAATTCACTGACGTGTAAGGTATCGACTACGAAAAGCCCGATAGACTTGGCAGTGCCGCTACTGACCGCAATACTGAGCCCGAAGAGAGAAGCGAGCAAGTCCGTCACCCGCCGTCCTTCGAGGAAGCTGAAAATGACACCCCACATACAGCCCAGCGAAAGCCCGTTGAAGAACAACGCCATCACATTGAACGGACGGGGCAGGCATCCGAAGAGAACCAAAGAGAGTTCGGCAACCACAATAGAAACAAGAATGAATTTCAGGCGGCCTTCTCTCTTCAGTTCAGAAATAAGTTTGATTCCAATAAACTTGGACACCATATATCCGAAGATTTGGATGATGCTGGTCGCTATCTTATAGTCCATACCGAACAGTTCCATGCCGTCGAAAGTAGCAGCCGTGAAAGGTTTGCGAAGCGCGTAGACCAATGAGTAAGACAGCAGTGCCGTTCCGCCCGCATAGAGAATAAACAGTAAATCGGAAAGTTTCTTTTGAGCCGAAGGCGACAGTTTTTCTTTGAAATTCATAATTCTATTTTTTTGTTTCCGGTGCAAAATTAGGGCGTCGGGACGAGTGAAAAAATGAATTTTGATGAATCATATCGTGTATATCGGCTTTTGAATGTACTGAAATATTAATGTAATATTCATGCAACAGAATCATAATACTTTAGTCATTCCTTTGCAACGGAATCAAATTAGCCAACTCAAAATCATGGACGAACTGACAGAGATTTATAAAAGAATTGAGTATCTGAGAAACAACGGCGTGAAGATGAAAGAAATCGCCGACCGGATTGATATGGCGCCGAGTGTTTTGTCTGCCCTGTACTCCAGCGTGCTTCCTGCCTATATCGACTTACTGAGGACGCGCACGCCGGACGAAGCGTTGGACGACTCGCTGGCTTTGGTGAACAATGTCTCGAAGAAGCGCCTGTTAAATAATATAGCTTCGATAAAACTGCTGCTTCAGGAGATGGAACCGGAGCAGCAGAGTGAAGCGGAGAGCGGGAACTCATTCATCAAACTGTTGGGAAAGGAGATGAAGGAATCCGTGCGGGACGTTTTTAATTACAGCGGGATTTATCTTAGTTACAGCCTGTCTTCTTCTACGGACAGTCTGAAAATCGAGCCTTATATGATTTGCGCTTCGGAAAACAGTGAATATGTGAAGGTGGGCGTGATTAATGCGTACAAGTCTATGCACTGGGGAAGCGGGATTATCAGCAACCATCAGAATTCGTATCTGATGTTTAACGAGCGGGATTTGCCGCAGTTCGCCCTGGTGACTATTTACCTGCAACTGCCGCATTATGAATTTCCCAATATGCTGAAAGGGCTTTATCTGTGTCTGGACTATAATCACAACCCGATTGCACGGCGTATTGTGATGGTGAAGCAGTCGGACAGCATAGATATGAATGAGTTTCTGAAGATGGAAGGGAGACTGGTTCCGAAGGCGGAGTTGACACCGGAACTGGAAGCATATTACAATTATACTTGCCAGGAAGGGGACTATATCAAGACTTGCACTGTGCCTTCGCCAAAGCTGGACGAGACGGATTTGGAACGGGAGAAGAAACTGTTAATGATTTAACTATCATTTCTGACCGGATATACGGACAAACCGAGGAAACGCCCTTTCTCACAGGCAGACCGGGGCATTTCTTGGATACAAAAACGGCGTACTAACATTGTGTTAATACGCCGTTTCTATTCCAACAACTAGCACACAGTGCCGGAAGTTAGAAGAAGAACCTCAATATATCATTGAAGTTTGCCCAAATCAATAGACCGAAAAGTAAAACCATACCGGTCATCTGGGCATATTCCATGAATTTGTCGCTCGGTTTGCGACGGGCTATCATCTCGTAGAAGAGGAAGAGCACGTGACCGCCGTCCAAGGCAGGGATAGGCAGAATGTTCATGAAAGCCAGGATAATAGAAAGGAAGGCTGTCATGTACCAGAACTGATGCCAGTCCCATGTTGCGGGGAAGATGCTTCCGATAGTTCCGAAGCCGCCCAGTTGTTTGGCTCCTTCTTTGGAGAAGAGATATTTCATGTTGCCGACGTAGCCTTTCAAAGTCTTCACGCCGAGGGAAACGCCTGCGGGGAAGGATTCGAGGAAAGCATATTGTTTCTTCACCATTGGCAGCAAGCGGTCTGTCACCAGGCAGGCGGTAACTCCCATCATGTAGGCAGAGTCGACACGCATAGTCAAGGTGTCCGTTGCGCCGCCACGTACATAGGTCAGGCTGATGAGACGTGGGTCGATGCTGTCTTTGAGCATAGTTGCTTCGTTTTTCTTACGTTCCGCCATCGTTTGCTTGAAGTCGGAGAAAGAAATCGGTGTTCCGTTCAGGGCGATGATGCTGTCTCCCGGCAAGATGCCAGCTTGTGCGGCAGGAGAGTTTACCATTACGCTGTCTACAACATACGGGAAACGGTAGGACGCGAAGCGGACGCTGTCTGCCAAAAGGCGTTGCATCAGGTCTTCGGGAATATAAACGGATGCTTTCGCGCCGTTGCGGAGAACGCTTACTTCGCGGGCATCGGCTATTTGGCTTAGCATATCGCCGTCATAACGTTCGAAAGGAACGCCGTCGGCAGAGAGCAATATGTCACCGTCCTGGAAGCCGACTGCCTTGGCTGTCTCGTTGAAGTCCATACCGAGAGGGGCTTCCTGTACCTTTATATATTGGTCGCCCCAGGCGAAAAGAATCATCGAGTAGATGAACAGCGCCAGCAGGAAGTTGAACAGTACGCCGCCTACCATGATTAGCAGGCGTTGCCACGCCGGTTTGGAGCGGAACTCCCACGGTTGTTCGGGTTGTTTCATCTGTTCGGTATCCATCGACTCGTCAATCATACCGGCTATCTTTACGTAGCCGCCTAGTGGCAGCCAGCCTACGGCATATTCTGTATCACTTTTCTTCGGTTTGAACTTAAATAGGGTGAACCAAGGGTCAAAGAATAAGCAGAATTTTTCTACGCGTACCTTAAACAAACGGGCAAAGAGAAAATGCCCGCCTTCATGAATGATGACGAGCAGCGAAAGGCTCATTATCAATTGCAGGGCACGAATCAAAAATGTTTCCATGTCTATTATTTACTATTTTACTATTTACAAATTACTAATCATTGCTCAGAGACTTTGCCGACTCACCAGTTCGGAAGCGATTCTCCGTGCTTCTGCGTCGGTGGCTACATAGTCGTCGTATGTGGGGTTGGCTATAAACATAGCTTGTTCCATTGTCTTTTCTATCACGTGGCTCATGCCGAGGAAGCTGATACCGTCTTTGAGGAAAGAGGCTACCACCACTTCGTTGGCGGCATTGACGATACAAGGCATATTGCCACCCCGATACATGGCTTCATAGGCCAGGGCGAGGTTGCGGAATCGTTTTGTATCCGGTTGCTCGAACGTCAGGTTGGTGCACTTGGCAAAGTCGAGACGGTCGAAAGTGGAGCTGACACGGTCGGGATAAGAAAAAGCGTACTGGATGGGCAGGCGCATATCGGGCATGCCTAGTTGTGCTTTCACCGCGCCATCCTCAAACTGCACCATCGAGTGGATGACGGATTGTGGATGTACCACTACTTCAATCTGGCTGGGCTGGACGCCAAACAGCCATTTGGCTTCTATCACCTCAAAGCCTTTATTCATCATGGATGCGGAGTCGATGGTTATCTTCGCTCCCATCTCCCAGTTGGGATGCTTCAGGGCTTGCGCTTTGGTTACAGATTTCAGTTGTTCCAGGGTACAGGTGCGGAAAGGGCCGCCTGAAGCGGTGAGTATTACTTTCTCTATCGGGTTGCCTACTTCTCCTGCCAAACACTGGAAAACTGCCGAGTGTTCGGAATCTACGGGCAAAATCGGTGTGCGGTATTGCTGCGCTAATTGATTAATCAGTTCGCCGGCTACGACGAGCGTTTCTTTGTTTGCCAGCGCGATAGCTTTCTTGGCACGGATGGCGTTAATAGTCGGTTTCAGTCCGGCGTAACCAACCATGGCTGTCAGTACCATGTCGATGGGGCCGGCTTCCACAATCTGACAGATGGCGTCGGTTCCTGCATATACCTTGATGGGCAGGTCGCTCAATGCTTCTTTCAGTTCGGAATATTTTTCCTCGTTGGCTATCACGACTACTTCCGGTTGGAACTTTCGCGCCTGAGCAATCAGTAGTTCCACGCGGTTGTTGGCTGTCAGTGCATAGGCTTCGTACAGGTCGGGATGTTCCTCGATAACCTGCAAAGCCTGTGTACCGATAGAGCCTGTGGAGCCCAGGATGGCTATTTGTTTCTTCTTTTTATTCTTTTCTATATTCATTTTTATCTAAATGCTCTTTCACTCTTGATAATTGTTTTCATTGTCCGGACGGGTATCAGAAAACGATATATTTTTCCGGGTTCACCGGATGACCTTTGTACCAAAGTTCGAAATGCAGGTGCGGGCCTGTGCTAAGGGTTCCGCTGTTTCCTACCAGGGCGATGGCTTCACCACCCTTCACACGTTCTCCTTCTTTTTTGAGCAGGGAACCGCAGTGTTTATAAATCGAGATTAAATCCTGATTATGCTGTACGCCAATCAGATAACCTGTTTCGGCGGTGTATGTGCTGAGGATAACGGTTCCGTCCATCGTAGCCAGCACACTCTCGTTGGGGTTGGCGGCAATGTCCGTGCCGAAATGTTTCTTTTCTGCGTTGAAGTGGCCGGAAACCATTCCACGGGTGGGACGGTAAAGGATGAGTCCCGTTACGTCCGGTTGGGAAGTGATGGATGTCAGATTGTATTTCTCGTTTTCCTCGTACTGCCGGCGGAATTCTTCTTCGCGCTTGGTACGTTCCATCAATGTGTCTTCGCGAACGGCGGTCAATGAGTCGAGCGTCTGCACGCTGTCAATAGGGACTTTACCGCTGAAAATATCCTGGATATTCATGATGTAGAGGTTCTGTCGGTTGAGAACCGCTTGCAGAGAGTCCACACGCAGGGCGTTGCCTACGATTTGGGAACGGACTTCACTATTCATGTAGCCCGGAAGGTAGTTACGCAAAGGAGTAAAGGTAATGATGCAGGCAGCAATCAGAAAAAGCACTGCCAGCACGCAGAGTAATACCGAAAGACCATTGAGTTTGGATACACGAAGCCCTACAATCTCTTCAAGCGTATTCTCATTGACAATCGTCAGTTTATACTTGAACTTGAAATTTTTCCAGAAAGCTTTACTTCGTCTTTTCTTTGGCATCTCGGGTATTTACTATTTTACGATTTACTACTTACTATTTCGGGTTGATGAACTACGCATCGTTTATTCGTCATCATCGCCATTCTCCAGTTCATCCAGGTTCAACAACCCTTCGGGAAGCTCTACGGTGATGAGTTTTTGTTCCTGGTCTATGCCTAAGATAAATTCTTCCTGGGCGGGAACTAATAATTCTTCATCGTCTTTTTCGACTATGAAGAGGGTATTGACGGTGGTTGTATCTACATCGACCACTTCGCCCAAAGGCCCGTGGTGGATGTCTTCCATGCGGAAACCGATAAAGAAGTTCCAGGACAATTCGCCGTCTTCGGCTTCTTCAGCGTGCTTCACGGGGAAGTAGACTTCTATGTTGGTGAACATGCGGGCGCGTTCGGCGGTATCTATTCCTTCCAGTTTCACCAGGGCGGTGGAGTCAGAACGGAAGCGGTATTCTTCGATGAAGAAGGGCACGAAGATGCCGTCGAGCAGGCAGACCAGATAATCGCAGTCCACCCGGTCGAAGATGTCGTCCGTGAAGGTGAACTGTAACTCGCCGTGGATGCCATGCGGTTTGTTGAATAATCCTATTTTATATACTTCTTCTTTCTTTATCATATTCGGGTGATTCGGGCTCCGATGGCGTTCAGACGTCCTTCGATGTCCTGATAGCCGCGGTCTATTTGTTCAATATTACTAATGGTGCTGGTTCCTTCGGCGCTCATGGCGGCAATCAGAAGGGCGATACCGGCACGTATGTCCGGAGACGTCAGGCGGGCACCGCGCAGCTTGAAGCCGTGGTTGTGACCGATGACTACGGCGCGGTGGGGGTCACAGAGAATGATTTGCGCGCCCATGTCTATGAGCTTGTCCACAAAGAAGAGACGGCTTTCAAACATTTTCTGATGGATGAGTACGCTTCCTTTGGCTTGGGTGGCTACTACGAGCATCACACTCAGCAAGTCGGGGGTCAGTCCCGGCCAGGTGGCGTCGGCTATGGTCATGATGGAGCCGTCGATAAAGGATTCTATCTCGTATGTCTCTTGTGCGGGAACGTAAATGTCGTCCCCTCTTTGTTCGAGCTTGATGCCCAGGCGGCGGAAGTTCTCGGGGATGATGCCCAGGTTTTCGTAAGAGACATTCTTTATGGTTATTTCGCTTTTTGTCATGGCGGCCATGCCGATGAAACTGCCGACTTCAATCATATCGGGCAGAACGGTGTGTTGTGCGCCATGCAGTGCTTCCACGCCTTCGATGGTGAGCAGGTTGGATGCGATGCCGCTGATTTTGGCTCCCATGCGGTTGAGCAGGCGGCAGAGCTGTTGCAAGTACGGTTCGCAGGCAGCGTTATAGATGGTGGTAGTACCTTTGGCAAGCACGGCGGCCATCACGATATTGGCGGTTCCGGTGACGGATGCTTCGTCGAGCAACATATAGTTACCGCGAAGTTTGTCGGCGGTGATTTCGTAGATTCCACGTTCCTCGTCGTAGCGGAAATCCGCGCCCAGAGCTTGAATGCCGACAAAGTGAGTATCCAGACGACGGCGACCGATTTTGTCTCCCCCCGGTTTGGATATCAATGCTTTGCCGAAGCGTGCAACCATCGGCCCGATTAGCATCACAGACCCACGCAGACTGGAGCATTTCTTCAGAAATTCGTCGCTTTCGAGATAAGCGAGGTCTACGTTTTCAGCCTTAAAGCTATAAGAGTCAATGCTTTTTTTTGCAACTGTGACACCCATCTCGCGCAGGAGCTGTATCAGGTTGTTGACATCCAAAATGTCAGGTATATTGTTCACCGTCACTTCCTCACCGGTCAGCAACGTGGCACAGATTATCTGCAAAACTTCGTTTTTGGCACCTTGCGGATGAATTTCCCCGCAGAGCCGATGTCCCCCTTCAATTACAAATGAAGCCATTGATATTTAGTTTTAAGTATTAAGTATTAGCGTCATGTATCAAAATAGAAGGCATTAAATATCAGGTATTTACTTAATCCCTAATACTTTTTTCTAATATCTTCTCTTAGTGTTCTGACGGTTATTGGTATAGTTCGTCTTCGGACGATAGTTCTGGTTCAAACGTTCTGCCATCAGGCGGACGATATCATCCGTCATCTGAAGTTTGCCGTCGGAAAGCTCGTAGAGGTCTTCGGCAATCTTCTTGTCGTCTACCGTATCCTTGTTCCATGCCATGTAGTCCTTCTTCATGTGGTTGCAGATGAGGGCTACGAGGTTTCTCTTTTCGTTTCCTTCGGGAAATTCGATGGCTTTCTTTATCAGGATTTCCAATGTGCGTCCGTAGTGACGGTAACGCATACGGGAAGTGTAATAAGGAATGTGGTCGGGACGTGTCACCAGGTTATCTTCACGGATAATTTCATAAGGATAGTCGATATCCAGTTCGAAGCCGGACATGATGGCGAGGTGGTCCCACAGTTTATGCTTGAAATCGGGCACATCACGCAGATGAGGGAACATATTTCCCATGATGTTGATGATAGTGTTGGCACAACGCTGACGTTCTGCACGGTCCTGGATAGTCAATGCATAATCGACCATGTTCTGGATACTGCGTCCGTATTCAGGAAGCGGCATTCTTTTCTGTTGAGTGTTATATTGCATATCTTTAATGGATAATTCTACAATAGATGATGGATAATTCATAACAAGCAAGTCTTATAAAAGTTTTTTAGGCATGGAAGCTACGAATTCTTTCAGGTAGAAAGGTTCGAAATAAGCTACGTCTTTATAGTCTTCGTTGGCTATTGCCTTCTCTGCCAGGGGGAACATCATTTTTGCCAGCGGGTGGATGTCGTCGATGAAATGCGCGTTGGGATGCGTTAGCTTTTCGCGGCATTTGGCAGCTCCGTTGCCGTAGAAGTAGACCGGATGGCGGTCGAGATATTCCAGATAGGACGTTTCGTCCACGATGTCGGCGGCGATGGCACGTTTCACGTTCAAGCCCCGGTCGTAGATGGCTGCATAGACTTCCATGCGGCGTGCATCTATCATCGGGCAGAGCAACGCGTCTTCGGGCAGGTCGTGATACAACAATACGGGGACACTCAATACTTCGAGCGTCTGTACTCCTATCAAGGGGACATTGCGTCCGTAACAAACTCCTTTCGCCATCGAAACTCCTATCCGAAGCCCTGTATAAGAACCCGGGCCGCAACTCACCGCGACCGCATCCAACGGGATGGCATGACTGTCAATGAACGACAACGCTTCATCTACAAATACTCCCAGAGACACGGCGTGTGAAGGGCCTTTCAAGTCTTCTTTCACAAAAATCGTCTGTCCGTCTTGACTGACCGCTACCGAGCAAACAGAGGTAGAGGTTTCAATATTCAGTATACACGACATAAAAATCAACTTATTAAATTGTCGCAAATTTACGTGATTATTTCCAATTCTTAAAATATTCGTGTACTTTTGCACAAAACTTTAAGTTTATGATACAGTCTATGACAGGATACGGCAAAGCTACGGCCGAACTCCCCGATAAAAAAATAAATGTAGAAATCAAGTCGCTCAACAGCAAAGCGATGGACTTGTCCACCCGTATTGCTCCGGCTTACCGTGAAAAAGAGATTGAAATCCGCAACGAGATTTCGAAAGTGCTGGAACGTGGAAAGGTTGACTTCAGCCTGTGGATTGAGAAGAAAGAGGGTGCGGACGCTATCCCCGTCAATAAAGCAATTCTTGAAAATTACTATCTTCAACTGGATTCAATCTGCAACGAACTGGGTATTCCTCGTCCGGAACCGGGAGACTGGCTTCAGGTATTGCTCCGCATGCCGGACGTGATGTCGAAAACGGAAATTCAGGAACTTTCGGTAGAGGAATGGAATACGGTTCATGCCACTGTGCTCGAAGCGGTCGGCCATCTGATGGATTTCCGCAAGCAGGAAGGT
The DNA here is from genome assembly GCF_012113595.1 of Bacteroides faecium. Lineage (NCBI taxonomy): Bacteria > Pseudomonadati > Bacteroidota > Bacteroidia > Bacteroidales > Bacteroidaceae > Bacteroides > Bacteroides faecium. The sequence continues at coordinate 6,617,392 of NZ_CP050831.1, forward strand.
GCCGCACTGGAAAAGAAATTCCGTGAGAAGATTGCGAATATCAACAGCTTGCTCGAAAAAATCACTCCGTACGAGAAGGAACGTGTGGAGAAGGTGAAAGAACGTATCACGGATGCTCTTGAAAAGACTTTGAGCGTGGATTACGACAAGAACCGCCTGGAACAGGAGTTGATTTATTATATCGAGAAGCTAGACGTGAACGAAGAGAAGCAACGCTTGGGCAATCATCTGAAATATTTTATCAGTACGATGGAAAGTGGTAACGGACAGGGCAAGAAACTCGGATTTATCGCTCAGGAGATGGGGCGTGAAATCAATACGCTGGGCAGCAAGTCCAATCACGCAGAGATGCAGAAAATCGTCGTTCAGATGAAGGATGAGTTGGAACAGATTAAGGAGCAGGTGTTGAACGTTATGTAATTCAAGTCTTGAACGTTATTTAAGTCTTGAACATTATTTAAATCTTGAGTGTAATTCAAATCATTTCACTAATGACAGGCAAATTAATTATTTTCTCTGCTCCGTCAGGGTCAGGCAAATCTACTATCATCAATTATCTGCTGACGCAGAACTTGAATCTTGCGTTTTCTATCTCTGCCACCAGTCGTCCGCCGCGTGGAACAGAGCAGCACGGGATTGAATATTTCTTTCTTACTCCCGAAGAGTTTCGCTGCCGCATAGAGAACAATGAATTTCTTGAATACGAAGAAGTATACAAAGACCGCTATTACGGCACGCTGAAAGCACAAGTGGAGAAGCAACTGGAAGCCGGACAGAATGTGGTATTCGACGTCGATGTGGTAGGCGGGTGCAATATCAAGAAGTTTTATGGCGACCGGGCTTTGTCGGTGTTCGTACAGCCGCCTTCGGTAGAGGAACTGCGCTGCCGGTTGGAAGGTCGCGGAACGGATGCGCCTGAGGTGATTGAAAGCCGCATTGCGAAGGCGGAGTATGAATTAGGTTTTGCTCCGCAGTTTGATTGTGTCATCGTGAATGATAATCTGGAAATAGCTAAGGTGGAAGCTTTGAAAGTTATCAGGGAGTTCTTGGAAAAATAACGAAGTAGAGGGATGGCGGAAAAAGTCAGCAAGCCAAAAACCGGAATCTTTAGCGGGTCATTCAATCCGATTCATATCGGGCATCTCGCTTTAGCCAATTATCTTTGTGAGTACGAGGGATTGGACGAAATTTGGTTTATGGTCAGCCCGCAAAATCCTTTAAAAACGCAGGCTGAGTTATGGAGTGACGAGCTTCGTCTTCAATTAGTCGGGTTATCTATCAGTGATTATCCTCGCTTTCAAGTCTCGGATTTTGAATGTCATCTGCCACGCCCTTCTTACAGCGTACACACATTGGAGAAGTTGCGCGAAGCCTATCCCGAACGTGAGTTTCATTTTATTATCGGTTCGGATAATTGGACACGCTTCGACCGTTGGTATCAGTCGGAACGTATCATCAAGGAGAACCAAATCATCATTTACCCCCGCCCGGGCTTTCCCGTGAATGAAGAGGAATTGCCGGAAACGGTACGTCTCGTTCACTCCCCTGTGTTCGAAATCAGTTCTACGTTTATCCGTAAGGCCTTGGACGCAGGAAAGGATATCCGATATTTTCTGCATCCGAAGGTTTGGGAAGCTATAAAAGCCTTGCGAAATACTTAAAGCACATACCCGACGGAATATAACGGGGAATTTGTCATCCAATCCTGAATGAATATAAGGAAAACTCACACAAAGTGGTGCAGAAAAGTGTAGTAAACATGCAAAAAGTCGTGCAGAAAAGTGTGAGATTCTACAGAAAGTGATGCAAGAAAGTGTACTTACTCCGTCAGCCGGTGGAGCGTTATCATTATTATTTCTGCCGGAGCACCGATACGGATTGGCATTTGTGAGGTGCCGATACCATTGGTGACAATTAAGGGAATCTTTGCCGAGTTATAAGCCAGTCCGGTCACGAAACGATTGCCGTAATGTGAGGGCAGTATCGGAGCAACTCCAAATATACGGACTTGTCCGCCATGTGTATGTCCCGCCAAGGCGAGGTCGGTGTTGGCTATCGAAACGTCTTCTATATAATCCGGTGTGTGCACGAGCAGGATTACGAAGTCTTTGGGAGAAAGTGCCAAAGACGGTGACACGCCATTGCGGGCAAGGTCGAAAGGGTTGCGCACTCCGGCGATAAGAATCTGCTGGCCGTCTTTGCGAAGTGTATCCACTTTATGTTCCAGCACACGCATTCCGTAATGTTCCATCGTGCGTACAATATCGTCGTGGCAGCGTTCATAGTCGTTATTCCCCATCACTCCATAAGTTCCCATCGGTGTCTTTACGCGCGAAAGTGCGGCAAATAGAGGTTCTACGTATTCGCAGCCTTCCTGGTAATCACCGCCCATCAAGAGAACGTCCGCCTTTTGAGCAATCAAGAGATTGACAAGGCTGTTCAAGCCTTGTTCTTTGAATAAGCTCTTATAGTGCAAATCGGAAATGAAAGCGATGCGGAAACCCTCGAATGCTTCGGGAACGTCACGGTGGGTAAAGTCGTAGTTCACGACACGGTCTATGCCCGCATAGGCAGAAGAGAGTTTGACTGCCGAAGAGGTTATCTTTGTGCCACGAAGCACCCAGTCAGAGTGTTTGTCGTCGGCAAGGGTTTCTTGTTTCTTAGGTTTACGTTTCTTGTTTTTTGAGACGTCCAAGTCTTTGAGTTGCGAATGGTCGGGGGTGAACATTTCGGCAATGGTACCGGTAGTATCTGTTATATCCGTAGAGACGGAGTCGATATTCAAAACAGGGCGCGGCAAGGTTGCTACCAGGTTCTTTTTCGATTTGCAAGAAACCAACAAAAGTAACGTCAACAGGATAAAAGGGTATATTGTTTTCTTCATCTTCTATTTATTTATCTCTTAATATTCTCTCTATTTTTCTCTTAGTTATTTTTCTATTGCTCTTAGTTTTCTCTGCATACTTTCTTAATCTTCTTTACATATTTCCTCAATCTTCTCCATAGATTCTCTATAGTTTGAAGTTTTTTGGGGCGTAAAGATACGAAAAATCATGTATCTTTGTCCGTCAAAACTCTTTATAATATATAAAAGTATGGAAGCAGTAAAGCGTAACTCATTACAAGCATGGATATTAGCAGCACGTCCCAAGACACTCACAGGAGCCATTACACCTGTCTTGATAGGTACGGCACTTGCCACGATGGACGGACATTTTCATTGGCTGCCCGCACTCGTCTGCTGCCTGTTTGCGAGTTTGATGCAGATTGCCGCCAATTTCATCAATGACCTTTTCGACTTTCTCAAAGGAACCGACCGCGAAGACCGCCTGGGTCCTGAACGCGCCTGTGCGCAAGGATGGATTTCTCCACAAGCGATGAAAACAGGAATTATTGTGACCGTTGCCCTTGCCTGTCTTATCGGTTGCACATTGCTTTTCTTTGCCGGATGGGAGCTTATTATTGTTGGAGTACTTTGCGTATTGTTTGCTTTTCTTTATACTACGGGGCCTTATCCCCTCTCCTACAATGGTTGGGGAGATATACTGGTCATTGTCTTTTTCGGATTCGTACCCGTAGGTGGAACTTACTATGTGCAAGCATTGACATGGACACCGGACGTCACCGTCGCTTCCCTTGTCTGCGGACTGCTTATCGACACTTTGCTGGTAGTGAACAACTACCGCGACCGCGAAGCGGACGCACGGAGCGGAAAACGAACGGTTATCGTCCGTTTCGGCGAGAAGTTCGGGCGCTACTTCTATCTGACATTGGGGATTGCGGCTTCTCTCCTCTGCCTGTTTTTCCTTTTTGAAGGACATATCTATGCCGCCCTTCTCCCACAGCTTTACCTGATTCCTCATTTCCTCACCTGGAAACGGATGGTGAAAATCTACAGTGGTAAAAAATTAAACAGCATATTAGGCGAGACTTCGCGTAATATGCTGCTTATGGGTATTCTTTTATCTATCGGAATGATCCTTTGAATTTATTTCCCGTACATCTTTTCGTAATAACCTTGATAATCGCCGCTGGTAACTTCTTCCACCCAAGCCTGGTTTTCCAAGTACCATTCGATAGTCTTCACAATTCCGACTTCGAATTTTGTTTCGGGATACCAGCCCAAAGCATCTGTTATCTTCGTCGGGTCGATAGCGTAACGCTGGTCGTGTCCCAAACGGTCTTTGACGAAAGTAATCAGGTCTTCGTTAATCCAATCGATAGAAATCTCACCGTTGGCATCTTTCACTTTCTTCTTGAGAATCTTGCGATATTCGGGGTTCTCCGTCATCAGACGGCGAATGGTAGAAATAGTCAGCTTCACAATTTCGAGATTTGTCTTCTCATTGTGTCCGCCTACGTTGTACACTTCACCTTCCTTGCCTTCACGCACTACGACGTCAATCGCTTTGCAGTGGTCTTCCACATAAAGCCAGTCGCGCACGTTGCTGCCGTCACCATAGACAGGCAGATGCTTTCCTTCGAGGATATTCTTGATTATCAACGGAATCAACTTCTCAGGGAAATGATACGGACCATAGTTATTTGAACAGCGGGTAATTGTAACCGGCATCTTATACGTGTCGTGATAAGCCATTACGAACATATCCGCGCTCGTTTTGGAAGCACTGTACGGGCTGTGAGGACAAAGCGGGGTAGTCTCGGTGAAATACCCTTCGGCTCCGAGCGAGCCGTACACCTCATCGGTAGATACCTGATGATAACGTACACCCTTTCTCCAGGTCGGGTAACCATGTTCGTCTTTACCCATCACCCATGCACGACGTGCGCAATCCAACAAGTTCTGTGTCCCGAGAATGTTCGTAATCAGGAACAGTTGCGGATTTTCGATGCTGCGGTCTACGTGACTTTCGGCAGCAAAATTCACCACATAGTCAAAACGATACTCAGCAAAAAGACCGTCTACCACATCGCGGCTACAAATATCTCCCTTGATAAAAAAGCAGCGTTCGTTGTCGATGTCTTTGGCAATCGTTCCCAAGTTACCTGCATACGTCAGAGCGTCCAGTATCACGACTTTGACATCGCTATACTTGCCCAAGATGTACTTAATGTAATTCGCACCGATAAAACCTGCGGCACCAGTCACTAGATAAGTTTTCATATTTTATTTATTATGTTGATTTTAGGGTTGTTTCGCCAGTTCGATGAGGTATTTGCCATACTCGGTCTTTTCGAGTCGCTGTCCCAACAGAAGCAACTGCTCCGTCGGAATCCATCCCTGACGCCAGGCTATTTCTTCGATACAACTCACGTAGAAGCCCTGACGATTCTGAATGGTAGCTACAAAATTGGAAGCTTCCAGCAGACTGTCGCAATTTCCCGTATCCAGCCAAGCGAATCCGCGTCCGAACAGCTCCACTTTCAACGTACCTTCTTCCAGATAAAGGCGGTTCAAATCCGTTATTTCATATTCCCCACGTGCCGAAGGGCGAAGAGCCGCCGCTTTTTCCGTCACGCTGGCATCATAAAAGTAGAGTCCGGGCACGGCATAATTGCTTTTCGGCACTTTCGGCTTTTCTTCCAAAGAAATCACATTTCCCTGTTCGTCAAATTCCACGACACCATAAGCGCGCGGGTCTTTCACGTAATAACCGAAGATACAAGCCCCTTTCTCCGTACTGGCAGCCCGACGAAGCATAGCGGAAAATCCCTGTCCGTAGAACATATTATCACCAAGAATCAAACATCCCGGTTCGCCGTTCAGAAAGTCGGCACCCAGGACGAAAGCCTGTGCCAATCCGTTGGGCTGCTCCTGAATCTTATAAGAGAAAGACATTCCCAACTCTTCACCCGTTCCCAGCAAGTCGCGGAACATCGGCAAGTCACGCGGAGTCGAGATTATCAACACCTCACGTATTCCCGCCAACATCAACGTAGACAATGGATAATAAATCATCGGTTTGTCATACACAGGCATAATCTGTTTGGAAATCGCTTTAGAAAGCGGATAAAGACGGGTGGCACTTCCCCCGGCGAGAATAATTCCTTTCATGTTCGTCTAAGTTAAATCATTAACTGTGTGCAAAGGTCGGAAAGAAATCTGAAATGACAAAAATAATGAGCCAATATTTCAATCTGCCGACCTGCCTATTTGCTGCCCTATCGTTTAATCGGACAACATCACATTGGCGAATCAACACATTATTTATCTGCCAGCTCGACAACTTCCAGGTCACTGAACGCCCCTTGGTCGATTACAAACCGCACCAATGTCCGCACCTTATGAAAGCCCGACATCCCTGCCGCCCCCGGATTGATATGTAGCATATCGAGCGTTTTGTCATACTTCACCTTTAGTATATGCGAATGTCCGCTGATAAAAAGTTTTGGCGGACGCGCCATGAGACTGCCGATTATCGAAGGGTCATACTTCCCCGGATAACCGCCGATATGCTTTATCAGCACCTCCGCACCATCCACCGTAAAGCGGTTCACCTGTGGAAACAGCTTCCTGATTTCCTGCCCGTCTATATTTCCATAGACCGCCCTGAACGGCCGGAACGCCGCCAACTTCTCCGCAACTTCCACTGAACCAATGTCTCCGGCATGCCAAATCTCGTCACACGGCTCGAAATATTCCAGGTATTTCTCGTCCCAGCAAGCGTGAGTATCTGATAATAATCCAATTCTTGTCATAAAATTCTTTGTTTAATCCCACAAAGATACTATATTTGGAAAAATCTTAAAGCACATGGAAAGCAAATATAATTATTTTAAGCGAGATATCAGTTGGTTATCATTCAACTACCGCGTATTGATGGAAGCTTTGGACGAGCATCTCCCGCTCTACGAGCGCATTAATTTCATTTCCATCTACTCTTCCAACCTCGAAGAATTTTACAAAATCCGTGTGGCCGACCATAAAGCGGTCGCTTCGGGAGCTACGGAAAGCGACGAAGAAACCGTACAATCCGCCCGCGAACTCGTAGAAGAAATCAACCGGGAAGTCAACCGGCAACTGGACGACCGTGTGCGCATCTACGAACAAAAGATACTGCCCGCCCTGCGCAAAAACCATATCATATTCTATCAGGACAGACACGTAGAACCGTTCCACCAGAAATTTATCAAAGACTTCTTCAAAGAAGAAATCTTCCCCTACCTGCAACCGGTACCCGTATCCAAAGATAAAATCGTCTCCTTCCTGCGAGACAACCGGCTTTATCTTGCCATCCGTGTCTACCTGAAAAACGATGCCGCCAAGGCAGACGCCTCAAAAAAAGACGACCAGCGCATCCCCTACTACTTCGTCATGAAGCAACCGTACGCCAAAGTCCCCCGCTTCATCGAACTCCCGTCTCACGAGAAGAACCACTACTTGATGTTCACCGAAGACATCATCAAAGCGAATCTCAACCTTATCTTCCCCGGCTACGACATTGATTCGAGCTACTGTATCAAAATCTCCCGCGACGCTGACATTCTGATTGACGACACCGCCAGCAGCGCCGACCTCGTAGCCCAACTGAAGAAAAAAGTAAAGAAACGCAAGATAGGCGACGTCTGCCGTTTTGTTTATGACCGTGCCATGCCGCAAGACTTCCTGGATTTCCTTGTAGACGCCTTCCACATTCACCGTGACGAACTCGTCACCGGCGACAAGCACCTGAACCTGGAAGACCTGCGCCATCTCCCCAACCCGAACAAATCCCTGCACACGGTTGAGAAGCCGAAGCCGATGAAGCTCACCATCCTTGACGAAAAGGAATCCATCTTCAACTACGTCGCCCAAAAGGATTTACTCTTATATTACCCTTACCACTCTTTCGAGCACTTCATCCACTTCCTCTACGAAGCCGTGCACAACCCGGAAACCCGTGAAATCATGGTGACACAATACCGCGTAGCCGAAAACTCCGCCGTCATCAACACCCTGATAGCCGCCGCCCAAAACGGCAAGAAAGTCACCGTATTCGTAGAACTGAAAGCCCGTTTCGACGAAGAGAACAACCTCGCCACCGCCGAAATGATGCAAGCCGCCGGCATCAAAATAATATACAGCATCCCCGGCCTGAAAGTCCACGCCAAGGTAGCCCTCATCCGCCGCCGCGGACTGAACGGCGAAAAGCTCCCCAGCTACGCCTACATCAGCACCGGCAACTTCAACGAGAAGACCGCCACCCTCTACGCCGACTGCGGACTTTTCACCTGCCGCAAAGAGATAGTGAACGACCTCTACAACCTCTTCCGCACTCTCCAAGGTAAGGAAAGCCCGAAGTTCAGCACCCTGCTCGTCGCCCGTTTCAACCTCATCCCCGAGTTGAACCGCCTCATCGACCGCGAAATAGCCCTCGCCGACCAAGGCAAACAAGGACGTATCATCCTCAAAATGAACGCCCTTCAAGACCCCACTATGATAGACCGCCTCTACGAAGCATCCGAACACGGCGTACAAATCGACCTCATCGTCCGCGGCATCTGCTGCCTCATCCCCGGTCAGTCATACAGTCGTAACATCCGTGTCACCCGTATTGTAGACAGTTTCCTTGAGCACGCCCGCATCTGGTACTTCGGCAACAACGGCAGCCCCAAAGTTTTCATGGGTTCTCCCGACTGGATGCGTCGCAACCTCTACCGCCGCATCGAAGCCATCACCCCCATCCTCGCCCCCGACCTGCGCGACAGCCTGATTGAAATGCTCAACATCCAACTCGCCGACAACCAAAAAGCCTGCTGGGTGGACGACCGCCTGCAAAACATATTCAAAAAAAGAACACCCGGCACACCAAGCGTCCGGGCGCAATACAGCTTCTATGACTGGCTGAATAAAAAATGAGGGCGCTTCGAGCACCCTCATTTTCTTCCATACATATATTAGTATTTCCTTAAAAACAAATCCGAATGTGTACCAGTATTAGTGAACAATAAAGCGAGAGCCGCATCATCACTCCATAAAAAAATATCATTTCTCACGGAATACTTCTTCAAACTCTTTTACATCAACTATTTTACAACGTTCTATGCGTTTTAGAACCAATAAGTCCTTGTCACCCGTTACTAAATAGTGTGCTTTAGCCACATGTGCCAAATTCAATAAATAATCATCTTCTATATCCCGACAAAGTTTTATATTTTCCGTCGGAGTAAAAAAAGAGCAACGTAAACGTAAGAACTCCAATAAAGACTCAACTTCCTCTAACGGAAAATAACGGGTAAATTTAGGTCGTTGGGTTACTTCAAGCAATTCTTCTAACAATTCCGAACATAACACGAGCTCTATTCTCTCGTCAGACAACAATGTCACAAGTTTTCCCAACCGTCGTCCAATCAAAAAACTAATCCAGCAATTCGTATCAACGATTACCCGTTTCTTTCTTGCGACGCTCATATCTTTCTTTTCTAACCTGTTTCACTTCAGCTAATATATCATCCTCAGTTATTTCGTCCGTACGGAAAGTATCCAGAAAATGTTTCAATTCCGCCCTTGTTGCCTGTTGGGTAAGTGTCCGTCCTAATTTCAACTTAGAACGTGGCGGAAGTTGTTGAACCAGATTCAATATCTGATTATAACTCAAATTTAACATCGCATCCATATGCTATCCTCCTTTTCTTTTTTACAAAGATACACTTTTCCATCATCCAAACAAACAGAACGGAATAAATACTTTCCCCACCTATCCCACCATATAATCCCTTCCGCAACAAGCCCCCCCGCATGGCTCCCCCGGCCTACTTTTTTCTCCGTCAAGCGAGTGCCCGTAACGGAGCGTCAAGAAGGGCAGACTGTTTGAGCGAAGCGAGTTTCTGCCCTTTAGCGTAGTGAAGGAAGCGAGTAGGAGAAAAAAGTAAGCCTTGAATTTTTCTTTGGTTCTTTCTTTTGTTTCAAGACAAAAGAAAGAACATTCCCCCATTGTAACACAAATGTAACACATATGACACCTCCCTGCAACCTGAAATCCCGTCCTTTGTACCCGAAAAAGTAACATACACACACCTATATTTATTTTATGGAGACAATTTATTTATGCATTATCATCTTCCTCTTCGTCCTTGCCGTCTTCGACCTCATCGTCGGCGTAAGCAATGACGCAGTCAACTTCCTGAACTCCGCGGTGGGCGCCAAAGCCGCCTCGTTCAAAACCATCCTGTTCATAGCCGGCATCGGTATTTTCATCGGCGCCGCCCTGTCCAACGGAATGATGGACATCGCCCGTCACGGTATCTACCAACCCGAGCACTTCTACTTTGCCGAAATCATGTGCATCCTGCTCGCCGTCATGCTGACCGACGTAGTGCTGCTCGACGTATTCAACTCCATGGGCATGCCCACCTCTACCACCGTCTCCCTCGTCTTCGAGCTTCTTGGCGGAACATTCGCCCTCTCCCTCATCAAAGTACACAACAGCGACACCCTCGGCTTAGGCGACCTCATCAATACCGACAAAGCCCTCTCCGTCATCATGGCCATCTTCGTGTCCGTAGCCATCGCCTTCTTCTTCGGAATGCTCGTTCAGTGGATAGCCCGCGTCATCTTCACCTTTAACTATAAGAAAAAGATGAAATACAGCATCGCCCTTTTCGGCGGAATCGCTGCCACATCCATCATCTACTTCATGCTCATCAAAGGGCTGAAAGACAGCTCCTTCATGACCCCCGACAACAAACTCTGGATACAAGAAAACACCTGGCTTCTCATTGCCACGTTCTTCGTATTCTTCACCATACTGATGCAAGTGCTCCACTGGCTCAAAGTCAACGTCTTCAAAGTCGTCGTCCTCATGGGTACGTTCGCCCTTGCCCTCGCCTTCGCCGGCAATGACCTCGTCAACTTCATCGGCGTCCCCCTCGCAGGCTTCTCCTCCTTCATGGACTACACCGCCAACGGGGCAGGCAACGCCAACGGCTTCCTGATGACCTCCCTGCTAGGCCCCGCCAAAACTCCGTGGTACTTCCTCATCGGCGCCGGAGCCGTCATGGTCTACGCCCTCTGCACTTCCAAGAAAGCCCACGCCGTCATCAAGACATCCGTCGACCTCTCCCGCCAGGATGAAGGCGAAGAAACCTTCGGAAGCACCCCGATAGCCCGCACCGTAGTGCGCATCAGCATGACAATGGCCAACAGTATCTCCCGCATCATGTCTTCAGGCACAAAAGAATGGTTCAACTCCCGCTTCCGCAAAGACGAAGCCATCATCGCCGACGGAGCAGCCTTTGACCTTGTCCGCGCATCGGTCAACCTCGTACTGGCAGGTCTGCTCATCGCCCTGGGAACTTCACTGAAACTTCCCCTCTCCACTACCTACGTCACCTTCATGGTAGCCATGGGTACCTCGCTTGCCGACCGTGCCTGGGGACGCGACTCCGCCGTCTACCGTATCACCGGCGTACTTAGTGTCATCGGTGGCTGGTTCATCACCGCCGGAGCAGCCTTCACCATCTGTTTCTTCGTCGCCCTCGTGCTCCACTACGGTGGCAACATCTCCATTATCGCACTTATCGCCCTCGCTGTATTCATCCTGATACGCAGCCAAGTGATGTACAAGAAACGCAAAGCGAAAGCCCAAGGCAACGAAACCCTGAAACAACTTATGCAGACCTCCAACTCCGAAGAAGCTCTTCAACTGATGCGCCAGCACACCCGCGAAGAACTCTCCAAAGTACTGGAATACGCAGAAACGAACTTCGAACTCACCGTCACTTCCTTCCTGCACGAGAACCTCCGCGGACTGCGGCGTGCCATGGGTTCCACGAAGTTCGAGAAGCAACTCATCAAACAGATGAAGCGCACAGGAACCGTAGCCATGTGCCGTCTCGACAACAACACCGTACTCGATAAAGGACTCTATTACTACCAAGGCAATGACTTCGCCAGCGAACTGGTGTACAGCATCTCCCGTCTCTGCGAACCGTGTCTGGAACATATCGACAACAACTTCAACCCCTTGGACGCTATTCAGAAAGGCGAATTCAGCGATGCCACCGAAGACATCACCTACCTGATTCAACAATGCCGCAAGAAGTTGGAAAACAACGAGTACAACAACCTGGAAGAAGAAGTCCGCCGTGCCAACGACCTCAACGGCCAACTTTCCCTATTGAAACGCAAGGAACTCCAACGTATCCAGAGCCAACCGGGAAGCATCCGCGTGAGCATGGTCTACCTGACAATGGTTCAGGAAGCGCAGAACGTAGTGACTTATACCATCAACCTGATGAAAGTAAGCCGCAAATTCCAAATGGAAAGCGAAATGCCATAAAACAACCGGCTACCCGCCAATCGATAAATAACAAAAAGTCCATGCAAACGATTATGTATTCGTTTGCAAGGATAAAAGAATAATTTGATTGGGGAATCAAATTTGCATGGGAATAATCCAACAGAAGGACAGGGAAACATTTGTTTCTCTGTCCTTTTACCTTATTATTGGTTCTTTTGCAATTTAGTTGAAATGTTCATTATGGTACGAAAATGAGGTAAACTCATACAATTATAATTCAAAAAAACTTCCGTAAATATTCTCAACTGTACTTATCCCTATGAGAAAAAATACTCATAGTAATGAGAATAAATACTCATTGCTATGAGAACTTTTTCTCATTGCAGTGAGAATATACCCTTGTCAGAATAGGCTGAAACAGTTCATTACCGTACAATAATGAACATCTCACCTAAATTGCAAAAGGGCTTATCTACCTTACTCCTTGCAGAGTCTGAGAGTACATACAACGAAATACTGATAAAAATAACGAAGAAAGAGATTATGATGAAAAACAGAAATTATCCCCCACTAATCGGGTAGAACCCCAGCATCCGCCGCCCAAAACGGGAAAACAGCCAAGAACACTAAATCCACAAAAGCGTGTAAGGGTAGTTTCAGTAACCGAAAACAAAGTAAAATGTTAAATTGCGAAATACGAAACAGAAAAGCTGATTAGCAATAAGATAGAAGAAAAAGGAAAGAGGAAAAGGGAGAAAAAAGGGGATTAAGTCTTAGAAGAACTTGGTACATTGTTGATTGTAAACTTACCGTCAATATCAGTGATAGTACCAAGGGAAGTGCCATTCACCAATACTGAAGCACCTACGACAGGTTGCCCATCTTCTTCAGAGGTTACCAAACCGGTAACTCCGGACGTTTGCGCTGTCATCAGACCTATACCTATAAAAAGGAAGGTCATAAAGAACATCAATTTTCTTTTCATAAATTCTCTCTTAAATTTAACCTATAAACAGATTTTTTGTCTCTAACAGGTTGCAAAGATAACACAAATTATGAAAAAGCGAAAAATGTGTTACACTTTTAACTAAAAACTATCATACTGTAAGCACGAGAGCATCGTAAAACAAGAGTTTAAAACAAAACGTTTTTGATTTAGCAACTTTTAAAACATCATCACTAGCAGAAAGAAAGTGTTAAAAACGGAGGTTTTGAATACAAAAACATCGTGAATCCACTCATTCGGATAACTTTTCGTCATTTTTCACCTATAAATGTACTAAAGGACTATTAACGATAGTGAAAGCGGAAAGTCCGGCTACCAAGTTCTTCTAAGACTTTGCGCGTTTCCTATGTAGGAATGGTTTCGCAAGAGGTGGCTATCAAGCCCGGAGTTATCAAAGTAGTATTAAAAAGTGATGCCAAGGCTTTGGATGAGGTGGTAGTCACGGCGATGGGTATCTCACGCGAAAAGAAAGCGCTGGGTTATGCTGTTCAAGATGTGAAGTCCGACGACCTGACACGCGCAGCAAACACCGACCTTGCCGGAGCTTTGCAAGGTAAAGTATCGGGTGTGGACATCGCTCCGTCTTCCGGTATGCCGGGCGCATCGTCCAAAATTACCATCCGCGGCTCACGCTCGTTCACGGGTGACAACACACCTTTATATGTAATCGACGGCATGCCCATCGCCTCGGCAGCCGACGTGTCTACTACGGATTACGCCAACGGCGGTGCTTACGGTACCGACTATGCGAACCGTTCGGTGGACATTGACCCCAACGACATCGAAAGCATCAACATCCTGAAAGGCCAGGCAGCGTCCGCCCTGTACGGTATGCGTGCTTCGAACGGTGTGATTCTTATCACCACCAAGAGCGGTAAAGGCGTTGCCAAAGGCAAGCCGGTGATTAACTTCCGCAGCAATGTCTCTTTCGACGTGGTATCTACGTTGCCCGAACTGCAAAAGGAATTCGCGCAGGGCAGCGGCGGCGAGTACTCTCCGTACTCAGGACACAGTTGGGGCCCGAAAATCTCGGAACTCGCCAACGACCCCGTTTACGGTGGTAACACGGACAATGCTTTCACGCAAAGCCTCGGCAAGCACCAGGGACAATATTACGTTCCCCAACGTGCCGAAGCCGGACTCGACCCGTGGGCTACCCCGAAGGCTTACAACAACATGAAGGACTTCTTTGAAACGGGTGTCACGTGGAGCAACAATATCAACGTTTCCCAAAATATGGAAAAGGGCAGCTACTCTTTCTCCTTGGGTAACACGCATCAGGAAGGTATCATCCCCACCACAGGTATGGACAGATACAACGCCAAACTGTCTGCCGAAGTGCAGCTCAGTCCCAACTGGTCGACCGGTTTCAACGGTAACTTCGTGACTTCCAAAATCAAGAAGCAGTCTACCGCCAACTCCGGCGTGACGGCTACCATCTACAACGCTCCCGTGAGCTACGACATGAAAGGCATCCCCTCGCACATCGAAGGCGACCCTTACACGCAGAATACTTACCGCCAGGCATGGATTGACGATGCTTACTGGGCGGTAGACAACAACGTGTTCACCGAACGTTCGCAACGTTTCTTCGGAAACGCGTTCGTGAAGTTCACCACCAAATTCGGTACGGACAACCACAAGCTGGACGTGAAATACCAAATCGGTGACGACGCCTACACGAGCAATTACAGCGAAATCTACGGATACGGCAGTACGATGGCTGACTACGGCGAGGACATCGAATACTCCTACACCATCAACGAACTGAACTCCCTGCTCACGGCTTCTTACCGCTGGGACATCACGCAGGACTGGGTGCTGGACGCCCTGATAGGTAACGAGCTTGTAGAGAAGAAGACGCAGCACAACTACTCGTACGGCGCAAACTTCAACTTCCCCGGCTGGAACAACCTGAACAACGCATCGAGCTACCTCAGCGAGAAATCGTACAAGAAGAAACGTACCGTAGGTAACTTCGCCAACCTCTCCATCGCCTGGAAGAACATGGTTTACCTGAACGGAACCATCCGTAACGACGTCGTTTCGAACATGCCGCGCGGCAACCGTTCGTTCACGTATCCGTCCGTGTCACTGGGCTTTGTATTCACCGAACTGGAACCGTTGAAAAACAATATCCTCACCTTCGGTAAACTGCGTGCTTCGTATGCCGAAGTAGGTATGGCGGGCGACTACATGGAAAGTTACTACTACACTCCGAGCTACGGCGGCGGATTCTTCAACGGCACGCCGATTACTTATCCGCTCAACGGTACGATGGCGTATATACCTTATTATAAGGTGTACGACCCCAACTTGAAACCGCAGAACACGAAATCTTACGAAATCGGTGCCGACCTGACGTTCTTCAACGGCTTGTTCACCCTGAACTATACCTATTCTCGCCAGAACGTGAAAGACCAGATATTTGAAGTGCCCTTGGGCGGTTCTACGGGTTATGACAGCATGATTATGAACGGCGGTAAGATTCACACCAACGCTCACGAAATCACGCTGGGCGTATCGCCGGTGAACAACCGCAACTTCAAGCTCGACCTGGCGTTCAACTTCTCGAAGATTGACAACTACGTGGACGAACTGGCTCCGGGCGTGGAAAGCATCTACCTGGGTGGTTTCGTCACTCCGCAGGTGCGTGCCGGTATCGGTGAGAAATTCCCCGTCGTATATGGCAGCACGTACAAGCGCAACAGCGCCGGACAAATCGTAGTAGACGCCAACGGGCTTCCGCAGGTGGGCGAGGACGATGTTATCGGCCGTGTTTCTCCGGATTTCCGTCTGGGATTCAACACGAATATCGAACTGTACAAATTCCGCATCTCTGCCGTTTTCGACTGGAAACAGGGCGGACAGATGTACTGCGGTACGGCAGGCGAAATGAACTTCTACGGTGTCACCAAAGAGACGGCTGACAAGCGTAACGGCGGCAGTTTCGTAGTCCCCAACTCCGTGAAGGAAACGGGTACGGACGCGAAAGGCAACCCGACATATGCAACCAACGACATCGCCGTGACCGACGCGCAATCTTACTATACGCGTCTGCGCTCCATCAACGAGTCTTACATCTACAACTCGTCATTCATCAAGCTGCGCGAACTCTCGGTGAGCTATCCGGTGTACAACAGCAAATGGCTGAACGTAGACGTGAACGTGTTTGCACGTAACCTCATCGTATGGTCTGAACTCAAAGGATTCGACCCCGAAGCATCACAAGGTAACGACAACATGGGTGGAGCTTTCGAGCGTTTCTCCCTGCCGGGAACTGCCAGCTATGGTTTTGGTGTAAATGTGAAATTCTAATTAGCTAAACGAAAGAAATTATGAAAAGATACAATAAAATAACAGGTGTGCTGGCAGTTGCCACGCTGTCTCTGTTCTCCGCTTGCTCCGAGGACGCTATGGACAGAATCAACAAGGACAACGACCACACCACCAGCGTTGCCGCGAGATTTATCCTGGCAGATGTAATCACTTCCACCGCTTTCTCCAACTCCAGCGGTGACCTCAACACGTATGCTTCCGCCTACGTGGAATATGAAGTAGGCGTTGACAACCAGCTTTTTTACGCCGAAACGCGCGAAAGCGAACCGTCGTCTTCGTCCACCTATAATAATGTATGGAACGGCATCTACTCTACGCTGAAAAACGCGCGCATCATCGTGAAGCAGTGCGGCGAAGGCGGAAGGGACCACGGCAACTACCTCACCCAAGGGATGGGCGAGGTGATGGCTGCCTACAACTGCGCACTGCTGACGGATTTCTTCGGTGACGCTCCTTGCAGCCAGGCTGCGCTGGTAGACGAATACGGTTCGCCGGTCTACCTGACTCCGAAAATGGATACCCAGCAGGAGATTTATACGCAAATCATGGCGTATCTGAACGATGCTATCGTGAATCTTCAGAAGAGCGACTTGGCGGACGTATCCGGTCAGGACTTTCTCTACGACGGGGATGCAGCGAAGTGGCTGAAATTCGCTTACGGTTTGAAAGCGCGCTATACGATGCGGCTTCTCAGCCGTTCAAGCAACCGGGATGCTGATTTGTACAAGGTGCTCGAATACGTCAGCAAGTCTTTCACATCGGCAGACGAGCAGGCTGCGTTCAGTCTCTACGACGCAACGAACATCAACCCGCTCTACGGATTTTATGTTGCCCGCGCCGCGCTAGGAGCCAGCCAAAGTTTGTGCAATAAACTGATTACCAGCAACGACCCGCGTGCGGGACGTGCGTTCTTCACGCCGGTTGCGAGCCAGAAGCGTACGCAAGTGGCTGCCAACGACGCTACCTTAATACCCGCGCCCAACGGTACGCCCGACCAGAGTACTTCCAAATATGGAATTTCCGCGTTTATGTATGCCAAGACTGCGCCTACACTGCTGTTGAGCTACCACGAATTGTTGTTTCTGAAAGCGGAAGCACTGGTGCGCTTGGGCGACCCTACCGCAAAAGATGCTTTGAAAGCTGCGGTAACTGCCGGCTTGCTCAATGCTGAAAACAGTATCGCCATCGCTATCAGGGAGTTGGGAACTGCATTGAACACGAATGGTTCCGCACCGTTCGACAAAACCAATGCCGAAGCATATTTCGACAATGAAGTGGAAGGGAGATACAATGCCAATTCGTTGCAGGAAACGATGATTCAGAAGTATTTTGCCCTGTGGGGAACTTCGGGAGAAGCTACGGAAACGTACAACGATATCCGTCGTATGAAAGGTATGAACGAGAATTTCATTACGCTGTCCAACCCTCTCAACGCGACTAAATTCCCGCTGCGCTACTCTTACGGCAACAGTGACACCACTGCCAACCCGGAAGTGAAGGCTGCCTACGGCAACGGTGACTATGTATATAGCGAACCTGTCTGGTGGGCTGGCGGAAGCCGATAACCGTACTTTACATCTCTCAAAGGAGAGACTTTACATAGCGTCGTTTCTGACTCTAACAAATTAACAGAAGCGAACAAAAATAGGCCAACCGTGAGGTTCGCCTATTTTATTTTTTATCAGACACGGATTACACGAATTGCGCTGTTGCTCTATGCAACCCTATTTCAAAAAACCGTGAAATCCGTGTTATCCGTGCCTAAAGATTATCATTTAATTGTGATGAAGCACTTATCATTAAATCCAGCAGACAGACAAACCGGAAAAGTGGAAATCCGGCATACGTTGTGATACCGTTTTTCTACTGGGTGATACCATTTCCGTCCGTCTACCCTATTTATTTTTTTTAAGTATCTATTCTACCATTTCAAGTCGGGTAAGTATTTACTTAGCGTAGTGCGGAGAATTCCCAAAGTAATCGGTTTCACCAGCACTTCCGTCGCTCCCGCGTTCATCGCGTTCTCCTTATCGGAGCTGAAAGCATAAGCAGTCTGCATGATAATGGGGATTTCCGTATTGGACTCACGGATTATCTTCGTCGCTTCCAGTCCGTTCATCACGGGCATTTTGATATCCATCAGCATCGCTTTGACTTTTTCGTGGTGTTGCTGGAACAACTGCACCATTTCTTCGCCGTTTCTAGCCCATTCGATATCACATTTTTTACCTATGATAGCCTTTATCAACTTGAAGTTGCTGTCATCATCCTCAGCCACCAGAATCAGTGGACGAAATTCATTGGTTTGTACGCCTTCCATATTGTTTTTACTATGTTTTACTATTGTTATTTTATCTGTTTTTTAAGGGTAGTCTCCCTTTTCAGCCCGCAAGGTATAAAAAATATTCATATATTTCGCTATCTTTGCGCTTCAAATTAAAAGAATAGTATGATTTCTGTTGACGGATTGGCCGTAGAGTTTGGCGGCGCTGCTTTATTTAGTGACATTTCCTTCGTAATTAATGAGAAAGACCGCATCGCCCTGATGGGCAAGAACGGGGCTGGTAAAAGTACACTGCTGAAGATTTTGGCGGGTGTGCGGCAGCCTACCCGCGGCAGGGTTTCGGCTCCTAAAGATTGCGTGGTGGCTTACCTGCCGCAGCACTTGATGACGGAAGACGGACGGACGGTGTTTGAAGAAACGGCACAGGCGTTCGCGCATCTGCACGAGATGGAAGCACAAATCGAGAGGTTGAACAAGGAACTGGAGACGCGGACGGATTACGAGAGCGACAGTTATATGTCGCTGATTGAGGAAGTTTCTACTTTGAGCGAGAAGTTTTACTCGATTGATGCCACGAATTATGAGGAAGATGTGGAGAAGTCTTTGCTCGGACTGGGGTTCAAGCGGGCGGATTTCCATCGTCAAACGAGTGATTTCAGCGGCGGATGGAGGATGCGTATCGAGCTGGCGAAGTTGCTGTTGCAGAAACCGGACGTGTTGTTGCTCGATGAGCCGACGAATCACTTGGATATTGAGTCTATCCAGTGGTTGGAAGATTTTCTGATTAATAACGGTAAGGCGGTGATTGTGATTAGTCACGACCGCAAGTTTGTGGATAATATCACGACGCGTACCATCGAGGTGACGATGGGGCGCATCTATGACTATAAAGTAAATTACTCGCAGTATCTGCAACTGCGCAAGGAACGCCGGGTGCAGCAGCAGAAGGCGTATGACGAGCAGCAGAAGTTTATCGCCGAGACGACGGAGTTTATCGAACGGTTCAAGGGTACGTACTCGAAGACGTTGCAGGTGCAGAGCCGTGTGAAGATGCTGGAGAAACTGGAGTTGCTGGAAGTGGACGAGGAGGATACTTCAGCATTGCGGTTGAAATTTCCACCCTCACCTCGTTCGGGCAGTTATCCGGTGATAATGGATGGTGTCGGGAAGACGTATGGTGACAAGACGGTGTTCCGCAACGCGAATCTGACGATTGAGCGCGGGGATAAGGTGGCTTTTGTAGGCAAGAACGGTGAAGGTAAGTCTACGCTCGTAAAGTGTATCATGCGGGAAATTGAACATGACGGTACGCTGACACTGGGACATAATGTGCAGATTGGGTATTTCGCGCAGAACCAGGCTTCGCTGATGGATGAAAATCTGACAGTGTTTCAGACGATTGATGATGTGGCGAAGGGCGAGATTCGGAACAAGATTCGGGATTTGCTGGGTGCTTTCATGTTTGGCGGGCCGGAAGAGTCGATGAAGAAGGTGAAAGTGTTGTCCGGTGGTGAGCGCACGCGGTTGGCGATGATAAAACTCCTGCTGGAGCCGGTCAATCTCCTGATTCTCGATGAGCCGACGAATCATCTCGACATGAAGACGAAGGATATTCTGAAGCAGGCGCTGCTCGATTTTGACGGTACGCTGATTGTCGTTTCGCACGACCGTGACTTCCTCGACGGACTGGTGACAAAGGTGTATGAGTTTGGCAATCAGAAGGTGACGGAGCACCTTTGCGGCATCTACGAGTTCCTCGAAAAGAAGAAAATGGATTCGTTGCAGGAGCTGGAAGGGCCGGGCGCGGGGGCGTAGCGCCCCGGCAAGGTTTCCTTGCGGTGTGTTGACATTTTAGGCACGGATTACACGGATTTCACGGTTTTTAGAAATATGATTGCATAAAGCAACAGCGTAATCCGTGTAATCCGTGCCTAAAAATTCTTATTTATAATACTCATTTTCTTGTATATGCCATAAACTCATCAACTTATAACAACCTAATAAATAATAAAAAGAGGGTGATGGCTAGAAGAGGAAAGAAAAGTATTTGTATATTTGTGCACATTAATAAGAAAAAGAACCACTAAAAAAAATAGTTTCTCTAAAAGAAAGGATGAAAGGGAAGAAACGAATTATAGTAACTCTGCTGTTTTTTATCAACATTATCATGTTGGTGGCGGCAGTTATTCCCCATCATCACCATCCCAACGGAATGATTTGCATGAAGCAGGACTTGCCGGTAGAACAGCAGTGTCCCATGCATAATCACCATCACCACCAACATCAGCCCGGAAGCGATTCCTGCTGCAACAGCGAATGCCTGACAAGGTTTCAATCGCCTATCCCATCCATACACACTGACAGCGGCCCGGATTACGTATTCATCGCTACGCTGTTCACGGATGTAATCATAGAACATTTACTGCGACCGCAAGAGAGACGGGTCAAGAACTACTACGTCTACCGAGACTCTCTACATGGTACGGATACTCCCCGTGCCACTTCTCTTCGCGCTCCCCCCTACTCTGTTTTTGCGTAAAAACGTGAATGCAAATCTGTTGCATCCGCGTTACTTTATCTTTGTAGCGTAAATCAAAAACAGTAAAATTTAGTAGGAAAATATCATTTATGAAGAAATTTATTTTTATCGGAGTCCTGGGACTGTTCGTCTTGGGGGCTTGTAATAGTACCGTCACACACACACACAACGAGCATGACCACGAAGCGGAAGGACATAACCATGCGGCAGAAGGTCACAATCATGCGGCAGAAGGTCACGACCACGAAGCTGAAAGTCACGACCACAGCGCCCACGGCGGCGAATGTAGCGGCGACCACAGCCACGAAGCAACCGACAGCCAGAAGGAAAGCGCAGAAGCCCACAGTGATGAAATTATTCTTCCGAAAGCGAAAGCCGACGCAGCCGGAGTGAAAGTGAGCACCGTTGAGCCTGCTCCTTTCCAGCAGGTGATTAAGACCAGCGGACAAGTGCTGGCTGCGCAGGGAGACGAATCGGTTGCCGTAGCTACAGTAGCCGGCGTTGTTTCTTTCCGTGGAAAGGTGACGGAAGGAATGAGCGTCGGCAACGGCACTCCTCTCATCACGATTTCTTCGCACAACATTGCCGACGGCGACCCGGTGCAGCGTGCACGTATCGCCTACGAAGTGTCGAAGAAAGAGTACGAACGCATGAAGGCGCTTGTCCAAAACAAGATTGTATCCGACAAGGATTTTGCGCAGGCTGAACAGAGTTACGAAAACGCACGCATCAGCTACGAAGCCCTCTCCAAGAACCATTCGGCTATCGGACAGAATATCACGGCTCCTATTGCCGGATACGTGAAAAGTATCCTTGTGAAAGAAGGAGATTATGTGACTATCGGTCAACCGTTGGTTAGCGTGACGCAGAACCGTCGCCTGTTCCTTCGCGCGGAAGTATCGGAGAAGTATTACACATACCTTCGTACGATTAATTCGGCAAACTTTCAGACACCGTATAACAACCAGGTGTACGAACTGAAGGCATTGAACGGCAGACTGCTTTCATTCGGCAAGGCTGCCGGAGACAATTCCTTTTATGTGCCTGTCACGTTCGAGTTTGACAATAAAGGTGAGGTGATTCCCGGTTCTTTTGTAGAGGTATTCCTGCTTTCTTCGCCGATGGAGAATGTAATTTCACTTCCGCGCACTGCGCTGACAGAGGAGCAGGGCATTTATTTCGTATATCTGCAACTGGATGAGGAAGGTTATAAAAAACAAGAAGTTACGATTGGTGCCGACAATGGCAAGAGTGTGCAAATTCTTACAGGTGTGAAGTCCGGTGACCGTGTGGTGACCGAAGGGGCTTATCAGGTGAGACTGGCAAGCGCAAGCAATGCAATTCCCGCACACAGCCACGAACATTAAGCGGCAAGGTGCCGCAGCCGGATTTTCTTGCGGCGCATCTATCCTTTTTTTTATAACTCAACTAATGAATTATCATGCTTAATAAAATTATACATTACTCCCTGCATAACCGGTTGGTTGTGCTCTGTGCGGCTATTCTCCTGCTCATCGCGGGGACATACACCGCCATGCATACGGAAGTAGACGTATTCCCCGACCTCAACGCACCTACGGTAGTTATCATGACCGAAGCGAACGGCATGGCTGCCGAGGAAGTTGAACAGCTCGTCACTTTCCCTGTTGAAACTGCCGTAAACGGCGCTACCGGTGTACGCCGCGTGCGTTCTTCTTCCACCAATGGTTTTTCTGTTGTGTGGGTGGAGTTCGACTGGGGGACAGATATTTATCTTGCCCGCCAGATTGTGAGCGAAAAGCTGGCGGTGGTCAGCGAATCGCTGCCTGTCAATGTCGGCAAACCGACTCTCGGCCCACAATCTTCTATCTTGGGCGAGATGCTTATCGTCGGATTGACTGCCGATTCGACTTCTATGCTCGACCTTCGGACGATTGCCGACTGGACGATTCGCCCCCGTCTGCTGTCTACCGGTGGTGTGGCGCAGGTAGCTGTGCTCGGTGGAGATATCAAAGAATACCAGATTCAGCTAGACCCGGAACGGATGCGCCACTATGGCATCTCGATGGGCGAAGTCATGGCCGTGACGCAGGACATGAACCTGAACGCGAACGGTGGTGTGCTCTATGAGTTTGGAAATGAATATATTGTACGTGGCGTACTGTCTACCACGCAGACCGGACAGCTCGGCAAGGCGGTGGTAAAGACGGTGAACAGTTTCCCTGTCACGCTGGAAGATATTGCGAATGTGACCATCGGCCCGAAAGCTCCGAAACTGGGTACGGCTTCGGAACGTGGCAAACCGGCAGTGTTGATGACCGTTACCAAGCAGCCTGCCACCAGTACGCTGGAGTTGACGGACAAACTGGAGACTTCTTTGAAAGACCTTCAAAAAAATCTGCCGCCGGACGTGAAGGTGTCAACGGATATTTTCCGTCAGAGCCGTTTTATCGAGAGTTCTATCGGCAATGTGAAGAAGTCGCTTTTGGAAGGCGGTATTTTTGTCGTTATCGTCCTGTTCCTGTTCCTGGCGAATGT
This sequence comes from Bacteroides faecium, assembly GCF_012113595.1. NCBI lineage: Bacteria > Pseudomonadati > Bacteroidota > Bacteroidia > Bacteroidales > Bacteroidaceae > Bacteroides > Bacteroides faecium. The sequence goes on from NZ_CP050831.1 coordinate 6,641,259, forward strand.
GCGGACTACGCTGATTTCGTTGGTGACATTGCCGCTTTCATTGCTGGTTTCCATATTGACGTTGCATTACATGGGACTGACTATCAACACGATGAGTCTCGGTGGTATGGCGATAGCTATCGGTTCGCTGGTAGATGACGCGATTGTCGATGTGGAAAACGTGTACAAGCGGCTACGGGAAAACCGGCTGAAAGCGGAAGCGGAAAGGCTGAGTACGCTCGAGGTGGTTTTCAATGCTTCGAAAGAGGTGCGTATGCCGATTCTCAATTCGACGCTGATTATTGTGGTCAGCTTCGTTCCATTGTTTTTCCTGAGTGGCATGGAAGGCAGGATGCTCGTACCGCTGGGGATTGCTTTTATCGTGGCGCTGTTTGCTTCTACGGTGGTTGCGCTGACGTTGACTCCGGTGCTTTGTTCTTATCTGTTGGGAAGCAACAAGACGAACAAGGAGATGAAAGAGTCTTTTGTAGCGCGTTGGATGAAAGGGGTTTATGGGAAGGCGTTGACTTGGGTGTTGGCACACAAGCGGGTGACATTGGGCGGAACGATTGCGCTCTTTCTCGTTGCGTTAGGTGTATTCTTTACGCTGGGACGCAGTTTCCTTCCTTCTTTTAATGAGGGTTCGTTTACAATTAATATCAGTTCTCTGCCGGGCATTTCTCTGGAAGAGAGTAATAAAATGGGGCAGCGTGCGGAAGAGTTGTTGATGACGATTCCGGAAATACAGACAGTGGCCCGCAAAACGGGGCGTGCCGAGTTGGATGAGCATGCGCTGGGCGTGAATGTGTCGGAGATAGAGGCTCCGTTTGAATTGAAGGACCGTCCGCGCGGTGAATTGGTGGCAGAGGTGCGCGAGAAATTGGGGACGATTACGGGCGCGAATATTGAAATCGGTCAGCCCATCAGCCACCGTATCGACGCTATGTTGTCCGGGACGAAGGCGAATATCGCGATTAAGCTGTTCGGGGATGATTTGAACAGGATGTTCTCGTTGGGCAATCAGATTAAAGGGGCTATCAGCGACATTCCCGGTGTGGCGGATTTGAATGTGGAACAGCAGATTGAGCGTCCGCAGTTGAAGATTCAGCCGAAACGGGAGATGTTGGCCAAGTTCGGAATTACGCTACCGGAGTTTTCGGAATATGTCAATGTGGCTTTGGCGGGAAAGGTGATTTCGCAAGTTTACGAGCAGGGGAAGAGTTTCGATTTGATTGTGAAAGTGAAGGATGATGCCCGCGACGAGATGGAAAAGATTCGTAATCTGATGGTGGATACAAATGACGGCCGCAAAGTTCCTTTGAGTTATGTGGCGGAAGTGGTGTCGGCCATGGGCCCGAACACCATCAACCGCGAGAATGTGAAACGGAAAATCGTGATTTCTGCCAATGTGGCCGACCGTGACTTACGCAGTGTGGTGAATGATATTCAGAAGGAGATTGATTCGTCGGTACAGTTGCCCGAAGGGTATCATATTGAGTATGGCGGACAGTTCGAGAGTGAGCAGGCGGCCAGCCGGACGTTGGCGCTGACTTCGTTTATCAGTATTGCTGTCATTTTCTTATTACTTTACAATGAGTTCCGCAGTGTCAAGGAGTCGGGCGTTATTTTGCTGAATCTGCCGCTTGCGTTGATTGGCGGTGTTTTCGCACTGGTGATTACGACAGGCGAGGTCAGCATCCCCGCCATCATCGGTTTTATCTCTCTGTTTGGTATCGCGACCCGTAACGGTATGTTGCTGATTAGTCATTACAACCATCTGCAACAGGAAGAAGGTCTGAATGTCTACGACAGTGTGATTCAAGGCTCTCTCGACCGTTTGAATCCGATTTTGATGACGGCTTTGTCTTCTGCGCTGGCATTGATTCCGCTGGCTTTGGGCGGCGACTTGCCGGGTAACGAAATACAGAGTCCGATGGCCAAGGTTATCTTGGGCGGACTGTTAACGTCTACTTTTTTGAACGGTTTCATCGTTCCGATTGTTTATCTACTAATGCACCGGAAAAACAAAGCGAATAACAACAATAGTCATTTGATAAATGAGAACTTAGGGGCGTAGCGCTCCGGCAAGGTTTCCTTGCGGCATGAAGATATTTTAGGCACGGATTACGCGGATTTCACGGTTTTGGGAAATGCGGTTTATAAAATAACAGCGTAATCCGTGTAATCCGTGCCTAAAAATTATCATTTAAAGTGATATATAATAAAAAACAAGAAAGTATGAAACGAATTATCATGATAGGTTCCTTAGCTGCCACTGCGTTCTTTGCCCTGACGGGCAGTATGCAGGCGCAGAGCAGCATAGACCAGGTTTTAAAAAATATAGAAACAAATAATAAGGAGTTGCAGGCGAACGGGCAACTGATTCAGTCGCAAAAACTGGAAGCTAAAACGGATAATAATCTGCCGGACCCTACACTTTCTTATGCGCATCTTTGGGGTTCGAAGGATAAGAGTGAAACAATCGGCGAGCTGGTTGTTTCGCAGAGCTTCGATTTTCCGAGTTTATATGTGACACGTAATAAGTTGAACCGCTTGAAAGCGGGGGCTTATGACAGTCAGGCGGATGTTTTCCGCCAGGAGAAGTTATTGCTGGCGAAGGAGCTTTGCTTGGATATTATTATGCTTCGTCAGCAGAAGAATATCCTGGAAGAGCGTCTGCGTAATGCGGAAGAACTCTCGAAGATGTATGCCAAACGTCTGCAAACGGGGGATGCGAACGCGCTCGAGACGAATAAGATTAATCTGGAATTGTTGAACGTCAAGACGGAAACGTCGCTGAACGAAACGGCACTTCGCAATAAGTTGCAGGAACTGAACACGCTGAACGGGAATATTCCGGTGGTTTTCGAGGAAAATCAATACCCGTCTGTGCCTTTCCCGTCCGACTATCAGATTCTGAAATCCGAAATAATGTCCGCAGACCGCACGTTGATGGCTCTCGGCAACGAAAGTTTGGTTGCCCGCAAACAGATTGCCGTCAATAAGTCGCAGTGGTTGCCGAAACTGGAGCTGGGTTATCGACGGAATACGGAAACGGGAGTACCGTTCAATGGCGTGGTAGTCGGTTTTTCTTTCCCGCTCTTCGAGAACCGGAATAAAGTGAAGATTGCCAAAGCGCAGGCGCTGAATATCGACTTACAAAAGGATAACGCAACATTGCAGGTGGAATCCGAACTGGCACAGCTTTACCGCGAAGCCAAAGCACTGCACGCTTCGATGGAAGAATACAGCAAGACTTTCCAGTCACAACAAGACCTGGCATTGCTGAAGCAGGCGTTGACCGGCGGACAAATAAGCATGATTGAGTACTTCGTAGAAGTATCTGTAATCTACCAAAGCCACCAGAACTATCTGCAACTGGAAAATCAGTATCAGAAGGCAATGGCACGGATTTACAAGAGTAAACTATAACGTTTTTATCTCATCCGGTAAATATCCGCTGCGGATACGCCACTCTTGCGGGTAAAGATTATTTGCACGGTTGCCGATATTCTTTACGAAGCCGAGAGGGATATTCCGATAGGTAAGTAAAACATAACCGCGAGGGGCTGTTGCCGATAAGGTAATGGCCTCTTTCCGTAAGTAGGCAATCGCTTGTTCGTAAGTTACTTCTTCGGTCGCAAAAGCTTCGCGGCGCAACAGTGCGGAACTCATTGCCAAAGCATGGCCGGGGATTAAATCTTTTCCTTTCACCTCTCCCACTCCGACACCGGCCGACACGATTCTCAGGCTTTGCTTCATGGCTGCCAGTTCGTCAGCATATCGTTGCGGGAAGATTTGAATGGTTGTTCCTTCTGCGGATAATAGATAACTGGCGGACTCCTCTTCATTCAACCAGTTCTTGGCTATATTCAGATGTTCTTTGGTGACAAGTGACGGCGTTGCTCCGCCTTTCTTATCCTTTTTCTTTGAAGTTTTGCCTTTAGCAAAAGAAAAGACGAGTGTGTTGTCTTCTTCCGTTTCCGGTTTGCGAAGGGCGGCTAAGAAAAAGCCCTCGCCTTTGGTTTTATGAGGGAAGAAGTGATAGACTGGTGTTTCTAGCGCAGAGTGCCCGGAACTGTCAGACTCATCCCGTAAAAGATTTCCTGTAATATTCCAGTCTTTCCGAACTTCCAAGACCAACGGTTCCGCCCCGAATTCTTGCTGAATCCAACGAACGTTTTCTTCATCTTCTTTTGTATTATACGTACATGTACTATATATAAGGATTCCACCGGGCTTCAAGCTAGGCCAAATATCTGCGATAATTCTCCGTTGCCGTTGCCAGCATATCGCTACATTTTCCGGACTCCATTCTTCAACCGCCACCGGGTCTTTGCGGAACATACCTTCGCCCGAACAGGGAACATCAGTCAGAATCACGTCAAAGAAAGAGGGCAAAGATGAAAAGTCAGCAGGGTCATTATTGGTTACAACGACATCCGGCTGCCCCCACTTGGTCAGGTTCTCCGCCAAAATCTGAGAACGGTTTCTGATAACTTCATTGGCAACCAGCAGACTTCCTTCAGGAAGCACACTGCGGGCATGAGTCGATTTTCCACCGGGAGCAGCACATAAGTCCAACATCACCACCGGTTCTGTGACGTATTGCCGGAGCACCTGTTCTACAAACATGGAAGATGCTTCCTGAACATAATAGCAGCCTGCATGAAACAAAGGGTCGAACGTAAAAGTAAGACGCTCATCGAGATAAAATCCCTCGGATGACCAGGGAACTGGGAGAAGTTGAGAATTGAGAATTGAGAGTTGAGAGTGAACCGCATTGTCCTGCATAGCCACTCTCAACTCTCCACTCTCCATTCTCAACTTATTAAAGTTCAACCTTATGCTGACAGGTGGTTCCTGTTGCAAGGCAGCAGCCAGTTTGTCGTATTCTTCGTCACCCAATAAAGAGCGGGTGTAATCTATGAAAGAAGCGGGTAAATTCATTTTCGTATCTTAATTTTCGCAAATATCAAAAATATTTCGTCTCTTTGCAACTTTCTTGGATATTAACTACGTCTAACAGACAAAGAAACAAATTAAAAAACTATTTATATGAAAAATTTTCTACTTGCATTGATGGTTGTATTGACCACTTGCACATTGGCTATCGCCCAAAATAATACGACGGTTATACAAGATTCAGTCGGGAACGTAAAAATCAGCGTAAAGAAAAGTAATAAAGCAAACGCAAATAACACTGCTGTAACAGTGGTTGGCGTAGACACTACGGATGCCGATTCTACCGACATTGATGCTGATTCAAGCAGTGCGAGTCACGGTAGTGCCAGTTTCTCAATCAATACGGATGACGATGACTTTCCATTCAATAAGATGGGAGATGCCATTAGCGGTGGCATTCTCGTATCCATCATCGCTATTATTGCCGTATTCGGATTGCCGGTGTTCATCCTGTTCGTTGTCTTCTTCTTCCGCTACAAGAACCGGAAAGCACGTTATCGTCTCGCCGAACAAGCGCTTGCAGCAGGACAACCCTTACCGGAAGACTTTATCCGGGAAAACAGGACAGTCGACCAGTGTTCACAAGGTATCAAAAACACGTTTACCGGTATCGGACTTTTCATCTTCTTATGGGCAATCACAGGAGAATTCGGAATAGGAACTATCGGACTGTTAGTTGCATTTATGGGAGTCGGACAATGGATTATTGGTAACAAACAGAAGCAAAATTCGGAAGCATCCGACGCTTGGATGCGCAATATCGGTTCCAAAGAGAAAGGCAATGGGCTGAATAAAGGAAAGAACGAAGAAGAAAAGCCCGAAGAAGAAAAATGAGCCAACTCAACGATATATCGCTAGTCGCGCAGGTCGTGGTGTTCAAGAACACCAGGGCCTTCGACCAGTTGGTGGGAAAGTACCAGTCGCCTGTCCGGCGGTTCTTCCTGAATCTGACTTGCGGCGACAACGAATTGAGTGACGACTTGGCACAAGATACATTCATCAAGGCATATACGAATATTGCTTCTTTCCGAAACTTATCAAGTTTCTCTACGTGGCTGTACCGTATTGCATACAATGTTTTTTATGACTATATTCGCAGCCGGAAAGAGACGGCTGACTTGGATACAAGGGAAATAGACGCCATCAACAGTACCGAGCAGGAGAATGTCGGTCAGAAAATGGATGTCTACCAGTCGCTCAAGACGCTCAAAGAAGTGGAAAGAACCTGCATCACGTTGTTCTACATGGAAGATGTAAGCATCGACAAGATTGCGGGGATAACAGGAATACCGACAGGGACGGTGAAAAGCCATCTGTCGCGTGGTAAAGAGAAATTAGCAACGTATTTAAAACAAAACGGTTATGAAAGAAGTAGACAATGATAAGCTCTTGCGCGATTTCTTCGCAGAAAACAGGCAGGAAATAGCGGACAACGGATTCAGTCGCCGTGTCATGCACCACTTGCCCGACCGCAGCTATCGGTTGGCACGTCTTTGGAGTGCTTTCGTAATGGCGATTGCAACTGTACTTTTCGTTTGGCTGGGCGGTTTGGAAGCTGCTTGGGGAACAATCAGGGAAGTGTTTATCGGTATGATTAATCATGGTGCTACAAGCCTTGACCCGAAATCAATTATTATCGCTACCGTCGTCCTGCTGTTTATGGCGACGCGTAAAGTGGCTTCGTTGGCATAAAGTAGTACGAAAAAGTTAATATTTAACAGTCCCTGTTGACAAGGAAGAGAGGCGGAAAGAGAAAACGCCGTTCTTGGCAGACATTGGCAGACAGACAAGGACAATTCCCATACGCAGAAAAGGGCGGTTTAACATAATGTTAAACCGCCCTTTTCATAACAGACAATTATTATCTCCTTCTTACTCATTATCAACACGATACGTCACAATATCCGTGTTTTCATCCATGCTTCCGCCAATGATTGGATATTTATATAATTACGAATCTGACAAGTTACGTCCCACAAATAAAATTCTCTTACTAAGAAACGTCTCTTACTAATAAACCTCTCCTACTGTTAAACAATGATAAATCTACCCTTTATTCCAAGTCGCCCCAAACTTAGATGTTGTATCTTTGTTGTTCTGTAAACTAAAATAGAGAGAAAAGTTTTGAAACTACGTATATTTATTTTATTTCTGTTTTTGTCTTTATTGCGTGCCCAGGCGGATGTCATCGACAGTTTGATGACGCATCCACGGGACTCTATCGGACTAACAAGTGATTCTCTAGTATTACATTTCCTGAAAGAATCAGGTATTCCCATTTCCGATAATAATAAAGTCAAGCTGCTGAAAAGCGGACGGGAGAAGTTTATCGATTTATTTGAAGCCATAAGGGAAGCCAAACACCATGTTCACCTTGAATATTTCAATTTCCGCAATGACTCCATCGCCAATGCTTTATTCGACCTCTTGGCCGAAAAGGTAAAAGAAGGCGTTGAAGTGCGGGCTATGTTCGACGCCTTCGGCAACTGGTCGAATAACAAGCCGCTCAAAAAGAAACATCTCAAGAAAATACGCGAACGGGGCATCGAAATTGTCAAGTTCGATCCGTTTACCTTTCCTTACATCAACCACGCCGCCCACCGCGACCACCGGAAGATTGCCGTTATCGACGGAAAAGTGGCTTATACGGGCGGAATGAATATCGCCGATTATTACATCAACGGTTTGCCCAAAATCGGAACTTGGCGGGATATGCACACGCGTATCGAAGGGGATGCCGTCAACGACCTGCAAGAAATTTTCCTCACGATTTGGAACAAAGAGACGAAGCAGAATATAGGCGGGGAAGCCTATTTTCCGCAACATGCGGGACAGACGGACAGCACCAATATTGTAGTCGCCATCGTAGACCGCACTCCGAAGAAAAACAGTCGTATGTTGAGCCACGCATATGCGATGAGTATTTATTCGGCGCAAAAGAATGTACACATCGTCAATCCTTACTTCGTACCGACTTCTTCAATCAAGAAAGCACTGAACCGCTCCATTGACCGGGGAGTGGACGTGACGATTATGGTTTCTTCCGCTTCTGATATTCCGTTTACGCCGGATGCTGCGCTCTATAAGCTGCATAAGTTGATGAAAAGGGGAGCTACCGTCTACATGTACAACGGGGGATTTCATCACTCGAAAATTATGATGGTCGACGACCTGTTCTGCACAGTCGGCACCGCCAACCTGAACAGCCGGAGTCTCCGATACGACTACGAGACGAACGCTTTCATCTTTGACAAAAAAATAACAGCCGAACTGAATACCATGTTCCATGAAGATATAGAACACTGCACCCAACTGACACCTGAATTTTGGAAAAAGCGTTCACCCTGGAAGAAGTTCGTCGGATGGTTTGCTAATTTATTCACGCCATTTTTGTAATTTTGCACAAGCGTGTAGTTGTGAATACACCAATGATTTGAAAATTTATTCATTATGAAACAATACCTGGATTTGCTCAACCGTGTACTGACTGAAGGCACGGAAAAAAGTGACCGCACCGGAACGGGAACCATCAGCGTTTTCGGCCATCAAATGCGTTTTAACCTCGAAGACGGTTTTCCCTGTCTGACGACGAAGAAGCTGCATCTGAAATCAATCATATACGAGTTGCTTTGGTTTCTGCAAGGAGACACTAACGTAAAATATCTGCAAGAGCACGGAGTCCGTATCTGGAATGAATGGGCTGACGAGAACGGTGACTTAGGCCACATCTACGGTTACCAGTGGCGTTCGTGGCCTGACTACAACGGTGGCTTCATCGACCAAATCAGCGAAGTGGTAGAAACAATCAAGCATAACCCGGATTCACGCCGTATCATCGTGAGTGCCTGGAACGTGGCAGATCTGAACAATATGAATCTCCCGCCCTGCCATGCTTTCTTTCAGTTCTACGTAGCAGACGGACGATTGAGCCTGCAACTTTACCAACGCAGTGCCGATATCTTCCTCGGCGTTCCTTTCAACATCGCTTCTTATGCATTGTTATTGCAGATGATGGCGCAAGTAACAGGATTGAAAGCCGGTGACTTTGTTCATACGTTCGGTGACGCTCATATCTACCTGAACCACCTGGAACAGGTGAAACTGCAACTGTCGCGTGAACCTCGCCCGCTGCCACAAATGAAAATCAATCCGGATGTGAAAAGTATCTTCGATTTCAAATTTGAGGACTTTGAATTAGTAAATTACGACCCGCATCCGCATATCGCAGGAGCAGTAGCCGTGTAATTTCCATGTGTCGTAAATTCACATGAGTCATATAATTCTTATGAGTAAAGTATCCATTATCGCCGCCATAGACCAGCGTATGGCAATAGGCTTTCAGAATAAACTTCTTTTCTGGCTGCCCAACGACTTGAAGCGTTTCAAGGCGTTGACTACCGGAAACACCATTATAATGGGGCGCAAGACTTTCGAATCTCTTCCGAAAGGCGCGTTGCCCAATCGCAGAAACGTTGTACTGTCTTCTAATCCGGCTACGGAATGTCCCGGTGCAGAAGTGTTCCCGTCGCTTGAAGCGGCTTTGCAAAGCTGCAAAGAAGAGGAACATGTATATATAATCGGCGGTGCAAGCATTTATCGGCAAGCACTTCCTTTTGCTGACGAACTCTGCCTGACAGAGATAGACAGCACTGCTCCCGAAGCCGACGTATATTTCCCTGATGTTTCTCCGGAGATGTGGCAAGAAAAAAGCAGAGAAGCTCATCCTGCGGATGAGAAACATCTCTGCTCCTATGCCTTTGTAGATTACGTAAGAAAATGAAATAAATTAATCTTCCTCGCCCACCTCGACCATGATAGGCATCTGCCTCTTAATGGCTTCGTGGAAGGAGATTAACGTTTCTGTACGCGCCAATCCCAGTGGTTGCAATTTATCATGGATAACACTCAACAAATGGTGGTTATTCTTTGCGTAAATCTTGATGAACATGTCATATTTTCCGGTAGTGAAATGACATTCCACTACTTCGGGAATAGCTTCCAAAGCCTTTGTCACCGAATCAAAGGATTCGGGGTCTTTCAGATAGATACCGATGTAAGCACAAGTCTCATAACCTATTTTTTCGGGGTCAATGACATATTCTGAACCTTTGAGTATCCCTAAGTTAGTTAGTTTTTGAATACGTTGATGAATCGCGGCACCGGAAACATTACAAGCTCTCGCCACTTCCAAAAAAGGAATACGTGCATTGCCGGCAATCAGTTTCAGTATTTGTTCATCCAGCGTATCTAATTGATGATGTCCCATTTCTTAAATCAAATTGTTTTAATCAGTGAATCTTTTGTGCAAAGTTAGCGATTTTCCGGCAACAAATGCTATAAACTATTACTTTTATTTATACGAAGCAGATAAATCAACAATAGTTTGTATCTTTGTAAAAACATAAATATACCATTTATATGAGACAAATTTGCTGTATTGTTCTATTTTTCTTCACTTTTGTGGAAGGTTATGCACAGAACTTTGCCGATTATTTTCAGGACAAAACATTGCGAGTGGACTACATCTTCACCGGAGATGCCGGGCAACAGGCCATCTATCTCGACGAACTGTCACAACTCCCTTCCTGGGCAGGCCGCCAGCATCATTTATCCGAACTTCCACTGGAAGGCAACGGTCAAATCATCGTGAAAGACCTTGCCACCAAACAGTGTATCTACAAGACTTCCTTCTCTTCTCTGTTTCAGGAATGGCTCACCACGGACGAAGCCAAAGAAACGGCAAAGGGATTTGAAAACAGTTTTCTTCTGCCTTATCCCAAACAACCGGTAGAAGTGGAAATCATCCTGTATTCTCCGCGCAGGGAATTGATGGCCAACTACAAGCATATCGTCCGCCCTGACGATATCCTGATTCATAAACGGGGAGTGTCACACGTCACCCCGCATCGCTATATGCTTCAAAGTGGCAACGAGAAAGAATGTATCGACGTCGCCATCCTTGCTGAAGGATATACCGAGCAGGAGATGGACTTGTTCTATCAGGACGCGCAAAGCACCTGTGAAAGCCTGTTTTCGCACGAACCGTTCCGCTCCATGAAAGATAAGTTCAATATCATCGCCGTTGCCAGTCCGTCTACGGACAGCGGCGTCAGTGTACCCCGGAATAACCAGTGGAAGCAAACGGCCGTCCACTCTCATTTCGACACTTTCTATTCGGAACGTTACCTGACTACCAGCCGGGTAAAATCTATCCATAACGCCTTAGCCGGCATCCCTTACGAACACATTATTATTCTCGCCAACACTGACGTATATGGTGGCGGCGGTATCTATAATTCGTACACGCTGACTACCGCTCATCATCCGATGTTCAAGCCCGTAGTGGTACATGAGTTCGGACACAGCTTTGCGGGATTAGCCGACGAATATTTCTACGAGGACGATACAATGACGGATACCTATCCACTGGATATTGAACCGTGGGAGCAGAACATCTCGACACGGGTGGACTTCGCTTCCAAGTGGGAAAACATGCTCACCGAAGGTACTCCCATCCCCACCCCTACCGCCGAAAGGAAAAAATACCCGATAGGAGTCTATGAAGGAGCCGGATACTCAGCCAAAGGCATCTATCGCCCTGCCTATGACTGCCGCATGAAAACAAACGGTTACCCGGAATTCTGTCCGGTTTGCCAACGCGCCATCCGCCGCGTGATTGAATTTTATATCCCTTAAAGGGGTTATACGATAGATACAAAAATAGATTATTTAAAAGTACAAACTTAAAACCCAAACCGTATGATTAGATTTCAGCCGATTAGTACATCGGATTTCCAACATTACAAGTTCATGGAAGAATTACTTATCGATGCGTTTCCACCGGAAGAATACCGTGAGTTAGACCAGCTACGTGAGTACACTGACCGCACAGGTAACTTTTACAATAATATCATCTTTGATGATGACCTGCCCATCGGATTTATCACTTACTGGGACTTTGACAGCTTCTACTACGTAGAGCACTTCGCAACCAACCCTGCCTTGCGAAACGGTGGATATGGAAAACGTACTCTCGAATACTTGTGCACCTACTTGAAGCAACCGATTGTACTCGAAGTGGAACGCCCTGTAGAGGAGATGGCAAAACGCCGTATCGGATTCTATCAACGCCAAGGCTTCGTTCTGTGGGAAAAAGACTATTACCAGCCACCTTACAAACCGGGAGACGATTTCCTGCCTATGTATCTGATGGTACACGGTAATCTCAACCCGGACAAAGAATACGAAATGATAAGGAAGCAACTTCACACAATCGTTTACGGAGTAAAAGAATAAAAGAAAATAAGGGATATTATTAATAGGAGCAGCAGCAGTAAAAGTCTTATTAGTAGTAGAAACAGCTAAAAATAGGGATATTCCTAAATAAAGAAAGGGCTTCCAAAATGATTTGGAAGCCCTTTCTTTAATATATTGAATTAACTAATTATTTCTCACCACGTTTAGTAGCAGAATAGTTAATCTTCAAAGCATAAGATTTTCTAAGAGCATTTTTTACGTCAGTAATAATACCCATCTTAGTCTTTTGGTCTACTTTCAGAGACACAGTCATTTTAGCTGCATCACCCTCATTCATACTAGCACGTTCCTGGAAAATGAAGTCTTGTACTTCACCAACTTCAGCGTAGCTGTCGTTAAGCTGAATACGACTTTCAGTACCCATTTTCGCGCGGAATTCCTGAGTAGGTTCACCTACATAAATGAATGTCACCAGTGATTTCTTCTCCAGTTTTTCGAGTTCAGTACCTTGCGGAAGTGTAAACTGCACCTTTAATGTTACCTCACGCATTGTTGTTACAATCATAAAGAAGAACAACAAAGTAAAGATAAGGTCAGGCAACGAAGAAGTATTCAATGCCGGCATTTCACGTTTACCAGTCTTATTAAATTTTCCCATTACTTACTTCTTTTTTTCTCCGTATTTTTTAGGTTCTGCCTCAGAAATTCGTTGCGGATAGATTTCACGAACAGCTTTCTGCTGCGCGTCGTTCAACTCCGCATATGTAACTCCGAATTTTTCCTGAGCCAACTCATCTCTCAATTCATTATATGCAGCAACCAATTCGTTCTGCACGCTGATGTATGCCTGATAAGAAGATCCACGGTCATTCTGCAAAGAAATTACATGCTTGTTGTTAACCATATATGTACCGAAGAATTCCACATTTTCTTGTGTCTTCTCAGGCATATTCTCTGCATTATTGACATTAGCAATAAATTCTTTAGCTTTATCTCTCAACTGATCAACGCTGATATAATCATTACCGCACATCAATGCATCATCCTTATTCAGGTAAACCTGCAAAACGTTACGTTCTTTGATTTTATCAGTATTCTGTTGATCTTGATCTTCGGGTGGCGGTGGCAAAAGTCTTGCCAAACCACGGTCCGTATCCATTGATGTCGTAATCAAGAAGAAGATCAGCAACAAGAAAGCGATATCCGCCGTAGAACTTGAATTTATATCAGGAACTTTTCTTTTTCCTTTTGCCATTGTAATTACTTATTTAATTGAGTTTCCCCAATTGATTACGATAATTTTTTCTTTATACCACTCGCAATGATTGCAACAACAGTCACAAACAACAGGATGTAAATAGCATAAAGGAACATATCAGTTATCTTCAGCCAGAAAGGAACATTGTCCGTACCACTATAACCCGGGATTTGCATCGGTGTACCGTCACCCATAGCCCAAGCTACAACTAAAACAATAGCCAAAAGAACCAAGCCAAGCAAAGACTTAATTGCATTTGCCGGATTATCTTTCAAAGCTGCACCAAATTGGAATATAGCAGCAATAATTGTAGCAGCAACAGCAAGACCAAACAAAGCATACATCAAATAGAGTAAGGAATTTGTTTGGGCAGGTTGCCACATTTCGGGATCAACTCCCGGTATCACTGCATCGCCTGTAGCATCTCCCCCTAAGAAGAAGATCCCCAATACGATCAGGATGATGGCAAACATCGCATAAAGTGCGTAATACGATGCTCTATATGTTAACTTACTCATCTTTATTATTTTTTGTATTTCAAGTTATATTTGATTACCATGTCAAGCAAAGAGATAGAAGAATCTTCCATTTCGCTTGTAAGAGCTTCAATTTTAGCAAGTACGTAGTTGTAGAATACCTGAAGAATCAAAGCAACGATCAAACCGAAGATAGTTGTAATCAAGGCTACTTTCATACCACCAGCAACAACCGTCGGAGAGATATCACCTACCTGTTGGATTTTGTCAAATGCCTGCACCATACCGATTACAGTACCCAAGAATCCGAGTGACGGAGCCATTGCGATAAACAGTGTAATCCAAGAACATCCTTTTTCAAGGTAACCGGCCTGTACACCACCGTAAGAAACAACTGATTTTTCAACTACGTCGATACCCTGGTCAATTCTCATCAAACCTTGGTAGTAGATAGAAGCAACAGGACCTCTCGTGTTACGAGCGATGTCTTTAGCAGCTTCAACATCACCTTTTTCCAAAGCAGCTTCGATAGATGCCATGAATTTCTTTGTGTTGATTTCAGCCAAGCTCAAATAGATGATACGTTCGATACAGAAAGCCAAACCGATCACCAAAGCGATAGCTACCAAACTCATGAAAGATGCAGTACCTTCAATGAATTTAACTTTGATTTCCTTGTGAATACCACCTTCTTCTGCAGCAGGAGCAGCAGCGGTAGTTTCAGCAGCAGGAGCAACAGCTTGTTGTTCAGTTTGTTCTGCTGCAGGAGCATCTTGAGCCTGAGCAAGTTGAATAGAGCCAAATGTAAAGGCACCAATCACAGCAACAATTGCGAATAACTTTTTCATTGTGTGTCTAATTTTTAAGATTAATTAATTGATTATTATTATTGTTTTTACTTCTCGTTCTCTTTTCAATTCTGCGGAGAGACGGGGATTCGAACCCCGGATACGCTTTAGGCGTATACACGCTTTCCAGGCGTGCCTCTTCAACCACTCGAGCATCTCTCCTTATGAGTTTTCCGCATTTTCAGCTACAAATGTATCCTTTTTTTTCTTTTCGTGAAGCATTATCCCTTTTTTATCTTGAATAAATACTGCAAATTAATATATTTTAAAACCTTGCGAACATTATTTGCGGATTCCAAACACTTTTAGTGCATTTCCTGAAGTGACCTGAGACACGTATTCAGAGGGCATTCGATAAATTTCCGCCACTTTCACGAGGGTATCTTTCACATTGGCACTTTCATTCCGTTTGCCACGGTTCGGCACCGGAGTTAAATACGGTGAGTCGGTTTCGAGCACGATACGTTCCAAAGGGACTGTGAGCAATGTCTCCGGCAGAGTTGATTTCTTAAAAGTGACAACCCCGTTAATGCCTAGCATAAAGCCCTCAAACTCCAACAATTTCGCCGCTTCTTCCGGCGTTCCGGTGAAACTATGAAAAATCCCGGTGAGAGGGGTATTTTTATAGGCTGACATTACCTTATATATATACTCGAACGCATCCCTTGAATGGATGACTATCGGCAACCGATATTCGAGCGCCCATTCAATCTGCTTTTCAAAGACCAGCAACTGCTCTTTCAGGAAAGTCTTGTCCCAGTAAAGGTCAAGTCCGATTTCACCGATGGCGACAAACTGATTATCCCCTGCCAGTTGCTCGCGTACCACCGCCAGTTCTTGTTCATATGTTTCATTGACCGAGGTAGGATGCAACCCTATCATCGGATAGCAAAAGCCCGGGTAATCAGCACATACGGACAACATCGAATCAATTGTCGTGCTGTCGATGTTCGGCATAAAAATATAGGAAACGCCGGCTTCGCGTGCGCGCTCCATCACTTGTGGCAAATCTTCGGAAAATTCTTCTAAAAAAAGATGGGAATGAGTGTCTATCAACATGATATTTCGTTTTCTTCTTTTACTTTTTCATTAGAGCGATAATAATATATCAAGCCGTAGTCACGGCATTTTTCCAAGCGAACTTCATTGGGAGTGACGTCCTGAAACTTGGCTTCCACCTGGTTCCATATATCCAGTATCAACTCATCGGCACGGTCACGCATGGAAGCCAGTTCGTCAAGGCTCCGGCTGGTCAATGCCTGATAATTCTTCTGCCGTTCGTAACTGTCAAGAAAAATATCATAGTGCACTTTCACACGTGCAATCGTAGGATTATAAATCGGTATGCCGCCCTGTGACGTTCTCCGTTGCTCACCTTCAATAATCTTCTTCCCCCACTCCACCAATGCGGCTTCGCTCAACAAATCCGGCACGGTATTCGCGTCGGGCAGACCATATAATTCTTTGTGGGCTACTTTTATTTCATCACGGAGCACTGCCAAGTTGAGCACCTGGATGAAATGGGAAATATACAGCCGGGCAGTTTTCACATTTGCCTGATGCTTCCTGCTTGCCCGCGACTGATTTTCATAACATTGCGTATAATAAATTTGTGCCGCTTCAAACCTTTGCAGGAAATTGCGCGCTTCGAACAATGTCTTTAGTGTAATTGCCAAGTCGCGCACATTATACAGTTCACCCTTTTCGACCGCTGTTTTCAACGCCCGAACCCTTGCCTGGTCTGTATTTGGTAGTCGTCTGTATGGCATATTATCAAGAACTTAGTTACATTTCACGATACATCAGTAATTTCACCAGATTCTTCAGTTCTTTTTTTCTATCCTCTGCCACTGCTACTGCCGAAAGGCTTTCCATGGCGAGTGTATAATATTCGCGCATCTTGTTTTCACAGACAATCCGAATATTCAGTTGATTGTACAGTTCCGTCACTGCCGTTATTTTTTCGGCAGGCTGATAAGTATCAGCGTTCAGCCAACGGTCCAGTTCTTCTCTCTGCTTCTCGTCCGCACGATGCAGTGCCTTGATAAGCATATATGTTTTTTTGTTGCAAAGAATGTCACCGCCTATTTTCTTACCGAACACTTCCGGGTCACCATAGACATCCAACAAATCATCCTGCAACTGGAATGCGACTCCTATCTGCATTCCGAAATTATAGAGATTATCAGCGTCCTCAGCAGTCGCTCCTGCCAGAATAGCGCCGATTTTGAGACTGCCTGCCAGCAATACGGCTGTTTTCAGGCGAATCATTTCAATATATTCATCCTCTGTGACATCACAGCGGGATTCAAATTCCATATCCAATTGCTGTCCTTCACAAATTTCAAGTGTAGTCAGACTGAACAGTTCCATCACTTCTTTGAGATGCTCCGACGGGCACGCTGTCATGTACTGAAACGCCAGAATCAGCATAGCGTCTCCCGAGAGTACGGCAGTGTTGTCATTCCAAACTTTGTGTACGGTCGGCTTTCCTCTACGCATATCGGAACGGTCCATCAAATCATCATGCAGTAACGTATGGTTGTGGTAAACTTCGATAGCGGTGGCAGGGTCGTAGATAGACGCGACATCCTCGCGATACAAGTTATACGCCATCAACATTAATACGGGACGTATCCGCTTCCCCCCTAAAGAAAGGATATATTCAATCGGTTCATAGAGTCCTTTCGGTGTCCGGGTAAACTGAATTTCAGAAATATGATTGTTTATTTTATCAAGTAATTGAGAAGCTGTGAACATGATGGATTAAAAATATGAATGAATGAAAAAAGAGGCTGCCGTGAAGCAGCCTCTTAAATTATTGTGTTACAAATTACTGCAGTCTAAACATTACAGGAACCGTAAATTTAACACGTACCGGTTTACCGCGCTGCATACCCGGTTTCCACTTCGGCATGGTGTTTATCACGCGGAGAGCTTCTTTATCCAGATACGGGTCAACGCTACGTACTACTTTCGCATCTACGATTGTACCATCCCTGTTGACAACGAACTGTACGATAACACGTCCTTGAGTTCCGTTTTCCTGAGCGATAGTCGGGTATTTGATATTCTTAGCCAGATACTGCATCAAAGCTGCTTGTCCGCCCGGGAAGTCCGGCATGTTTTCTACAACTTCAAAAATGGTTTGTTCTTCCGGCTCTTCTTCAACAACTTGTACCGGCACGTATTTTACTTCTACCGGAGCAGCATTATCTTCATTGATAATGGTTGTTGTTTCATCAATTTCGGCCTTATCGTCGACAATCTCCAACAATTCGGCCACTTTCGGGGCTTCGGGTGGTGGTGGAGCTTGTTGTTCAGGGGTTTCGGTAATAGGAATGATTTCCTCCTCAAATACAACGTCAGCTACTGCCTGGCTTGTATCAATTTTCACGTCACGCTGGGTCCATTCGAACGCCACGAACATGAAAGCCAACACTACCACGTAACCAACGAGCAGCCATGTAGACTTCTTGCCTTCCAGGTCTGCTTTGGGTGATTTTTTAACTTCCATAAAATAATTAATATAATAGATTAATAAAAAAAAGTGTCTTCCTATGTGTCTCCGGGCAAATATAGTACATTTTCAGTTAACCGTCTGTTTCTTCCGGTCTTTTTATCCGGCTTTTTAACTTTTTTAATTCTTTCGTACTTGCCCGGTTCCTTTTAACGGCAAACATATGGCTGATTTTCAAAATAAGCGTATCTTTGGCGGACAAATCAGATGAACTGAATATGAAAAAGATAGTAATAGCAATCGACGGTTTTTCCTCTTGCGGAAAAAGCACTATGGCCAAGGACCTTGCCCGTGAAGTGGGGTATATTTACATTGACAGCGGAGCCATGTATCGGGCGGTCACCTTATATAGTATGGAGAACGGAATTTTCAACGGAGACGTTATCGACACGGAGAAACTGAGAAACGAAATCAAAAACATCCATATTTCTTTCCGTCTGAACCCTGAAACGGGGCGTCCGGACACTTATCTCAACGGGGTAAATGTGGAGAACAGAATCCGTACGATGGAAGTCTCGTCCAAAGTAAGTCCTATCAGCGCGCTCGACTTTGTGCGTGAGGCAATGGTGGCTCAACAGCAGGCGATGGGAAAAGAAAAAGGCATTGTGATGGACGGAAGGGACATCGGAACTACGGTTTTCCCGGATGCCGAATTGAAGATTTTTGTAACTGCCACGCCCGAAATCCGTGCTCAACGTCGTTACGACGAACTGAAAGCGAAAGGACAGGAAGCGAGTTTCGACGAAATTCTGGAGAATGTGAAGCAACGGGATTATATTGACCAAAACCGGGATGTAAGTCCGTTGCGTAAAGCTGACGATGCTTTATTGCTGGACAATACGGACTTAACAATCGAGCAACAGAAAGGATGGCTGTTCGAGCATTTTAATAAGGTAAATAAGTAGTTTTTCTGTATGGTTTTAAGGAGTTTCTTATCTAATTTGAGGAGTTTTCTTTATGATTAAAGTAGAGATAGATGAAGGGTCAGGCTTCTGCTTTGGGGTAGTGACAGCCATCCACAAGGCGGAAGAAGAGTTAGCAAAGGGAGAAACGCTTTATTGTCTCGGAGATATCGTGCACAATAGCCGGGAAGTGGACAGGCTGAAAACGATGGGATTAATCACCATCAACCGCGAAGAGTTCAAACAGTTGCGAAATGCAAAGGTACTGCTGCGGGCACACGGGGAGCCGCCGGAAACTTACATGATTGCCCGCGAGAATAATATTGAAATCATAGATGCGACTTGTCCGGTGGTATTGCGCCTTCAGAAGCGCATCAAGCAGGAGTTTCTGCAAGACGGAAATAAAGAAAAGCAAATTATCATTTACGGCAAAACCGGTCACGCAGAAGTGTTGGGGCTGGTGGGACAGACAGACGGGAAAGCGATTGTAATCGAAAAAGCCGAAGAAGCGAAGAAGCTGGATTTAAGCAAGGACATCCGTCTTTTCTCGCAGACAACGAAGTCGCTCGATGAATTTCAGGAAATTGTAGAGTATATCAAGCATCATATTTCGCCGGACGCGACTTTCGAGTATTACGATACGATTTGCCGTCAGGTTGCCAATCGCATGCCTAAGTTAAGGGAGTTTGCGGCTACGCATGATTTGATATTTTTCGTCAGCGGGAAAAAGAGTTCGAACGGGAAAATGCTGTTTGAAGAATGCCTGAAAGTGAATCCTAACTCACATTTGATAGACAACGAAAAGGAGATAGATACCTCTTTGCTCCAAAACGTACAGTCGATTGGTGTATGCGGGGCTACTTCCACCCCTAAATGGCTGATGGAAAAGATATACAATCACATTCAGACGCTTATAAAAAAGTAACAGCAAAGTAACAGAGTAAGAATAAAAAGAAAGTAAAAAGTGGTCATTTGCACTTTTTTAATGTTTTCATCAAGTGAAAAAAAACTTCGTAAACATTGCTTTCAACTTTTTATTGTACATTTGCCACATCAAACTAATTAATGAAAAGATTGTGATATGGGAACAGTGAAATGTATCGGAATTTTGACTTCCGGAGGTGATGCTCCGGGAATGAATGCAGCTATACGTGCGGTGACACGTGCAGCCATCTATAACGGATTACAAGTTAAAGGTATATATAGAGGATACAAAGGCTTGGTGACAGGCGAAATCAAGGAATTCAAAAGCCAGAACGTAAGTAATATCATCCAACTGGGTGGAACAATCCTGAAAACAGCCCGCTGTAAGGAGTTCACTACTCCCGAAGGACGCCAACTAGCTTATGATAACATGAAGAAAGAAGGCATCGATGCCTTGGTTATCATCGGTGGTGACGGCTCGCTGACAGGTGCACGTATTTTCGCACAGGAATTTGATGTGCCATGTGTCGGACTGCCGGGAACTATCGACAACGACCTCTACGGAACCGATACAACTATCGGCTACGACACAGCGTTGAATACCATTCTGGATGCAGTGGACAAGATTCGCGACACAGCCACTTCACACGAACGTTTGTTTTTTGTGGAAGTTATGGGACGTGATGCCGGTTTCCTTGCGCTGAACGGAGCAATTGCTTCGGGAGCTGAAGCAGCCATTATCCCGGAATTCAGCACGGAAGTCGACCAACTGGAAGAATTCATCAAGAATGGATTCCGCAAGTCAAAGAATAGCAGTATCGTGCTGGTAGCCGAAAGTGAACTGACCGGCGGGGCCATGCATTACGCAGAACGTGTGAAAAACGAGTATCCACAGTACGATGTGCGTGTAACTATCCTCGGACACTTGCAGCGCGGCGGCAGCCCTACTGCACATGACCGTATCTTGGCAAGTCGTCTGGGCGCTGCCGCTATCGACGCTATCATGGAAGACCAACGTAACGTAATGATTGGTATCGAACATGACGAAATCGTCTATGTACCGTTCAGCAAGGCTATCAAGAATGACAAGCCAGTAAAAAGAGACCTTGTGAATGTATTGAAAGAACTTTCTATCTAAACAAAAGAAGTTTCATCCAATCATAGAAAAATGAAATAACGGGGGAACATCAAAACTCCCTTTTTAACAAAATCACCCGCGCTACAGATAGATGTAGCGCGGGTGTTTTTCTATTTATAAAGGCTTTGATACGCCTTCATTTCTTATTTTTATTCCAGCCACTGCGCTATCGTTCGCTCTGTACTTTCCCAAAGCTGCTCCTGTTGCACATGGTGAGCATACTTGTCAGACAGTTTTTTCCGGCGATTGCTTGCATATAGCTGCCCCGTCACTCCTGCCTCTTTTTCACCCAGCAGCAGGCCAATAGCTGTAGAAGCCCCTTTCTTCGGCTTGCGGATAAAAGGACGGAAAAAAAGATCGGTCAATGGGTCAAACCATTGATGCATCGTAATAATATTTGTAGAAACAATTCCCGGGTCAGCCGCATTGACAGTGATGCCCTTGTCACGGAGTTGTTCAGCCAATTCGAGGGTAAACAATAATAAGGCCAGTTTCGTATTACTGTAGACAGGGATTCTCCAAAACTTTCCCATCTTTCCCCGGTGAAAAAAGTCAGGCAGGTCGATGTGCCCGATTGTGTAAGTACAAGAAACCATATTCACAATACGCGCCCCCCGCACCATTGCGGGAATCAATTTCCGTGTAAGCAGATAAGGTCCTACGTAATTCACACTCACCGTCCGTTCAAATCCGTCGGCGGTAACATGAAACCCTGTTTCCATCGTTCCTGCATTATTCATCAACAAGGAAACCGGAATATTACGTTCCAAAATCTGTCCGGCAAAAGAAGCTACCGAGCGCATAGAAGATAAATCAATAGCCATCACTTCCAGGTTCGGATTTCCGGTTTCTCCGATTAAACGCTGACGGACAATTTCTGCTTTTGACGGATTATAACAGGCCATTATTATCTGATAACCGGCCTTGGCTACGGCACGTGTTATTTCCCGTCCCATTCCTCCGTCGGCACCGGTGATGATTGCCCATTTCACTTCATTCATCGCTTTTCAAGTTTTTCAATCTCCTTCTGCAAACAAGAAGGCAATGGTTCTTTCAAATGTTGATGACAAGCCATTTCTATTGTGTACATACGTCCGATGCAATAATTACTGTGTCCGCAGTTACAACGTGCCTGCTCTTCCTGTGCCATCCGGTTGACGAATCCCGGTTCGTTGAGCAAAGCGCGCGCCATCTGCACAGCGTCAAAACCTGCATCCAACACTTCATCTATCTTCTGACGGGCGACAAGACCACCGACATAAATCAACGGAGCTCCCGGAAGAGCTTCCCGAAACTTCAACGCATCTTCGAGAAAATAAGCTTCTTTGAAAGGGACTGACGGAATCATCCATTTTCCAAACATCCTCACTCCATACTTCAGCCACCAGCAATTCATATAGTAAGACATCGAACGGACAGGCATCGCGCCCCGCATCACATACATCGGCGCTTTGCTTACGAAACCGCCGCTCAATACCAATCCATGAGCGCCAAGTTCCAACAAACGTTTGGCTACCTGTATGGATTCGTCTATTTCCATTCCGCCCTTGAAGCCGTCACGCATATTCATTTTCACAAAAACAGCCATGTCACTGCCTGCCGCTTTCATGACTTCTTCCATCACCAACTCCATAAATCTCATCCGGTTTTCCAGTGAACCACCAAATTCATCTTTCCGACGATTTGTGTAGGGGGACAGGAACTGGCTAATCAGATAGCCATGTCCGGCATGGACTTCCACAGCGTCAAATCCGGCTTCTCTTGCCAGGTTGACTGCATTTCCATAGGCTTGTGCCAGTTCCGGAAGCTCTTCTTTTTCCAGTCCACGGACGATTGTAGGAGAATAGAGATTGAATCCCGAAGAAGCGGACACAGGGGTGACACCACAAATATTTTTATG
The DNA here is from genome assembly GCF_012113595.1 of Bacteroides faecium. Lineage (NCBI taxonomy): Bacteria > Pseudomonadati > Bacteroidota > Bacteroidia > Bacteroidales > Bacteroidaceae > Bacteroides > Bacteroides faecium. Next base: position 6,664,426 of record NZ_CP050831.1, read on the forward strand.
GGACATATTTCCGCAATGTCCTATTTGAATACCTACGGCAGCACCTTCGTCGTGCACTGCTTTGGTCAATTCATGCAAACGGGGAATGATGGATGGACGCAGCCACAACTGGCGGTCGAAAGAAAGTCCGCTTTGTGTCACGGCAGCGTAGGCCACTGTCGTCATGCCTACCCCGCCCGCAGCTACCGAGCGATGATAATCCAATAGCATTTGTGAAGGAGTATTCTCCGGACACATACTCTCGAAAGCCGCCGAACGAATCGTCCGATTCCTCAGCGTCAGAGGCCCGAAAGTGACCGGAGTAAAAAGCTTAGATTTCATAGTAGTTGAAAATTATTCAAGTCTTATTTAATTTGTGATAATAATCATTCCTAATAAAGGAAAGGAAATACCCGTTTCTTCTCTCCTACTGCGTCACCGAATTCTTCGCGATAACGGCACCACAATGCATGGGCACGCGGAACAAGATTGGCAATCGTCCACCAAAGAAAGACAAATCCGGAAAGCGAACAAGTGAGTATTGCCCAACCTGCCCATTCTATTATCTCACCGAAATAATTGGCTGACGTGACATAGCGATACATTCCCTTTTGCGGCAGATAATGGCGTGTATCTCCCGGTTTACGCAGGTGGCGGATGATATAATCCGAATGCCAATTTATCAACATTCCCGTGAAAAACAACAGAGTGCCCACTATAAACCACGGAGACGTAAACCAGTCGGGATGATACATCGTCTCGGGAGCAAGGTAAAATATCCATTCGCCTTGCATATAGCCATTCAGTAGATTAAAAAGAATCCCCATTGACATAATTGCCAGCGGCATTTTACTTTTCCCAGTCAATAACAGGGGGAAAATGAAGGCACGCTGAAAATAATGAATTTGAAAAAACAAAAAGAAAGTCAATATTACCGGCTCAAAACGACGTTCGGAATACATCCACATACCACACATCACCAAAAAGACCGGAGCTTCCATCAGTACCCAGGCTATTTTATTGGATATAGCTATTCCCCACGACGCCGTGCGAAAAATGCCATATCCGGCTTTCACAAAATAGAGCGCAATAAAAACCACCAGGGCAATTAAACTCATCACACCCAGGAACAGATTAAAAGCTGCTAAACTCATATTTAATGTCTTTTGTAATGCGCAAAAATAACAAAAATGAAAGGAATAACAACACTAAATTCCCTTTAAATAAAAAACTCACCACGAGCCGAATATTTTTTCATTACAAGTTCCAAGAAGAAACAGTTGTCTGACGAATGAATTATGCAGCACTAGAGATAAATTCATTGAACGCAATAAATACCCATTGAGATTAACTCATAACGGTACAGAAAGGAATATTTTTTAGGCACGGATTACACGGATTTCACGGTTTTAGTGTAATGTTTACGCAAAGAAACCGTGTTAATCCGTGTAATCCGTGCCTAATCCTTTATTTATAATTTAGTTCATTTCACGTACGAAAATGAATAATTAATTGATGCTTCCTGCTTTCACAATTGAGCATGATTAGTAAAGCTATTTCATAATTAGTTTCAACCCTGTTTGAAACACTTTGTTTCTCGGTGTGAAACGAAGTGTTTCACTGCTTGAAACGAAGTGTTTCACACCGAGAAACGAATAGTTTCACTGGGAGAAACAATTTTTGAAACTAACCGCATACAGGTGAAGTTGTTGCTCTTTACCCGCAAACCCTTTATTCATCGGAGAAACAGGAAAAAGGTGATGGGGAGATAGAAAGATTGAGAATAAATATCCTGTGGGAAAATGTAGTTGTTTCCTGTAAAGAATCAATACCGCATCGGGTTGAACTGTTTTCATTCATCACAACTCCCCGAACAAAGTTGAAATTCAATCTTCGTTCGGGGAGTACTTTTATATATTCAACAAAAGGATTTGTCTTTGTCAACGCTTTTTGATAGGCACATAAGCCAAATCTTCGAGAACATTCTTGTAAGCGGGACGGATGATACGCTTGCCTTCGAAAGTCAGTTCCTCATTGCGGTGTGCACACCAGCCTACAATACGTGCCATGGCAAACAGAGGAGTGAAAATTTCCTGCGGTAATCCAATCATTTCATAAACGAACCCCGAATAGAAGTCGATGTTGCTGGAAACGGTCTTTCCGTTGTTCTTAATACGCCCGAAGGTAGTGATGGCACGTTCTTCCAACAGTTCGAGGAAGGCAAATTCGCTTTCTCTGCCTTTTTCACGGGCAAGGTCGCGGGCAAGTTCTTTCAACAAGAGCGCACGAGGGTCGGAGATGGTGTAAACGGCATGACCGATACCATAAATCAATCCTGTTTTATTGTACACTTCCTTGTTGAGCATACGGGTGAAGTAAGTGTCTATTTCGTCTACACTAGTCCAGTCCTTGATATTTTCTTTCAAGTGCTGGAACATGTCGGCAACCTGGATATTCGCACCACCATGAAGCGGGCCTTTCAGCGAACCGATACCTGCGGCGATGGCCGAATATGTATCCGTTCCGGTAGAAGAAGTAACGCGGACGGTGAACGTGGAGTTGTTACCACCACCGTGTTCTGCCTGAAGAATCAGAAGCAGGTCGAGAGTACGCGCATCCAGTTCGGTGTAGTTTCTTTTCAGCATATACAGGAAGTTTTCGGCGATAGACAGTTTTTCCTGCGGGTGGCGGATATGCAGGGAGCGGCCGAAAGTGGCATGACGAAGCATATTATAAGCATAGGCGATGATGGTCGGGAACTTCGAGATAAGTTCGATGCTCTGACGCATCAGGTTATCACGGGAAGTATCATCCGCGTTGGCATCAAAACGATACATTTCGAGTACGCTGCGCGAAAGAATATTCATAATGTTGTTTCCTTCCAATTCGATAATATTCATTTTCGTCTTCTGCTCCAACGGCATGTTGTCGTTAATCAGGTCACGGAAAGAAATCAACTCTTCTTTATCCGGCAGGCGACCGGAGAGCAGCAAGTAAGCCACTTCTTCGAAGCCGAAACGCTTCTCCTTGATGATGGCGTGCGAAATATCTTCCACGTCATAGCCACGATAGAACAATTTGCCCGGTATGGGCTTCAGTCCGCCGCCCGGAATACGTTCGTAACCAACTACATTACCGATTTTGGTCAAACCGACCAATACACCTGTGCCGTCTTCATTACGCAATCCGCGTTTCACGTCAAACTTGGGGAACAATTCATTGTCAATCCGGGTAGCTTCCTTCATGTCTTCGGAGAGCTTGTAAATCAAATATTCTTTCTTCATTTTTCTTGGTATTTATTCGTTGCTTTTACTTTTCAATTCGTTCCACTATCTCACGTGTGAAAGCAGAAGTTGAGAGAGAGGTTCCATTCGGCATAAAACGAGCCAAATCATGTGTAGCGCGGGCTTCAAGGAAACTTTGTTCCAAGGCTTTCTCAATCAGAGTCGCCGCTTCTTTCCAGTCAAAATATTCGAGCATCATCACTGCCGAAAGTATAATGGAGCAAGGGTTCACCACGTCTTTTCCCGCAATGTTCGGGGCAGTTCCGTGGGTGGCTTCAAAGATGGCGTGACCTGTATTGTAGTTGATGTTCGCCCCCGGAGCAATACCGATGCCGCCTACCATAGCCGCCAGTTGGTCGGAAACGTAGTCACCGTTCAGGTTCAGGGTGGCTATTACGGAATATTCTTCGGGAATCAGTAAGGTGTTTTGCAGGAAAGCGTCGGCGATACAATCCTTTATCACCAGCCTGCCATCCGCCAGGGCATCGGCAAATTCACGCTGCGCCAGTTCGTACCCCCACTTCTTGAAACCGCCTTCGGTGAATTTCATGATATTTCCTTTGTGTACCAACGTCACGGAAGGCAGATGATGGTCGAGCGCGTACTGGCAGGCGGCACGTACCAGACGTTCCGTACCTTCACGGGAGACGGGTTTCACGCCGAAAGAAGATGTTTCCGGGAAACGGACTTTCGTCACTCCCATCTCGTCTTTCAGGAATTTGTAGAACTTCTCAGCTTCCGGAGTGCCGGCTTCCCACTCGATTCCGGCATAAATATCTTCCGTATTTTCACGGAATACGCACATGTTCACCTTTTCGGGTGCTTTCACCGGCGACTGCACTCCCTGATACCAGCGGACGGGACGAAGGCATACATATAAGTCAAGCGTCTGGCGCAAGGCTACATTCAACGAACGGATGCCGCCACCGACAGGAGTTGTCAACGGACCTTTGATTCCTATCAGATATTCCTGGAAGGTTTTCATCGTTTCGTCCGGCAACCACGAACCTGTCTCGTTGAAGGCTCGTTCACCCGCCAGCACTTCTTTCCATTCGATGCGGCGTTTGCCGCCATAGGCTTTCTGAACGGCCGCATTCACTACGGCCTGCATGGAAGGAGTCACTTCGGCTCCCACTCCGTCTCCGGTAATATAAGGTACGGTAGGCACATCGGGCACCAGCAGCGTACCATCTGCTTTCATGGTTATTTTATTCATGGTTATCTTGCATTTAAGGCAGAGCCGGCACGGAACCAGGCAATCTGCTGTTCATTGTATGTGTGCTGTACTTCAAAGCTCTCTTTCGTTCCGTCTTCGTGGTGGAGAACGATGGTGAGATTACGTCCCGGCGCGAAATGCACCAAACCAAGTACGGAAAGGACATCGTGTTCACGAATCTTATCGTAGTCGGCTTTATCGACAAATGTCAGGGCAAGCATGCCTTGTTTCTTCAAATTCGTTTCATGGATGCGGGCAAAACTCTTGGCGAGAATCACACGGACATTCAGGAAACGGGGTTCCATAGCTGCGTGCTCGCGGCTGGAGCCCTCGCCGTAATTTTCCTCGGCAACGACGATAGAGGAGATACCCTGTGTCTTATACAACTTTGCTGTACCGGAAACAGTTCCGTAGGTATTTGTCGAACGGTTCCAAACCTTGTTCGTTTCCCCGTTGAAGGCATTGACAGCTCCCATCAGCATATTGTCGGAGATATTCTCCAAATGCCCGCGGAAGCGGAGCCATGGGCCTGCCATAGAGATGTGGTCGGTGGTACATTTGCCTTGTGCCTTGATTAACAAGGGCATATTCAGCAAGTCTTGACCGTCCCAGGCAGGGAAAGGAATCAGTAGTTGCAGGCGTTGGGAATCCGGTTTCACTTTGATTTCCGTTTTTGCTCCGTGCGGAGCGATATAGCCTTCGTTGCCCTGCGTAAAGCCCTTCAAAGGAAGTTCGTCGCCGACAGGTTCAGCCAATTTTACCTTTTCGCCGTCGTGGTTCACTAATCTGTCTTTCAATGGGTTGAAGCAGAGGTCGCCCGCGATAGTTAGTGCCATAGTCAGTTCGGGAGAAGCGACAAAAGCATAGGTATTGGGGTTGCCGTCGGCACGCTTCGCAAAGTTACGGTTGAAAGAGGTGACGATGGAGTTCTTCCGTGTCGGGTCATCCGTCTCACGTTTCCACTGACCGATACAAGGGCCGCAGGCGTTCGCCATAATGGTAGCTCCGATTTGCTCGAAAGCACCAATCATTCCGTCTCTCTCGGCAGTGGCGCGAATCTGTTCCGAACCCGGATTCACAATCAGCGGGGCGGCTACGCTCAAATTCTTTTCGGCTACCTGCTTCGCCAAAGAAGCGGCACGGCTCAAGTCCTGATAAGAAGAGTTAGTGCACGAACCGATGAGTCCGACTTCCATCTTGCGGGGATAACCGTTCAATAATACTTTCTCCGCAAACTCAGAGATAGGTGTGGCGGCATCCGGCGTGAAAGGGCCGTTTATATAAGGTTCGAGTTCCGACAGATCTATTTCAATGACACGGTCGTAATATTTCGTAGGTTCATCCGTCACTACTTCGTCGGCCCGAAGGTCAGCACCAACAGATTCAGCCAAATCGACAACACATTCTCTTCCCGTGGCTCTCAAGTAAGTAGCCATACGCCTGTCGAACGGGAAAAGCGAGGTGGTAGCTCCTACTTCGGCGCCCATATTGCAGATGGTCGCTTTTCCTGTGGCGGACAGAGATTCGGTGCCGGGACCGAAGTATTCGATGATAGCGTTCGTTCCGCCTTTTACGGTGAGGATGCCGGCGAGTTTGAGGATGACATCTTTCGGAGATGCCCAACCGTTCAGTTTTCCGGTCAGGCGGACACCGATAATCTTCGGCATTTTCAGTTCCCACTCCATGCCGGTCATTACGTCCACGGCATCCGCGCCACCGACACCGATAGCCACCATGCCAAGACCACCTGCGTTCGGAGTGTGAGAGTCCGTTCCCACCATCATTCCACCGGGGAATGCATAGTTTTCGAGTACCACCTGGTGGATGATGCCTGCACCCGGTTTCCAGAAGCCGATACCGTAGCGGGAAGAGACGTCGCGAAGGAAGTCGTACACTTCTTCGTTGGTCATTCTTGCCGTGGCAATGTCTTCCTTCGCCCCTTTGTAGGCTTGTATCAAGTGGTCGCAATGCACCGTGGATGGCACGGCCACCCGGTCCTTGCCGGAGTTCATGAATTGGAGCAGAGCCATCTGGGCGGTAGCGTCCTGCATAGCCACCCGGTCGGGACGGAAATTCACATAGTCCTCTCCCCGTTTGTAGTCTTTCACATCAGCTGCATCATAAAGATGAGCATACAAGATTTTCTCGGCCAACGTCAAAGGACGTTTCAATACAGCCCGCACGTGTTCCAGCTTTCCTTTATAAGCAGCGTAGAAGGCTTCTAACATAGTCACATCGTATACCATATCGCTTTTTGTTTTTTTAGTCTATCTATAAAAATAACGAACGACGTTCGAGTAATGTTTAACAAAATGAAATATTTTTTCGACCCGGGGAGAAGAATTGTTACCTTTGCATCTATTATGAATAATAATCCGAAAAGTCCGACAGCCGATCTTCAGCAACAACAGCTCCTTCTACGGATGGAGTACGAATACGAAAAAGAGGAGTTCAAGCGGCAGACCGAAACGATGGGCGTTGCCCGGAAAGTGAAACGCGGTCTGTGCTGGCATCCCGTCTCTCTCGGTCGAAGTTACTACAATTCTCTGAATCAGCTTGTAATAGATATTACACGTACCGAAAATAAAGAAATAGAGCACTCTTTTGAGTTCGGGCGTCCCGTCTGCTTCTTCCACCAGTCGCTTGAGGGGAAGATGAAGTACATGAATTTCATCGCTACCGTCAGTTACGCGGATGAAGAGCGAATGGTGGTCGTATTGCCCGGAGCGGGGGCTTTGGTGGAGTTGCAAACTCCCAATATACTGCTTGGCGTGCAGCTTTATTTCGACGAGACGTCTTATCGGGCTATGTTCGAAGCGTTGGAAGATGTAATCCGCGCCAAAGGCAACCGGTTGGCAGAATTGCGCGACACGCTGCTCGGAACGCTAAAGCCGGGATTTCGTGAGTTGTATCCGGTACGCTTTCCGTGGCTGAACAGTACGCAGGAGACGGCTGTCAACAAGGTGCTCTGCACTCGTGATGTCTCTATCGTCCACGGTCCGCCGGGAACGGGAAAAACGACTACGCTTGTCGAAGCCATTTATGAAACGTTGCATCGGGAACCGCAGGTGCTTGTCTGTGCGCAGAGTAATACGGCTGTCGACTGGATTTGTGAGAAACTGGTAGACCGGGGTGTAGCGGTGCTGCGCATCGGAAATCCTACGCGAGTAAACGACAAAATGTTGTCTTCCACTTACGAACGACGGTTCGAGAGTCATCCGGCCTATCCGGAGCTATGGGGTATCCGCAAGTCTATCCGCGAAATGAACGGACGAATGCGCCGGGGAAGTTACGCCGAACGGGAGGGTATGCGCAGCCGCATGAGCCGCCTGCGCGACCGCGCCACGGAACTGGAGATAGCCATCAATGCCGACCTTTTCGACAGTGCCCGTGTGATTGCCTCTACTTTGGTGAGCAGCAACCACCGCCTGCTCAACGGGCGACGGTTTCCCACCTTATTTATAGACGAAGCCGCCCAAGCACTCGAAGCCGCCTGCTGGATTGCCATCCGCAAGGCAGACCGGGTCATCCTCGCCGGCGACCATTGCCAGCTTCCGCCTACCATTAAATGCATAGAAGCTGCCCGCGGTGGACTGGAACGCACATTAATGGAAAAGATAGTTCAACAAAAACCGTCGGCCGTCTCATTATTGAAAGTGCAGTACAGAATGCACGAAGCCATCATGCAGTTTCCTTCCGACTGGTTCTACCACGGTGAACTGGAAGCTGCTCCCGAAGTGCGTTACCGGGGAATCCTCGATTTCGACACGCCGATGAACTGGATAGATACCTCGGAAATGGATTTTCACGAAGAGTTTGTGGGCGAGAGCTTCGGACGTATCAACAAAGAGGAAGCGAACCTGCTCTTACAGGAACTGGAAGCATATATCAACCGAATCGGCAAGGAACGAATATTGGAAGAGCGGATTGATTTCGGGCTGATTTCACCTTATAAGGCACAGGTGCAATATCTGAGAAGCAAAATCAAAGGAAACAGTTTCCTGCGCCCTTTCCGCAGCCTCATCACCGTGAATACGGTAGACGGCTTTCAAGGCCAGGAACGAGATGTTATCTTTATCAGTCTTGTCCGCGCCAACGAAGATGGGCAGATAGGATTCTTAAATGATTTGCGAAGAATGAACGTGGCTATCACCCGGGCACGAATGAAGCTCGTCATACTGGGAGATGCAGCCACCCTGACCAAACATTCTTTCTACAAGAAGTTGATGTCGTTCATTAAAAAAGAGGATTAACTTATTAATCCTCTTTTTAGTTGTCAAGAATTCACTTTCTCACGAAACCAAACTCCTTATTAACACAAACAAAACAAACAATATTTTATTATTTTAGGTACTATTATTTCTATCTCATCAATTTACCGCTACAGCAAATTAAAAATAGATATATATCAAAAGAGTTCATCATCAGTATCCACATGAATCTTTCTTCAATGGAGTTCCGAAAAAGCATCAAACTAAAAAGGGGAATAATACAACCAACTACCGGCTTGGAATAATCAGTATCTTTAATCAACAAAACTTATCATCACACAACTTCCAAAAAACAAGCTGCGAATACAGACTAAAATTTAAAAATAAACAAAATACTTCTCATACGGTATCATTTGTTCCAGTTTGATGTCGCAAAGATAAACATAAACTTACATTTTTCGCCTATAACCGCCATATATTTTCTAAAAAAACTTTCATTTTCCTAGAATACAGATTAACAGCTTATTATCGGGTAAAAGAAAAGGGAGAACCCCAAAGTTCTCCCTTCCTATAAAACTTACATCATCCGGTCGGATTAGTTATTTTCCGGACGAAGTTTGCGTACTGTCACAGCAGTCTGCCACATTTCGCTTTCGCGCAATGCCTTCAGTTCTTCTTCCAGTTTCTCACGATAATCCACTTTAGAGTTGCTGTCGATAGAAATCTGAGCTTCGTTACCTGTCTTAACGCTGTGGTACAACTTTTCAACTACCGGCTTGATAGCGTCGTGGAAGGGGCCCATCCAGTCAAGAGCACCACGTTGGGCAGTAGTAGAGCAGTTTGCATACATCCAGTCCATACCGTTCTTTGCAAACAACGGCATCAGTGACTGAGTCAATTCTTCTACTGTTTCGTTGAATGCTTCGGAAGGAGTATGACCGTTTTCACGCAATACTTCGTATTGTGCCAGCAGCAGACCTTGGATAGCACCCATCAATGAACCGCGTTCGCCTGTCAGGTCGGAAGTAGCTTCACGTTGGAAAGTCGTTTCGAACAGATAACCAGAACCGATACCGATACCCAGTGCGATTGTTTTTTCGTAAGCCTTGCCCGTAGCATCCTGGTAGATAGCGTAAGAAGAGTTCAAGCCGCGGCCTTCGAGGAACATGGTACGCAAAGAAGTACCCGAGCCTTTAGGGGCAACCATGATTACGTCGATATCAGCAGGGGGAACTACGCCTGTACGGTCGTTCCAGGTGATAGCAAAACCGTGAGAGAAATAAAGAGCTTTTCCGGCAGTCAGGTAAGGCTTGATAGTAGGCCATACAGACATTACTGCCGCGTCAGACAAAAGGCACATAATGATAGTACCTTTCTCGCAAGCTTCTTCGATTCCGAACAACGTTTCACCCGGAACCCATCCGTCTGCTACTGCTTTATCGTATGTTTTTCCTTCACGCTGGCCAACGATTACATTGAAACCGTTATCACGCAAGTTCAATGCCTGTCCCGGACCCTGCACGCCATAACCGATTACAGCAATGGTTTCATTCTTCAATACTTCACGAGCTTTTTCTAATGGAAATTCGTCACGGATTACTACTGTTTCAACAGTTCCGCCAAAATTCAACTGTGCCATTTTCTTTTTTGTTTTTAGTTTTGATGGCTTACGCCATCCGTTATTAATTGATTTTATATTCTATATTATTCAAATACTATTCCTGAGTTATTCAAATACCACCTTCGAGCGGCAGACTACTTCGCTGCTGTTCTTCTTCACTTCGACATGGAATTCGTTATCATTGACTTCGTCACAGAAGAACGAGAGTTCATCTCCAAAATAACTTTCCGCCACGTATGCCATTTCGAAACGGCGGATACGTTTGGTCTTGTACAACTCTATCGGAAACAAATCAAGGATATGTTCTATGTAGCGGATGCTGTTCACATGACCGTTGATGTCAATGTCACTATACTTGGCCGTCAGCGTAGCCAATGGCTGGTCGCTGGTCACCTTGATGCGTGAGGGCTTTTCTATCGGGCAGGGTTCATCGCACACATAGTCTACGATGCTGCCGCCATGCAGCGTCAAGAGGTCGGCAGGCTTGCGGGTGTTCAGGTTAATCATAGCCCATACCGAACGGGCGTAACCTATCTTCTTGCCATCTTTATTGATAACAGCAAAGTTACGGTCAGTGAACAGGCGATATACATTTTCCACCCATGTCTGAACCGAGAAGTCCTCGTATTGGTAGGGCATTTCGTCCAGTTCGATAGCCAGTCGGGAAAGTACCCAGGTGTAATTGTCCTCGTTGAGCGTTGCGATGCCGAAACCACGGTCACTGGCATGGAAACCTGCGCAATTCAGCAGATGGTTGCCCAGTACTCCCATTGTCAGACGTCCATTGAAGTCCACGTGAAAGGGTTCTGCCACAAACTTGTAAGTTCCTATTTTATTTGATTCACTCATTATTCTTGCAGGTTTTTACTTTGGTTATAGCTGGCTTCCCGTCCGTCGAGAAACTCGTTCACCCGTTCAAAACAACTGGTAGTGATAGCTACACGTCCCGAACGGACAAATTGCAAAACACAATTCAAAGCCTTCAGTTCACCGTAGAGCGAAGTTATATCCTCACTCATACCGTTCTTCTCGACAATGGAGAATACAGGATTCACCTCTACCACGCGGGCGTTATATCTGCGTATCACTTTAGACGCTTCCGGTGTCTCCTGAAACTCAGGAGTAGATACCTTATATAATGCAATCTCATGGAAGTAGATTTCATCTTCCGTGAAGTAGTGCGCCTGAATGACGTCAATCTTCTTTTCAATCTGCTTCACTACCTTTTCAATCGTATTTTTATCCGTCCAAGCCGTGATAGTATATTTGTGTACGCCTTTGATTGACGACGCGGATACATTCAGGCTTTCAATATTTATCTGCCGACGGGTAAATACAGCCGTTACCTGGTTCAGCAATCCGGCAATATTCTCCGAATGAACAATGATAGTATATAATGTCTTATCACTCATAATTCTAATTTTAAATTGTGAACTCTCAACTCTCCATTCTCAACTCTCAACTTCTCCTAGCACTCCAGCAACATTTGATTTACCGAGCCGCCCGGGGGAGTCATCGGCAAGACATTGCCCTCTTCCACTACACAGGCTTCGAGCAGGAACGGGCCGTCCGTAGCTAGCATCTCCTTGATGGCTTCCTTCAGTTCTTCACGGGTGAAGACGCGTTTGGAAGGAATTTCATAGGCCGAAGCTATTTTCATGTAGTCCGGGTTCAGCATCGGCGTGAATGAGTAGCGGCGATTGAAGAACATAGCTTGCCATTGGCGCACGTTGCCGAGGTAATTGTTGTTCAGGCAGATGATTTTCACCGGAGCTTTCTGTTCCATGATGGTTCCCAGCTCCTGGATGTTCATTTGGAGTCCGCCGTCGCCCATAAAAGCACATACGGTACGTTCCGGTGCGCCGAAAGTGGCGCCGATAGCGGCGGGAAGTCCGAAGCCCATCGTTCCGAGTCCGCCGGAAGTGATGATGCTGCGTTCTTTCGAATATTTAAAGTAGCGGGCGGAAATCATCTGATTCTGTCCTACGTCTGTCACCAAAACTGCTTCGTGATGGGTAGCGTCGCTTACCGCACGTGCTACTTCGCCCATGCTCAATGAGTTCGTAGCGGGATGAAGTTCGGGGCGGATTACCTTTTCTTCCTCTACCTTTTCGTATTCCTTGAAGCTGTCTATCCATTCGGTATGCGTGTTCTTTTTCAGAAGTTCCGTAACAGATGCCAGTGTATGCTTGCAATCGCCCAAGACAGCGATATCTACTTTCACATTTTTGTTTACTTCAGCAGGGTCGATGTCGAAGTGGATTACTTTCGCTTGCTTGGCGTAAGTGGCGAGGTTGCCTGTCACACGGTCGTCGAAACGCATGCCGACAGCAATCAGGACATCGCATTTGTTGGTGTTGATATTCGGGCCTAAGTTGCCGTGCATACCCAACATACCTTTATTCAACGGGTGTTCCGTCGGCAAAGCCGAAAGTCCGAGCAACGTACAGCCGGCCGGCATATCCGCCTTTTCGATGAAGGTACGCAGTTCGCTTTGCGCATTCCCCAATTCAACGCCCTGCCCTACCAATACAAGCGGACGTTCGGCATTGTTAATCAGTTCGGCAGCCGCTTTTACAGAGTCCGCGTCCGTATCGGGTACGGGAACATAGCTGCGTATGAAATCGACTTTTGTCGGTTCGTATTTCGTTTTCTCTACTTGAGCATTCTTGGCAAAGTCCAGTACTACCGGGCCGGGACGACCGCTACGGGCAATATAGAAAGCGCGTGCTACCGCCCAGGCTACATCTTCGGCACGACGAATCTGATAACTCCATTTGGCGATTGGCTGGGTGATGCCCACCAGGTCAACTTCCTGAAAAGCATCTGTTCCAAGGAAAGCCGTTCCTACCTGTCCGGCAATCACAACGATAGGCGTACTGTCTATCATGGCATCGGCGATACCGGTAATCGTGTTTGTAGCACCGGGGCCGCTTGTCACCAGACAAACACCGACTTCACCCGATACGCGGGCATACCCTTGCGCTGCATGGGCAGCTCCCTGTTCGTGGCGAACCAAGATGTGGTTCAATGTATCTTGATGGTCGAATAAGGCATCAAATACCGGCATAATAGAACCGCCGGGGTATCCGAAGATGGTATTTACTCCCTGATGTTCCAAAGCGCGCATCAACGCCTCTCCACCTGTTATTAAGTCTTTACTCATTCTTTTTTAGTATTGAAAGATGTGTATCAATCGATTATTCTCACTGCTCCCTTATCGGCGGAGCTTACCATGCTGGCGTATGCCTTCAGACTCTTCGGCACGTAACGGTCACGGGTGACGGGTGTCATCGGGCGGGCAGCCAGTTCTTCATCCGTTAGTCGCACGTTAATCGTCCGGGCCGGAATATCGATTTCGATAATATCTCCATCAACAATTTTCCCAATATTACCTCCTGCTGCCGCTTCGGGAGACACGTGTCCGATACTCAAGCCGGAAGTTCCACCACTGAAACGTCCGTCGGTGATCAAAGCACATTCTTTTCCGAGATGACGGGATTTTATATAAGAGGTCGGATAAAGCATTTCCTGCATACCGGGACCACCCTTCGGACCTTCGTGCGTGATGACGACGACATCGCCACTGACGACTCGACCACCGAGGATACCTTCACAGGCTGCTTCTTGCGAATCAAACACTTTAGCAGGCCCGGTAAATTTCCAGATACTTTCGTCTACACCTGCCGTTTTTACAACACAACCGTCCTGGGCGATGTTACCTTTCAGTACGGCCAGTCCGCCGTCCTTACTATATGCGTGTTCAAAATCACGGATACATCCGGTGGCACGGTCTTTGTCCAGTTCTTTATAATACATGCCTTGTGAACCGAGTACGAGATTGAAACGGTTGGCGGCTGCACTGGAATATTTCTTGATAGCTTTCTCGCTGACATTCGGGCTGGTGATTGAATATTCGTTGATTGCTTCCGCAAGTGACATTCCGTCCACGCGACGTACGGTGGTGTCTATCAGTCCGGCTTTTGCCAGTTCGTCCATGATGGCGATGATACCGCCGGCACGGTTTACGTCCTGTATATGATATTTCTGTGTATTCGGGGCAACTTTGCAGAGACAGGGAGCTTTGCGGGAAAGCAGGTCGATGTCGTCCATCTTGAAATCGACTTCCGCTTCGTGGGCAACAGCCAGCAAATGGAGCACCGTATTGGTAGAACCACCCATTGCAATATCGAGTGTCATTGCGTTCAGGAAGGCTTCGCGGGTAGCGATGCTGCGCGGCAACACGCTTTCGTCTCCTTCGTTGTAATATTTCATGGCATTCTCGACAATCAGTTTAGCAGCGTCCTTGAAGAGTTGCGTACGGTTTTCGTGGGTAGCCACGATGGTTCCGTTTCCGGGAAGAGCCAGTCCGATAGCTTCGTTCAGGCAGTTCATAGAGTTGGCTGTAAACATACCGGAGCAGCATCCGCAGGTAGGACAAGCGTTCTGCTCGATATTGGCAACTTCTTCGTCGCTTACGCTTTGGTCGGCAGACTTAATCATTGCGTCGATCAGGTCGAGGTGCTGCCCGTTCCACTCTCCGGCTTCCATCGGTCCGCCCGATACGAATACGGTAGGGATATTCAAACGCATGGATGCCATCAACATTCCCGGCGTGATTTTATCGCAGTTGCTGATACATACCATTGCATCTGCCTTGTGGGCGTTGACCATGTATTCTACACTGTCGGCAATGATGTCACGGGATGGAAGCGAGTAGAGCATTCCGTCATGTCCCATGGCTATACCGTCGTCGATGGCTATGGTGTTGAATTCCGCAGCGAAGCATCCCAGCTTTTCAATCTCCGCCTTCACCAGTTGACCGATTTCATGTAGGTGTACATGCCCCGGCACAAACTGCGTAAACGAATTGACGATAGCGATAATGGGCTTGCCCATCTGTTCTTTCTTCATGCCGTTGGCTGCCCACAATGCACGGGCTCCCGCCATCCGACGGCCTTGTGTACTAAACGAACTGCGTAATTGCTTTTTCATTTCAATCTGTCTTTTAATTAAAGAGCCTCTCTCACAAGTGAGAAAGGCTCTAAATTTTATCTTTTATGGTACGAACACATACAACACAAAAACCTTCCTCACGCTCTTGATGGAATCACCACGACGCGAATAATATGCAGGACTGCCAGGTTTAGAGATGTATGTAGCATATTCATATCTTCTTTTCTTTATTTTCGTGCTGCAAAGGTAAGGGCTTTTTTATTATCTCCAAACAAATCGAAGAAAAAAATCACATAAAAACTAATAATTGTAAGATAACAGCGGTATTATTTCTCTATTTTATCACTTAAAGGTTGAATTTACAACTATTATACAAGTATGCATTCCACAGAACCTTTCTAACAAAAGCACTTAATAATCTGAAATTTACATTCCCTATGTCCGTGTACAAGCAAATAATTCGTATCTTTGTCAACCCGTATCCCGGGATTTATTAATTTAGAAATATAAAATATCAGATGGAAACAGTAGAAAACAAGTACATTACCGTTGCATACAAACTATATACAATGGAAGATGGTAAAAAAGAGTTGTTCGAAGAAGCAAAAGCTGAACACCCTTTTCAATTCATTTCAGGTTTAGGAACAACACTCGAGGATTTCGAAAATCAAATGACCGCTCTTTCTAAAGGTGATAAATTTGAGTTTACCATCGAAGCAGATAAAGCATACGGTCAATATGACGAACAACACGTGATTGACCTTCCGAAAAATATTTTCGAGATCGACGGTAAGTTCGACAGCGAACGTATCAAAGAAGGAAATATCGTTCCTTTGATGACCGGTGACGGCCAGCGCGTGAACGCAAGCGTAGTGGAAATCAAACCGGACGTGGTAGTAGTTGACCTCAACCACCCGTTGGCAGGCGCTGACCTTATCTTTGAAGGCGAAGTGATCGAAAGCCGTCCTGCTACTAACGAAGAAATTCAAGAATTAGTAAAAATGATGAGTGGCGAAGGTGGCTGCGGTTGCGGATGCGACAGTTGTGGCGACGGTGAATGCGGCGACGATTGCGGTTGCGAAGGCGGACACTGCCATTAATAAATAATTTAGGCACGGATTACACGGATTTCACGGTTTTTTCAATTATCTTAAACCGTGTTCTCCGTGTAATCCGTGCCTTTTTTTATATTATTTCAGCATCCTTTGTGTGTCATTATATCGAGTACCATTTTATCTGTCTCGTTCATGGCTTGTGAGCCGATTCTTGTCAGGTTACGGATGCTTTGGTCTACGTCTTCATCAATAATTCCTTCTACGGAAGTCACGCAGCGGTCTTCCATCGCCATCATGGCAGACAGGACGGCTGTTGATACTCCGGTCGTTACTTTTAGGGCACAACTCGGTTTGGCACCGTCACAAATCATTCCCGTCAGGTTCGCAATCATATTTTGAACGGCAAAGGCGACTTGGTCGTAGTTGCCACCCATCAACCAGGTTATTCCGCAACTGGAACCCGTGGCGGCTACCACACAACCGCACAAGGCGGACAATCGTCCCAGGCTTTGTTTGATATAGATAACTGTAAGATGGCTCAACATCAGGGCACGGATCAGTTCTTCTTCGCTCTTATTGTTTTCTTCGGCAAAGACTACTACCGGAAGCGTAGCGGATATTCCCTGATTACCACTGCCGGAGTTGCTCATGACCGGAATCATGGCTCCTGCCATTCGGGCGTCACAGGCGGCTGAAGTATAAGAGAGGATATGGCAGAATACGCTATCGCCCATCACTTTATGTTCGTAAGTGCCGCGGAGCATTTTACCCAAGCAATGTCCGTAGTTGCCTTTGAAGGCTTGTTCGGCGGCGGCTTTGTTCAGGCGGGCGGTGTCGAGGATGAAACGGATTTCATCCAGTGGAGCGGTCAGGGCGAAGTCGTAGACTTTACGCAGGTTCAGTTCGGGAGAAGCGTCTTCTTTCTCTTCACTGGCTGTATGTTGCTTGTCAAGCAATACCTGTTCGTCTTTGGCTATATATATAAAGGTAGTGTGTCCGCCGGCAATGATGGTTTTGGCGGTTTTGCCCGCAGCCTTGCAAATGACTTCGATGTAGAGCTTTTCGGTGATATCGTCTTTCAGGGAGATGCAGATTCTCTTTTCAGCAATGAACTGTTCACCTTGTGCTACAGCTTCGGGTGTGCAGTCTCTCAATACTTCCAGTTGATAATCAGACTTACCGATTAACGCGCCCAAGGCAACGGCTATCGGAAGTCCTACCATACCTGTGCCGGGGATTCCTACTCCCATAGCATTCTTTAGTATATTGGCGCTCAACAATACTTCGATTTTCTCCGGTTTCTCGCCCAATGTTTCGGCTGCTTTCGCAACACAAAGTGCCACTGCAATAGGCTCCGTGCATCCGATGGCAGGAATCACCTCTCTTTTAACCAGCTCTATAATTTGCTTTCTTTCTGACTCAGTCATGAACATATAAGTTTTGTTTCTATGAATGTTTCCACAAAAATAGAAAATTCTTTTCTATCCTACACAACTTAGTGAACAAATAAAATCGCATTTTGTTATAAATTCTTGTGATAACCCAACTTTAACAGCAAGAATAAAGAAAAATGAAAGCAAAACACGTGATTTTCTATTTGCTATTAGCTATTATTTCGTCTTCTTGTATTCGCGACGAAGCTCCCAATGCAGAGGCAGATATCCTCAGTTGCAAATTGCCGGAAGTAGCAATGACTACCAGTCCCATCATCAATAATAACTCAGTAACTCTCTTTGTCGGTCCGGGAACGGATGTTTCGGCACTTGCGCCGGAGTTTATTCTGACGCCGGGGGCGACAATCAGTCCGCAAAGCGGAACAGTACATGATTTTAATTCTCCGCAGAAATATATCGTCACAGCCGCCGATGGCGTTTGGAAAAAAACTTATACGGTGTCCGTCATAGATACGGAGCTTGCTACAAACTATCAATTCGAGGATACTTTGGGCGGAAAGAAGTACTATATCTTCGTGGAACGTGAGGGAGATAAAGTAGTAATGGAATGGGCAAGCGGAAATGCCGGCTATGCCATGACCGGAGTACCCAAGACGGCTGATGACTACCCAACTTTCCAGGTGACGGAAGGTAAAGAAGGAAAATGCCTTTCTTTGGTGACGCGCAGTACGGGATTCTTCGGAAGTTTGATGGGTATGCCTATTGCTGCCGGGAATTTGTTTATCGGTTCTTTCGACGTGGGCAATGCAATGAGCAATCCCTTGCAAGCTACGAAGTTCGGGCTTCCTTTCCGGTATGTGCCAACTTACCTGGCAGGATACTATAAGTACAAGGCAGGAAATAAATTCACGGAAGGAGGTAAGGAAGTAGATGGAAAACGTGACATATGCGATATATATGCTATCATGTACGAAACGACTGAATCTGTCCCTACCCTTGACGGAAGCAACGCGTTCACCAGTCCGAATCTGGTTTCGATAGCTCGTATTGACAACGCTAAGGAGACAGATGAATGGACATATTTCAAACTTCCCTTCACTACCCTGCCCGGTAAGTTTATTGATAAGGAGAAACTGAAGAATGGAAAATATAATGTTGCCATCGTATTTACATCAAGCCTGGAAGGGGCATACTTCAACGGAGCTATCGGAAGTACTTTACTGATTGATGAAGTCGAATTAATCTATCACTCGGAGAATTAATTTTATAATAGACAGAAAGATGAAAATTTATCCTTATATATTCAGTTTTCTCGCTTGTATGGGAATAGCCTTGCCGGGGTATTCACAAGTGGACAGAAATGAGACACTTATCCGCTCCGCCCTGCGCGGGCTGGAATATGAAGTAAAAGCAGGAATCAGTATCGGCGGTACGGCGCCGCTTCCCTTGCCGGTGGAAATCCGTTCAATCGACGGTTATAATCCGACACTTGCCATTACTATCGGCGGCGAAGTCACCAAATGGGTGGCTGTTCAAAACAAACTGGGCATCATCGTCGGGTTGCGCCTCGAGAACAAAGCGATGACGACCGAAGCTACCGTAAAGAATTACAATATGGAGATTCTCGGGCAAGGCGGTGAAAGAATCAGCGGCGTATGGACGGGTGGAGTGAAAACCAAAGTACATACCGCGGGGCTGACTATTCCTTTAATGGCAACTTACAAACTGACTAACCGATGGAATATAAAGGCAGGCCCCTACTTCTCCTATATTCTTTCAAGGGAATTTTCGGGACATGTGTACGAAGGGTATTTGCGTGAGGACGACCCTACCGGACCTAAAGTAGAATTTACGGATGGAAAGATTGCGACTTATGATTTCTCCGACGACTTGCGACATTTCCAGTGGGGATTGCAGGTAGGAGCCGGATGGAGAGCATTCAAACATCTCAATGTGTATGCAGACCTCACCTGGGGACTGAATAATATTTTCAAAGATGATTTTCACACGATTACTTTCGCCATGTATCCTATATATTTGAATATTGGTTTCGGATATGCATTCTAAAGAAAGGTATATGTTTTAAATTAGAAAGCGGGGCTGCCTGAACGATATTTCCTCGTCAGGCAGCCCCGCTTTTTATTTCTACAAGATTAGTTTTTATCAGGGTTCTCCACCTGTTTCACTCCCAGGAAAGAAACTTTCACTGTCTGTTGCAATGCAGGCACTTTCACGTTGATAGTCATATTCGCATCCATATCTTCCACCGTTCCCGCTACGATAACGTTGCAAGTTCCCAGAGCAGCGGCATCTCCCTGGAAGGTAAGGTCTTGCTGCCCCGTATAACTGGAAACGCCCTCTTCCTTCTTCACCGCACATTTATCTATCACAATATCCCCGAATTTCAATATCTGTCCGTTCAGGAACAGTTCAAAGTCCTTCAGTTCTATTTTTATTTCCGTATCGCTGACCTGCGAGAATGTGATAAACTTAGGCAGTCCGTCAGCTATGACAATCTCCTGGTCGGAACCATCCGCTATCATGGAAATATTCAGGTTTCCCCAGTAAGTCCCTACTACATCGGGAGCTGTTATCACCGCTTCCTCACCGGGTTCGTTACCGTTGTTCTTCTTGCTATCGTCATCGTCATCGCTGCTACAAGCAGAAAAGAGAGTGACGGAACATACAAATGCCAATAAATACAATAGATTCTTTTTCATACGTCTTCAGTTAAGTTATTATATAAAATCGCCATTTATAAACCGAATTGAAGAAAAAAGGTTCAATATGCTTCCTTTTTTGAAGATATTTTGAGTTCACAACAATCTTACCAAAAACTTTGTTATATTTGCATACAGTAATTTTAAAAAAGCCACGACTATGTTTAATTCATTTGGCAATATCTTTCGACTCACAAGTTTCGGTGAGTCTCATGGAAAAGGAGTTGGGGGAGTGATTGACGGTTTTCCTGCAGGAATCACCATCGACGAAGAATTTGTACAGCAAGAACTGAATCGCCGCCGTCCGGGACAGTCTATCCTTACCACACCACGTAAAGAAGCTGATAAAGTTGAGTTTCTCTCCGGTATTTTCGAAGGCAAATCCACCGGATGCCCTATCGGTTTTATCGTATGGAACGAGAATCAGCACTCTAGTGACTACAATAATCTGAAAAATGTATATCGTCCTTCACACGCTGACTATACTTACACCGTGAAGTATGGAATCCGTGACCACCGCGGCGGCGGACGCTCTTCGGCACGCGAAACGATTTCGCGCGTTGTAGCCGGTGCTTTGGCCAAGTTGGCGCTCCGCCAGTTGGGAGTCAGCATCACCGCTTATACCTCGCAGGTAGGCGCCATAAAACTGGAAGGTACGTATTCTGATTATGACCTCGACCTGATAGAAAGCAACGACGTACGCTGTCCCGACCCGGAAAAGGCGAAGGAAATGGCAGACCTTATCTATAAGGTGAAAGGGGAAGGCGACACCATCGGCGGCACGCTGACCTGTGTCATCAAAGGATGCCCCATCGGACTGGGGCAACCGGTTTTCGGCAAACTTCATGCTGCCCTGGGCAATGCCATGCTAAGTATCAACGCTGCCAAAGCATTCGAATATGGCGAAGGATTCAAGGGACTGAAGATGAAAGGTTCGGAACAGAACGATGTTTTCTTCAACAACAACGGACGAATCGAAACGCATACCAACCACTCCGGTGGCATCCAAGGCGGGCTGAGCAACGGACAGGATATTTATTTCCGGGTAGTTTTCAAACCGATTGCCACCATATTGATGGAGCAGGAAACAGTCAACATCGACGGAGTGGACACGACGTTGAAAGCCCGCGGACGTCATGACGCCTGTGTACTGCCACGTGCCGTGCCTATCGTAGAAGCGATGGCTGCCATGACGATACTTGATTATTACCTGCTGGATAAGACCACGCAGCTTTAATAATTTTCCAATGTGCTAATTATTCAATATGAACGAAATTCAGAAATATATTGCAGCGAACGAGCCAAAGATAATGGAGGACTTGTTCAGTCTTATCCGTATTCCAAGTATCAGCGCACTGCCCGAACACCATGACGATATGTTGGCATGTGCAGAGCGTTGGGCACAACTATTACTGGAAGCCGGAGCGGATGAAGCATTGGTAATGCCTTCCAAAGGCAATCCGATTGTCTTTGCACAGAAAATAGTAGACCCGGATGCCAAGACTGTTTTAATCTACGCCCATTATGACGTAATGCCTGCCGAACCATTGGAACTTTGGAAAAGCCAGCCATTCGAACCGGAAATACGGGACGGACATATTTGGGCACGTGGCGCGGATGATGATAAAGGACAATCTTTCATTCAAGTGAAGGCTTTCGAATATCTGCTTAAAAACGAGTTATTAAAAAATAATGTGAAGTTCATCTTCGAAGGAGAAGAGGAAATCGGTTCTCCGAGTTTGGAATCCTTCTGCGAAGAACACAAAGAACTGTTGAAAGCAGATGTAATCCTCGTCTCGGATACGAGTATGCTGGGAGCAGAACTTCCCTCGCTGACTACTGGTCTGCGCGGACTGGCTTACTGGGAGATAGAAGTCACCGGACCGAACCGGGACTTACATTCCGGACATTTCGGTGGTGCGGTGGCTAATCCCATCAACACGCTTTGCCAGATTATCAGCAAAGTGACGGATGCCGACGGACGGATTACCGTTCCCGGATTCTATGACGACGTGGAAGAAGTTCCGCAAGCCGAACGGGAAATGATTGCGCATATTCCTTTCGATGAAAAGAAATATAAAGAGGCAATCGGCGTGAAGGAAGTGTTCGGGGAGAAAGGATACAGCACGCTGGAACGCAACAGTTGCCGTCCGTCTTTTGACGTGTGCGGTATATGGGGCGGATATACGGGAGAAGGTTCGAAGACCGTACTTCCTTCCAAGGCTTACGCCAAAGTCTCCTGCCGATTGGTTCCGCATCAGGACCACCATAAGATTTCTCAAATGTTTGCTGATTATATCCGCAGCATCGCTCCCGATACGGTGCAGGTGAAAGTTACCCCGATGCACGGCGGACAGGGATATGTATGCCCTATCTCTCTTCCCGCTTATCAGGCGGCAGAGAAAGGTTTCGAAATAGCTTTCGGAAAGAAACCGTTGGCAGTGCGTCGCGGTGGCAGTATTCCTATCATTTCCACTTTCGAGCAAGTGTTGGGAATCAAAACTGTATTGATGGGATTCGGACTTGAATCGGATGCTATTCATTCGCCGAATGAGAACTTTTCACTGGATATTTTCCGTAAAGGTATCGAAGCGGTGGTCGAGTTTCATAAGGAATATGCAAGACTCTAAAAGAGTGAAATACCACACCCGATAGAAAGATAAAAAAGAGAACGGTGGACAAATGCTTGGATACAAGTCTGTCCACCGTTCTTTTTTATTTATAGATAACGAGTCTTTACATCACCGGAGTCTGGAAAAGGAATGTAAATGATTTGCTGTCTTTCAAATCCTTCACTGCGTCACCGGCATATATCTCACCATTCGCCAAAGACAATTTCTTGATGCTTGCTTTCGGACTGAAATCAATCTTCTTCAAATCCAGCCAAAACAAATTCGGAGTTAAAGTCGATTCAAAATAATAGACCTTGTTCTTTTGGTCAGAAACGGTACGCCAACGGGTAGAGGAGATATAAGGTTTGTCGGGAGTTGTAATTCCGAACGGAACGGAAACATTACGCATTACGCTCAACACACTGGGTACTGCGATTTTAGCATCGGAAGTCTGAGGAATGGCATGGATATAGAAAGAGGCGCGTACAAAACGGTCACTCGAACGGTT
The DNA here is from genome assembly GCF_012113595.1 of Bacteroides faecium. Taxonomy (NCBI): domain Bacteria; kingdom Pseudomonadati; phylum Bacteroidota; class Bacteroidia; order Bacteroidales; family Bacteroidaceae; genus Bacteroides; species Bacteroides faecium. The sequence goes on from NZ_CP050831.1 coordinate 6,687,982, forward strand.
TGTGCCCGGAAGCATTTGCAGACCACCCACTTCTTTCCAGTAATCGTTGATAGCCAACTGGTATTCGTAACGGGGAGAGTTTGTCATCACCTGATATTGTTTTCCTTCATGGATGCTCAGTTTCCCGTCCAAGTATTCCAATATCGCCGTATTTCCCGTTTCATCGGTTATAGCGAGATGCAGCGTCGATTCCGAACCATTCGGCAGACGAGGGGCGTCGATGCGGAATGTCTCTTTCTTCAGTTCATTTACCGCTTCACGCACGGTGGCAAAATTATCCAGCACGTATTGCGTCCAGATGCTTATCCCCATCACCGGACGGGTATCTCCCGGCAATGAATAAATTGTCTCCGGCAGGAAGAGCAGGCTCGCTACCAGTCCTTTTTCATTCATCCCGTCGCAAGTACCTATATCATAGCCTGTGGCAACGATACTTCCATATTTGGATGTCCAATTCAACGTTTTTTCCTTATTATGTCCCGTACGCTGGATGCCACGTGGAAACACGTAAAGGTTTGAGTGAAGGTCTTCCTTCCAGTCCATCGTACGGCCGGTTATCACCATTTGCTCCGGCCCTATATATACTGCGCGCGTACACGCTTCTACAGGCTGCGTGCTCCCTAGAGAGATGGCAGCCAATAATAATGCAACTCCTGCTAGCTTCTTCTTCATTTTCTTTTTGGTTTAAATAATTGATACTCTTATTTATATAACAACAACCATAGGATGGTTATTATTTGAAAGAAAGACGAATTTAATGAAAATAAAGGATTTATCCGAGCATTTCTCTGCCCTTTTCAGTATCGACCTAGTTAAAAAAACTTGTCGTTGGAAGGAAATGCTGTTTACTATTTGTTATTCCACTCTCATTTCGTTATTTTTGTGGACAGAAGAATTTACTAAACTAAAGGAGAGGACAAATGCGTATGAAACAAAAAATTAGCATTTCACGGTTTCCAGCTTGCCTGGGTTTGCTCCTTCTGCTGACTTCCACTCCGCAGTTGCTCTCTGCACAGGAAGGTAATGACAGTACCCGCATTATGCGTAATGATTTGCTGAAACAACCGGAAGGTACATTGTTTCAACATTCTACATCTGATTTATTTCAGTATGCCATGCCTGATTTGTTCCCGCCTTCAAAGTTCAAGGATACTCCTTCTCCGAATTTATCCAAGCAGCTATTTTACTTTCCACCTGATTTTTCACATAAAGGAGAAATCTATCTGCCTTATCAGATTAATCCTTCTCCACTCTTCAAAGGTGATTATAGTACAAGCGGCATATTATGGCAATTTCCTCACGGGGCTATGTTCGGTTCCGGTTCACAAACAAGCGTGCCGGGCATCGGGCTTTTCAACAACGCTTCGTTAGGCTATCAGCACATTTTCAATGACAGGTTTGAATTACGTCTCCAGGCAGACGCTATGAAAATAAATATGATGCACTCTACCGGACAGGTATTCAGCACTTCGGGAGCTTTGCTTTATCACGCTTCCGACCGTGTCGCTTTCAAAGTATTCGGTTCCTATGACATTGGCAATTCGTATGGAATGAGCACTCATAGTTATGGTGCTACCATGTCTGTCGATATGTCCGACCGTTTTAATATGGAAATGGGTGTACAGCGCTATTACGATGCTATGCGGGGACGTTGGGAGACAGTTCCTGTCGTTATTCCTTCTTATCGTTTTAATAATAAGTTCAACCTGGGATTGGATGTAGGCGGAATCCTGTACGAGATTCTCCGTGATGTTGTTTTTGACAAACGCGGGGGTGGCGATTATGGCGGCGGTCCTACGATTGGACCACCCCGTACATTCTTGCCTATTCGACCGAGATAATCAATCGCGCTTTTTTCTTGAATTATATGAAACAGTCAGTCAACAGACTGATTAGGAACAAAAAGATGTGTAGATGAACTTATTCAAACCAGTACTGAAGTAAGCAGAATCATGTACTAGACTTGCTCAAGTCTCCTACATCATTTCATTAAGTGTAGTACTTGTTCGGGGCAATTCTACTACTGAATAATAAAAATAAAAAAACGCTTTCAGCTTTCAGTTCTTCAAAAAAGCCCCTTTTCATCGAAGGTTTTGGCTGAAAGCGAACCTGAATGCAGAATATATATACCCCGCTTGGTGGACATATAGATTCAGCATGATGGATATATAGATTCACCGTGGTGGATATATATGCCTACCACGCTGAGTATATAGATTCACCGGCAAGGCTGAAAGCACTGAATGCACTACCCCTTGCTTACAGCATATTCCTGCAGGGGATGATTTTTTCCGCTTTCAGCCGCTATCCCCTTCTATCAAGGCGTTTGCAGACAAGACTGAAACGGCTGAAACCGGATAATAGTGTGAATATTCAGTAAGAGGGTATTGACTGGGTTATACTCATCAGACAAGATAACACTCCCACCATAGTAAAAAGGATTCGGGAAAAAATATCAGTTGTCCGGATACTTGCACTACTCAAAGTTCTTTCGGTACGTACATCCGTTTCTCCATTCGGAGCATCCGTAGGCTGTTTTCCCTTTTATAACCGTTCCCTTGCCACAAACCGGACAAGGTTGTCCGACTAATGAATCCGGGTTATTGACCGTTTTCTTCTCTTTAGGAACACTTGCCGCTTTCCGTTCACGCTTTTTGGGTTCTTTCTTCGCTTTCTCTTCGGCTTTGGCGGCTACTGCGTCCTGAATAGTGATACGACGATTCGTATTATCAGACAGTACACTCATCACGACTTCCGAAACCATTTGTTTCAATTCTTCGAGGAATTGGCGGGCATCGTATGTTTTCTTTTCAATCTCGCGCAGCTTCTTTTCCCAAATACCTGTCAGTTCCGCCGATTTCAAGAGTTCTTCGTGGATTAGTTGCACCAGTTCCACTCCTGTCGGGGTAGCAATCAGGTTCTTTCTCTCTTTGCGGATATAATTCCGTTTGAACAGGGTTTCTATAATAGCGGCACGGGTAGACGGACGGCCGATACCGTTCTCTTTCAAGGCATCTCGAAGTTCGTCATTATCCACCAGCTTTCCGGCTGTTTCCATTGCACGGAGCAAGGTCGCTTCCGTAAAAGGTCTTGGCGGCTGTGTCCATTTCTCGTTCAAGTCAGGGATGTGAGGGCCGCTCTCCCCTTTCACAAAGGCAGGAAGAACATTTTCGTCCTCGTCTTCTTTCTCTTCGGCGGAGTCCTTCACGTCTTTGGCGAATACGACACGCCAGCCCGGTTCAATAATCTGTTTTCCGGTGACTTTAAATTCTATCTTATCCACTTCACCCATTACGGTAGTAGTCGAAATCTTACAATCGGGATAAAACACCGCTATAAAACGACGGGCTATCAAGTCATAGACACGACGTTCCATATCGGTAAGGTTTTGAGCATAAACCCCGGTAGGGATAATGGCGTGGTGGTCCGTCACTTTCGAGTTGTCAAATACCTTTTTCGATTTAGGTAATGTAGAACCGTTCAACGGGGCAGTCAACACTTCGTAATCACGAAGTCCTTTCAGAATGCCGGGGCATTTCGGATATATATCGTCACTAAGGAAAGTGGTATCGACACGCGGATAGGTAGCCACTTTCTTCTCATAAAGAGACTGGATAAGTTTCAGCGTCTCATCAGCAGAATAGGCGAATTTCTTGTTGCACTCCACCTGAAGGGAAGTCAAGTCGAACAAGCGCGGAGCATATTCCTTTCCGTCCTTCTTGCCGACACTGGTGACCACAAACGGCAGGTCTTTGATTCGCTCTACCAAGGCTTCGCCTTCTTCACGATTGGCGATGGGGTCGATGCCCGGATTGTCTATTTTCTTTTTTCCACCGTTCTTCTCTTCTTCCGCCGCTATTTCTTCATCACTCTTGCGGATAAGGGCAGAGAAGGTAGTGTCGCGATAGTTTGTCTTCAACTCCCAATATTGCTTGGGTTGGAAATTGGCGATTTCCAATTGGCGGTTGACAATCAATGCCAGAGTAGGCGTTTGTACACGACCGATAGAGAGCACTTGCTTGTTTTGACCGTACTTAATCGTATAAAGACGGGTAGCATTCATTCCCAGCAGCCAGTCGCCCATGGCACGGGAAAGTCCCGCTTCGTATAATGACTGAAAATCCGTCTGGTCTTTCAACTTGGAGAAACCTTCGCGAATGGCTTCTTCTGTCAACGAAGAAATCCACAGACGCTTCACCGGACAACGGGCACCCGCTTTCTGCATCACCCAGCGCTGAATCAATTCTCCCTCTTGCCCGGCATCACCGCAGTTGATGATTTCATCCGCGTTCTGCATCAGCCCTTCGATTACATGGAATTGCCTTTCGTAGGTAGGGTTCTCTATCAGCTTGATACCGAAACGTGGCGGAATCATCGGCAGACTGCTCAGACTCCATGATTTCCAGTTAGGGGTGTATTCATGCGGTTCTTTCAGGGTACAAAGATGCCCGAATGTCCAGGTCACCTGGTATCCGTTTCCTTCTATATATCCTTCTTTTCTGGTATGAGCGCCGAGTACTTCGGCTATATCGCGTGCTACAGATGGTTTTTCGGCTATGCAAACTATCATTTTTTTCTCTTCTTGTTTTAGACTATCAATTTGCAAAGTTACACGAATATTTGTCTAAAAGAACAATATCCCACAAAATATGTTACCTTTGCAAGAGTAGAATTCTTATAAAAAAGAACAGGTATGATTGATTTAAACCGCAAATTGCCCATCGGAATACAAACTTTCGAGAAAATTCGCAAAGGAAATTATCTGTATGTAGATAAAACTGCTCTTGTCGGGAAAATGGTGTCCACAAGCGTTCCTTATTTCCTTAGCCGTCCCCGACGTTTCGGAAAAAGCCTGTTGATTTCCACTTTCGAGGCTTACTTTTTGGGACGCAAGGACTTGTTCGAAGGACTAGCCATCTCACAAATGGAAGTTGACTGGCAAGTCTATCCGGTTTTTCATATTGACCTGAATGCACGCAAGTATGATTCTCCGGCAGATTTGACAGCGATGCTCAACCAACACCTGGAGAAATGGGAAGCAATCTACGGAACTGAAAAGCAAGACCGGCAACCGGAAGAACGATTCGCCTATATTATAGAACGCGCATGCGTACAAACCGGAAAGCAAGTAGTCGTATTAGTAGACGAATACGACAAGCCTCTCTTGCAGGCTCTGGACAATCTGCCTTTGTTTGAAGAATACCGTAAAATGCTAAAAGCATTCTATGGAGTATTGAAAAGTGCTGACCGCTATTTGCGTTTCGTCTTTCTGACAGGTGTTACCAAATTCTCACAAGTCAGTGTATTCAGTGATTTGAATCAACTGAATGACATCAGCATGAAACCGCCTTATGCTACCATTTGCGGCATCACCAAACAGGAACTGATAGATACATTTACTCCGGAACTGGATAAGCTGGCCTCATACAACCGGATGACACCGGAAGATACAATCCATAAGATGACTGCACTTTACGACGGGTATCATTTCTGTGAATATGCAGAAGGTGTGTTCAATCCGTTCAGTGTATTGAATGTGTTCGACGGATATAAATTTGAGAATTACTGGTTTCAGACAGGAACTCCTACTTTCCTTGTCAAAATGCTGATGGATAGTAACTATGATTTGCGGACGCTCATTGACGGAGTGGAAGCTAACGCAGCGTCGTTCAACGAATACCGGGCAGAAAGCAGGAATCCTATTCCGCTGATTTATCAAAGCGGGTATTTGACGATTAAAGAATACGACCCTCGTTTCAAGACTTATCAACTCGCTTTTCCCAATGATGAAGTGAGATATGGCTTTATGAATTTCCTTCTGCCATTTTACTCTAATATTCCCGATAATGAACAAGATTTCTATATTGGCAAATTTGTCCATGAGTTGGAAAGTGGCAATATCAACGCCTTTCTAACCCGTCTCCAAGCCTTCTTCGCCGATATACCTTACGAACTGAATGACCAGACAGAGCGGCATTATCAGACTGTTTTCTATCTGATATTCAAGCTCATGGGACAGTTCACACAAGCAGAAGTACGCAGTGCAAAAGGACGGGCCGATGCAGTTGTCAAAACACCAAAGTATATTTATGTATTCGAATTCAAGCTGAACGGCACAGCCGAACAAGCATTACAGCAAATCGAAGACAAAGGGTATCTTATCCCTTATCAGGCAGATGAACGGGAAGTAAAAAAGGTGGGAGTAGAATTCAGTACCGACACACGGAACGTCAGTCGATGGCTGCCCGAAGAATAAGAGAAACATCCACAGTTTCCAAAGAAGAAAGAAGTGATTGCCTTTATATGAAGAGACAATCACTTCTTTTTCTGTTGTATCTGACTGGAAAACTATTGAAATCTACCAGTCTTTTCTGAATGCATAATAATCGGCCAGCGAACCGGACGTTTCAATCATCGTCATGTAAGCATAAGAGTAATCCGGCGATTCCAGTAGGGGATTCATATCATACAATATCCCCAAAGTCATCGAAAATGTTCCGGTTAAAATACCCTCATCACCATAATCTATATACGTCAAATCATCAAATACAAATATCTTATCATTAATAACCGTAGTTTCGTCTACCAAAAGAAACAGGTTGTTTTCTATCACTTCCATTTCGTCATAGGACATTTTACTAGACATCATCGGTACAGAAATCGAACCATATTTTGCCAGCTCCAACCCGGCTATCGGTTTCAATTCCGCTCCGTCGGCATAAGGGTTGAGGAAAGCACTGATAGGACTCCATGCGTAGTCAAGGTATTGTCCGGCAGAAATACCTCCCTGCACACTGCGGAGTGAAGAAGTGGTTTCCGGCGTGTCCGTCAGTGTGACAAGTTTACCGGGCATGGTTTCTTTCAGGGTTTTGATTAGTTTGGCGTAGGACGCGTCGTTCATTGGCGGCATTCCTGCCTTGCCATAGTCGGAACCTTCATCCCAAAGGTTCACTCCGTCCAGTCCATAGATATCGACAGCCACTTTGACCTGCGCGGCAAAGTCTGCCACTTGTTCGTCGGTCAAGTTACAGAAACCAAGTCCTGTGCCCCCTCCCTTGATTGTGAGACAAACTTTCATGCCACCTTGCCGCATCGGTTGAATGTATTTATCATTATGCTTTAATACATATTCCATATCCGTGGTATATCCCAACATAGCACGCCCCTGTTCATTTTTCAACATAGCAGTACGGACATTCAGGATATCGACAACCGGAGATAACGGAACGACAGGGACAATCTCATAAGGATCCCAAATCATCTTTTCGACTTTCCTTGTAAGCTGGTCGGCTATCAACGGATTCATCACTTCCGTATTTACGTAAGCAACAATTGTAACATCCCGTTCTCCACGTGCCCCTTTGTCAAAGGTATGGATGATATAATCTAGCCGTCCATATTCCTCGCCCGTTTCCGTATCAATGGCAGTAAGAGGATATATAAAAGCCTGTCCACCCATCAGTTCTGCGTCCCGTATGAAAGTAAGTTTTATCTTCGATGACTTTCGCTGCCCGGCAGGAATGGTGATAGTTCCCTCCGTTGCACCGTTTACTTTCATATATCTATACACCCCTCCTTGCCAGGAAAGAATAGAAGTGACCATCATATTATGCTCTTTCTTAAAAAGTTCACAATAATCACTCTTATATTGGTCATCATCTTCCCTGAATCCTTCATCGACAGCAACAGTTAATGTCAGATTCTTTTCAGCCGGTTTTGCCAGTTCGAAATAAATTTCGTCTTCCAGTTCGGCGTCAGGGTTTTCCGCTTCATTGGTGTTGCCGATATACAGGTTGATAATATTCGACTTCGGCTGTTCGACGCTATTCAAAGCTCCTACACTTTCCAATGTCTCACCGGCTTCCGTAGATTTACCGTGCGACACGTCCGGGTCAATTATCATGGCATCTTCCTGGCAGGCAGTTCCCAATAAAAGGAATACGGTCCATATCCAGGCGTATTTTATTATTCGTTTCATATGTCTATCTATTTTTAAGTTCATTCGCTACTCTCCTATTCCTGATTCACTTTAGGAACTTCAATGCCCGAAGGCCATAGTTCGGCATCCGTTTTCGGATAAACAGATGTATAGTCGCTGCCTGTCCAGTAATTGACTACTTTTGCGTCATTACCATTTCCCGTGCGGTCGACAACAACTGTTCCCGTGCCCTCATCAAATTTCCAGTAGGCACGCAAGTCCGGTTGTCCCTGCGGCTCGGGGATGTCGTACATATTCTCCCATATTTGCTCTGCGGTACGTGCCACGCTCCAGATACGCGCTTCGCAGATTTCTCCGTCAAACTGGCGGCTGGGGTCGTGCGACTCTCCGTAAGAACGTCCGAAATAGAAGTTGAAGTCGCCACCGTTTCCTTACTCGTTGTCCGGTTTCTTATCACCCAAGCTGACGGTAGTCAAATCGGTAGTACCATGGTTGGTGTCTATGCTTTGCAACTTGCCGTTTACATAGAAGGCAATTGTCTTCGTCGCCAAGTCCCATGTCATAGCAATGTGGTACCATTCGCCTGCCTGCAAGAGTTTCGAGTTGCTGGCTTCGGGGAATTTCCCGAAAGAGGTCTGTACCTGCAACTGCTGGCGCGGGTAGCTCGCATCTCCGATTCGCAGGCAGAGATATTGCTCGATGCCCATCAAAGAAGAGATTTCTTTCTCGAACTGGCTCACCCGTACAATCACTTCCATCGTGATAGCCGGCAGGTTATTCACGACATCTGCCGTAGGACTGCCCAGGTCGAATCCCGGCACGGTGACATAGACATTCTTCAGATTCATCGCCGTGGTAATGGCACTTGAGCGACGTACCAGATAATACATGGTACGCGAACCGTCCATAAGGCCGATTCCTTCGGCTCCGCCTATGGTAAGCGGGCAAAGATAGGTGACATCAATTTCCAGTTCGTCCAATTTGGAGAAGTGGAGATTCACGTCTTCGGAAGTGGTCTTTCCTGCAGGAATGACTACGGAAGGTTTCGACAATTGAAAATACTTCTCGGACAGCGCCTCGTATTGAGTGCCGTTCTTCGCATTATAACTGTTGACTAATGCTTTGTCTATATTGAAATGAACGGTGACGTCACTTCCTGCCGGATAGGACAGCTTCGCCGCAAAGGTTTTGGTCTGTTCCGTCACCTTGCGGTTAAAGGTGAAGGTTTCAGCATTCTTCACGGATGCCACATTCAGGTAGGCAGAGTTATCGAATGGAGAACGGTTGCTGTAATCCGTATTATCACATGCAGCCGCAAGTAACAGGGTCGCAGCTACGATGCAGTAGTAAAAATAGTGTCTTCGCATAGCTTGACGGATTTAATGAACCGGTGCAGGATTCAGAAACTGAATACCGCCACGGGTCTGTTTATAAATAATATCAGCGTCGTAGTAGTCGGCAGATATGTTAAATATGGCAATACCTCCCAACGGTCCCATAGTGAGGGCGCTAGATGCAGCACCGGTAATGGAGTTCCGCGTCACTCCGTTATAATCGGTCAGCGTGGCGCCGGGGACAACTGCCAGCAGCAAGCGGTCGGCAGCCGTTTTCCCGTGGTCCGTAGCAAGGCGGACGACCACTTCCACATCATACTCGTCTGCGGCAGACGAGATGTCCAATACGAAGTAATCGAAAAGGCTGCGGGACGATTCGGGAAGCATGGACGGGGTTCCTTCAAAAACCAACAGGCAGTCGGTTTGTCCCAAGGCGTCGGTCATGTTTTTTATTGTGGACGCATCTACGGATGAAGAGGAGCCCAGCGTTATTCCGTCAAATATTCCTTTACGGACAGCGTCGGTGGCTGCGGAAATGGAATTATTCAGTTCTTCCTTAGCCGAGGCGTCTATATAGTATAGTACCCGTGTGCCATAGTCCGCACGTACCAGTTTCATGTCTTCACGGTCATAGTCGGAAAGGCGGTTTGCATTACGCATAGTTACTATATCTATGCTATCAGGCAGAGAGCGCAGAAAATCTTTTTCGCTCGAAGATACTTCCGGTGCATTGTCCAGTCTTGCGTAGACCAAAGCGTGTTTCGATGCTTTATACGCCCGTAGTTTTTGGGTGTAGGCAGCGTATTGCTCCGGATTCTGTTCTTTGAATCCATTTATTTGACTATCGTGAATTTCCAGTTCTGTCCAATCATCGCAGCCGATAGGGACGAATACCAGAAAGATAGCCAAACATAGATTGAATATTGATTTATAGTTCATACTCTTATTGATTTAAGATGTTCTATTGAGTTCATTTTTTTATTCCCTAATTCCCCGAATGGTTCTTTGTGTCCCACCAGAGCCGGGTTCCGGCAGCGTCGGGGCCATTCAGCATTTGCACGGCCTGTCCGATATAGGCAGGGTTCGAGTTATACTCATCAGCAGGGAAAGGCAGGCGGCGGGGGCCGATGGTTACGTCGACACTGTTGTCCGGGTCTTTATTTTCCACCGCGGGCAGCAGCTTCGGATAACCTGTGCGGCGGTGCTCCGCCCATGCTTCCACGCCCAACGGGAAAATAGCAATCCACTTCTGCGTGATAATACGTTCAAGATTCTTTTCAAAATTTTCGGCGCCCGGTTCCCAAGCAATAGTAATGGTACTGACGGCAGGATGGCTGTATTCCCCCATCGGGTCTACATAGTCGGCAGGAATTTTTTCGCTATCCTTTGCGTATGCGTCGGCTCCGGACGCTTTGCGTTCGTCGAAAGATAAGAAGATTGCTTTTTCATACAATGCCTGTGCGTCTCCGCCCATTGTCCAGCCACGCAATGCGCCTTCGGCACGAAGGAAAGTCACTTCGGCGGCATTCATCCAAAGGTAAGGGTCGGTGCTGCTGATTACCTGTTTGGAGTAAAGGTTAATCATGTCGTCTTTCTTCTTGGTGAAGATGCCGATGCGTACTCCGTAGTAATCATATACGTCCACTTTCTCACCTTCCTGGTCTACTGTCTGCACTCCCTTGACAAGCATTTTATCCAAGCGAGGGTCGTCATACCCCTTCATAATAGAGACAAGGTCGGCACTGATCCGATAGTCGCTCCAGTTGTTGAACAGCAGTTCGGAGCGATTTTCCGCGACGTGCAGCAAGGCATTGTCCTCGTTCGATTCGATGACTCCGGCGGCTACGGCAGCTTCGGCGACACGCTTTGCTTCGGCAGGATTCACATAACTCATTCGCATGGCGATACGCAGACGCATGGAATGGACGAATTTACGCCACTTGGAGATATTTCCGTAATAAAGGTCTTCCAGTTTGCGGAAGGCTTCTGAGGAGAGGTCTTTGTTTTCTTCCAGTATGAGGTCGGCTTCTTCCAGTTCTTTCAGCATTTGCGTGTACACTTGTTCCTGCGAATCGTAAGGCACAGCCAAGTCTTCGCCGGTGTTGTCGCTGCTCATCATTTTGGAGTAAGGAATCGGGCCGTACATATCCGTCACACGATGCATGATGCATACGCGGAGAATCTTTCCGAGAGCCAGCGCCACCGGTTCATCGGTCTTGTTCAACATATCGCGGTACTGCGGATACATCTCCGTGATAGGGTCGGCAAAAGGAGATTTGAGCCACCCCTGTTCGGGATTGAATGTGGAGAACTTCATCACCCAAGTGTCTACAATGCCTTCCAGATAACCTCCGTAGGCTCCGCCCGCCATTGCGTCCATGAACTGGTAAAGGTGTTCCCGTGTCGGGATAACCAGTCCCTGCATTCCTCTCAACGTCGCACCGATAATATGGTTCTCACGTTGCATCTCTTCCGAATCCGCTTCGTACATGCTACGGTTGATGTCACTGTCGAAACAGCCGTTCAATGGCAGCATACATACGGAAAGGATTAGTATTTGAAGGTAATATATTCGTTTCATGCCAATCATAGTATTTAGAAATTAATCTTTATGTTGAATCCTATATTCCGGGAACTCGGCATCATGAAGTAGTCGATTCCCTGATAATAGTTGTTCGTAGTAGCCACTGCCTCCGGGTCGAACGGAGCTTTGCAGTAAATCATCCAGAGATTTTTCCCGACAAGGGAAATGTTCACATCACAGACGTTGCCCAACCAGCGGCGGGGAATGGTGTAACCGATATGTGCTTCCTGCAAACGCAGATTGGTGGCACTGTACGTATAATAGGTGGGAAGTCCGCTCTGCGAAGCTACCACGGAGTAGAAACTTTGCGGGTTTACCCGGCTGCGGTCATTCACCCATACACCTCCGGCGTCACGTGCGACGGCAGAAGTCTCGGATACTCCGTAGAGGTCGAGATAGGCTTGCGTGGCCGAATAAACGATACCTCCCAGACGGGCGGTAAGCAAGAAGCCGGCATTGATGCCTTTGTAAGAGAAGCTGTTGTTCCAGGCAAGATTTGCTTTGGGGAGTACGCTTCCCAGTTTGATGTCACCGGCGTTGTCTATTGCGGTAACATTGCCGTCATTGTCTATCAGGATATTGCCGTTGATGTCACGTTTCAAGTCAGTATGGGTATAGAGGTCGCCCAAGGTACCGCCTTCTTTCAAGATGAATTTCGCTTTTCCGAAGCCGCGTCCTTCGTCGGTTTTCAGTTCCAGCTTATCGACATTGTAGGTTTTTCCGCTTTCCGGATGGATATAGTCTTTCACCAGTTCGACGATTTCATTCTTATTGGTGGAGAAAGTGAAACTGCTGTCCCAGCCGAAATCTCCCCAGCGATGTCCGTAGGATAACATGGCTTCAAAACCGTAGTTACGTACGTAGCCGGTCTGTACATAGAGCTTGTCATATCCCGACGATACGGGGAGCTGGGGGTCGAATGTCTGATTATAGGTGTTGGCATAATAAAATGAGCCGCTAAACTTCAAGTCTTTGAACAGAGTGGCGTCCAGACCGATTTCCCAAGAGTCGGTACGCTCCGGATAAAGTTTTCCGATAGGATAATGTGTCTGAGATTTCCAGTCCTGCTTGTTCGCGTCATAAGCATAAGTGGGATAGGTAAGGAAACGCGGATAAGGCGTACCCACCGAACTGAACGAGCCGCGCACTTTGAGATAATCCACCCATTCCGGAAGTGTCACCATTTCTGAGATGACTGCCGAAAGTCCGACAGACGGATAGAAGAAGGAAGCCTGCGGAGAGTGCGTCAACTGGGATGCCCAGTCGTTACGTCCGGTCAAGGTAAGGTAGAGCATGCTCTTCCAACCCACTTCGGCGCTGGCGAAAATGGATTCTGTGGCTTCGCGCCAACCTACTTGTGTAGCTCGTTTCTTGGCATTATCCAAGTCATAGACATTGAACAGGTTAGGGATACCCGTATCACGTATCGGTCCGGCATAACCGAGTTCCTTGCTAGTGACTCCGCTATAACTGGCACCGATATTGGCTACAATCGTAAAGTCCTGAATACGCTTGTTGATATTGACGAGGACATCTGCATAGGTCTGCGAGAACTGTCCGTTGTTTACGGTGTAATGTCCCTGCGAACTACCGTCGGTCAGTGTCGTACTGGTGCTTGCATAAAGTTTTCCTTCATACTCACTGTGCGTATTGTCAATACGGACACGCCCTGCCACATTCAGCCAGTCGAGGATTTGATAGCTCAAACCTGCCGATGCCATATAACGCTTCTTGGTGTTGAGACGGAGATTACGATAGGCTATCCAGTAAGGATTCTGCATACGAAGGTCACCCTCACCCTGCGGCCAGAACTGTACACTAATCTTACGCGCCTCATCCCAACGCTCGAAGTTCTTCACCAAGGAAAAATCGTCTCCCCTTGGAAAGAGGTAAGCGGAAACCAACGGATTGGAATATTGCCCCTGATTGGTCATGTTCCGGTCGTTTTGAAGGATATAGCTGGCACTGACATCCAGCTTCATTTTATCATTGAGAAAACTGGTCGTATTGCGGAAAGTGAAGTTATACCGGTTGTATCTATTGTTCGGAACCATTCCTGCCGAATTAACGGCGGCAGCCGAGAAGAATGTCTGGTTCTTGTCCGTACCGGTGGATAAAGTAACCGAATTGGTATATACCGCACCTGTATCAAAGAAAACGGTAGGTTCGTAACCTGTTTGGGCGGCAGGATTCAGCTTCGGCCCCCAACTGTAAATGCTGGAATTTCCTGTTTTTCCATTACTACCCGTTCCGTAGCGACCTTGGAAATCGGGCATCTTGAAAGGTTTCAGCCATTCGAAGCCACTTGATACTCCGACTTGCAGTTTGCCGATTGCTCCTTTTTTAGTAGTGATGACAATTGCTCCATTCGCAGCGTTGCTACCGTAAAGGGCAGCCGCAGCCGCTCCCGTCAGCACGGAAATACTTTCAATATCTTCCGGATTGATGTCGGCAATCCCTTCGGTCGCACCTTTCGAACCAAATTCCGTATCACCTCCACCACCGGAGTTATACATCGGTATACCGTCGATAACGTACAAGGCGTTGCTGCTCTGCTCAATGGATTTCGTACCGCGCATCACTACCCTACTCGCTCCACCTACTCCGGAAGAACTGGTATTGATGGTAACACCCGCTACCTTGCCACTCAGACTATTTACAAAGTTGGCGTCTTTTATCTGAGTCAGTTCGTCTGATTTTACTTGCTGAACATTGTAGCTCAACGCTTTCTGCTCACGCTTGATGCCGAGTGCCGTTACCACGACTTCACTCAGCAGTTTCGCGTCCGAAGCCAATTGTACGTTATACGTATTTTGCGCACCCACCTTTACCGTTTGCGGGGTATAGCCCACATAGGTGATACTCAACGTACTGCCGGCGGGGGCTTCAAGCGCGAAGTTACCATCCATATCAGTGATAGAACCGATAGTCGTTCCTTTCACAAGAACGTTTACACCAATCAGAGGTTCTCCCTGTTCGTCGAGCACACGTCCGGTGATACGTTTGACAGGAGATTGTTCCGCTTCTTTCTTTTCCTGCGGAACGATGATTACATATTTTCCTTTCAACTGGTAGGTGTAGTCCGTACCTTTCAGGATTTCTTTCAGAGAGGTTTCCAACGTTGCCTTTTCGAGGGCAAGGTCAATGGAAGGTTTGTTTACCAACTGTGACTCATTGTAGCCGACGGACAATTTTGTCTGCTTTTCTACTTCTTTCAGTGCCTCAATGACCGATATGTTTTTCTTATGAATCGTAATCCGGGCATTGCTGCTTTGAGAAAAAGCGGGGATAGAAACAAGCAGGCAGCACAAAAAAAGCATAAATACTCGGCTCATTGCCTGCTTATTGGCTAGATTTTCATAAATTTGCTGCATCTTCTTAGTATTAGTTTATACAGATAAAGTTAGATTCTCGAATTTAGTAGCGTCTGGTTAACGCTAATAGTAAGAATTTGGATTTCACATCCGGGAGAAGCTGCAACCTTCTTCCGGATATTTTTTCTACATAGGCTTTTCGGTTTTCAAGGTTAAGTACTTATATACAGTTCTATTTATTACGCTGTCATCTTGAGCGTAAACGAGAGATTTCTTCTTTTCACCGATGGGTCAGATAACATTTATCTTCCACGATTTTATAATCTATCGTTCCCGTCACACGGGCAATGATATCCATTATTTCTTCTATCGAAGCATTAGGGTCGAAGCTAAGATTGAAACGGTCTTTCTTCAGGCTACGGAAACTGTAAACGAATGTATATGGATATTTTCGTTCGAGCCGGGTGAATATCTCTTCCATTGTCATACTACGGAACACTGTTTCTCCCCGTTGCCAGGCTGTCACATCCTGCATATCCGGACGAAGCACGTTGCCGGAACAGGTACTTTTATTGTAAGCCAACTGTTCGTTCGGTTCCAGTATTTTTTGTTCCTGCCGGTTATTATATTCTACCAATACGCTCCCTGAAATCAGTGTTGCCGTCACTTCTTCCTCATTCGGATAGGCTGTCACATTAAATTCCGTTCCTAAGGCAGTGACTTGAAAGTCGGAAGTTTTCACGATGAACGGATGTTTCTCGTCCTGCTTCACTTTGAAATCGGCTTCGCCTACCAAATAGACGCAACGTGTGTCACCCGTAAATTGCTGTGGATATAACAGCGTACTCTGTGAGTTTATCATCACTTGTGTACCGTCCGGCAAAGTGATATTCCGTATTTCGGCAGTAGGAATGTAAGCCTGTAACAAATCCGGTGCCTGGCGGTTCTGCAACGCCCAATAAACGGAAGCAGCAGATACGGCTATCAGCAAGGCGGCTGCTATCCGCCAGACAATCAAACGGGTATGTAAAGAGTGAATCCGGCGTCTTGTCCCTATTCCTGTAAATGCATGCATTCGTTCCAAGGAATGTTGATAACCGGGGACTGTCTTCGATTCGGTATTCTCCCACAGTTCACTCAATGTTTGTTCTTTCTCCTCTTCATGTTCTTTATCCATCAACCAGGTACGAAAATCCCAGTCGACTTCTTTCGGATAGTCGTGTTTGATGTAGCGGCTGATAATGTCGTGAATATAATTCTTCATAAAGGTATTTATTTAGTTCTTTTAAAACGCTTACATAAATACCACTATTCAGAAAAAGAAACTACGGAAGAATATGGAAGGTAATAACAAACATTAACACTTTACGAAGTTCAGTCAGTGTCTTATAGATGTGGTCTTCTACCGTACGTAGGGGGATTTGCAGCTTTTCAGCTATTTCTTTATGAGAGAACCCGTCGAAACGGCTCATTTCAAACACTTCTTTCCGGCGGGGCGGCAATTGGTTCAACGCCAGTTCAATGAGCATCAGCATTTCTTTATGATACAAATTTTCCAGTAAGGAAGTGTCTTCATCGCACAGTTCACCGATTAACTGCGACTTGATTACCTTACTCTCGTATTCCTGTTCTATCTTCTGATGCTTGAACAGGTTGAATATTTCATTTCGGGTAACGGTGTACAGATAACCCGTCATGCTTTCCTGCCCCTCCCATAATTCGGGACGAGTCCATAACTTAAGAAATATATTCTGGGCAATATCCTCTGCATCCTCCTCCGACTTGGTCAACAACCGCGCAAAATTCTTGACTCGTGGGAAGTTGGCGGCATAAAACTGCTCAAAACGGGCATCTATGTCGTCTCTCTTTCCATTCATTTGTTAAGGCTTTTACAATGAAAGTTGGACAAATATAGACAAAATTAGGAGAAGACAAAGAATATAAACAAAAAATATCCCGCTCTTCCAGACCGGAGTAGTCCAAAAAGCGGGATAAATTATACTAAAAGAGAACTTTCAGTGATTATTCTTCATCCATCAGGATTTCCAAAATCTGACAAGCAGCTTTCGCAACCGGAGTACCCGGACCGAAGATAGCGGCTACACCTGCCTTATACAAGAAGTCATAATCCTGTGCAGGAATAACACCACCGGCAATCACTACAATGTCTTCACGACCCAGTTTCTTCAACTCTTCAATAATCTGCGGAACCAGTGTCTTGTGTCCGGCAGCCAGTGAAGAAACACCTACTACGTGAACGTCGTTTTCTACTGCTTCGCGAGCTGCTTCCGCAGGAGTCTGGAACAGAGGTCCCATATCCACGTCGAAACCACAGTCCGCATAACCTGTTGCTACCACTTTGGCACCACGGTCGTGACCGTCCTGTCCCATTTTGGCAACCATGATACGAGGTTGACGTCCCTCTTTCTTCGCAAACTTCTCAGCCAGTTCACAAGCACGTTTGAAGTCGCTGTCGTTTTTACTTTCTGATGAATACACGCCTGATATAGTTCTAATTATTGCTTTATAACGTCCTACTATCTGTTCGCAAGCAGATGAGATCTCACCCAATGTAGCGCGAACATGTGCTGCTTCCACAGCCAGCTCCAACAAGTTACCCTTGCCAGTCTTCACACATTCGGTAATAGCAGCCAATGCCTTGTCCACCTCTGCCTGGTTGCGTCCTTCTTTCAAACGATTCAGGTTGTCAATCTGTTCAAGACGAACCGCTGTATTATCAATTTCAAGAATATCAATCGGGGCTTCTTTTTCCAAACGATACTTGTTCACGCCGACAATAGTCTGCTGACCGCTGTCGATACGAGCCTGCGTACGTGCGGCAGCCTCTTCGATACGCATCTTAGGAATACCGGTTTCGATAGCTTTCGCCATACCACCCAGTTTTTCTACTTCCTCGATAAGTTCCCAAGCCTTGTGTGCCAGTTCGTTAGTCAAAGATTCTACATAATAAGAACCGCCCCACGGGTCAACGTTCTTACAAATGTAAGTTTCTTCCTGGATATAAATCTGAGTATTACGTGCAATACGTGCGGAGAAATCTGTCGGAAGAGCGATAGCCTCATCCAATGCATTGGTATGCAGAGACTGAGTATGTCCCAAAGCGGCAGCCATAGCTTCGATACAAGTACGTCCCACGTTGTTGAACGGGTCTTGTTCGGTCAGTGACCAACCGGAAGTCTGGGAGTGAGTACGCAATGCCAGTGATTTCGGGTTCTTCGGATTGAACTGTTTCACAATCTTTGCCCACAACATACGTGCGGCACGCATCTTGGCGATTTCCATAAAGTGGTTTGTACCAATCGCCCAGAAGAAAGACAGACGGGGAGCAAACGCGTCAATATCAATACCTGCGGCAGTTCCGGCACGAAGATATTCCAAACCGTCAGCCAATGTATAAGCCAACTCGATATCTGCAGTAGCACCTGCTTCCTGCATGTGATAACCGGAGATAGAAATAGAGTTGAACTTCGGCATCTTCTGTGAAGTATATTCGAAGATATCAGAAATAATCTTCATAGAGAATGCAGGCGGATAAATATAGGTATTACGCACCATGAATTCTTTCAGAATATCATTCTGGATAGTACCAGCCATTTCTTCCAGTTTGGCACCTTGTTCCAGTCCGGCATTGATATAGAATGCCATAATCGGAAGCACTGCACCGTTCATTGTCATAGACACGGACATCTTGTTCAAAGGAATACCGTCAAACAGGACTTTCATGTTCTCTAAGGAACAGATAGACACACCTGCCTTACCTACGTCACCCACAACACGTTCGTGGTCGGGGTCATAACCGCGGTGAGTAGCCAAGTCGAATGCTACCGACAGACCTTTCTGACCGGAAGCAAGATTACGGCGATAGAAAGCATTTGATTCTTCGGCAGTGGAGAATCCGGCATACTGGCGGATAGTCCAGGGACGGAGCGTGTACATTACTGAATACGGACCACGCAGATAAGGTGGAAGTCCGGCAGCATAACCGAGGTGTTCCATTCCTTCGAGGTCTTCTTTTGTATAAACAGGCTTCACTTCAATGTGTTCCGGCGTTTTCCAGTCAGCGGAGATACCGTTAGCCTTTTGCCATTCAGCACCGTTAGCAGGCTGAAATGCGGCATATATATCTAAGTTTTTAAAATCTTTTCTCATCTTACTTCAATAGTTTGGCGTTAAACTCTTTCAAGGTATCCAGTACGTTGACACGGACATGGATGAAGTTCTCGATACCTGCCGCTTTCAATTCGTCCATACAAGCAGGAGCACCGGCAACGATAAACATAGCGCGACCGTTCAATGCCTTGAATGCAGGAACTGCATATTCCGCATATTCATCATCACTTGAACAGATTACGACAATGTCGGCTTTGGCAGCCATAGCTGCTTCTACTCCGGCTTCCACCGTTTCAAATCCGAGGTTATCAACCACTTCATAACCGGCACAAGCCAGGAAGTTGCAAGAGTATTGCGCACGTGCCTGACGCATAGCCAGGTTACCGATAGTCAGCATGAATGCTTTCGGACGTTTGCCAGATGCTTCCGTTTCAAGACGCAATGCTTCAAACTCGCTGGCAGCACGGTCGAATACCAATGTATCCACATCTTTCTCACAAGTATGAGCATCACCGCCACAGCAGCATTTTGCTTCAACCGGTTGCTTATCTCCGGCCTTTTCATTGAAGTTCGGGAATTGGTTAGTACCCAACAATACTTCACGACGTTGAGCCACCGCTTTATGACGGGCTTTATTACTTTCGTTGACAGCAGCCTGAACAGTCCCCGCCTTCAATGCAGCATAGAAACCACCGGCTTCTTCTACAGACAAGAACAGGTTCCATGCTTGTTGTGCAATAGATATTGTCAGGTTTTCAATATAGTAAGAACCGGCAGCCGGGTCAATTACTTTATCGAAATGAGATTCTTCCTTCAACAACAGTTGTTGATTGCGCGCCAGACGTTCTGAGAAGTCATCCGGAGTTTCGTAAGTCTTGTCGAACGGAGTGACAGTCATTGAATCCACACCGCCCAATGCGGCACTCATCGCTTCAGTTTGTGTACGAAGCAGGTTCACGTGTGCATCAAACAAGGTAAGATTGAAAGTGGAAGTTTCCGCATGAACCGCCATTTTTGCCGCGCAACGGCATTCACCGTTAGCACCTTTATTATCACAGTCACGCAGGCATTCAGGATTGTAAGAAGCAACGATATTCGCCCACAACAGACGTGCGGCACGGAATTTAGCAATTTCAAGGAAATAGTTGGAGCTGATACCGAAGTTAAATTTGATTTTCTTAGCTACTATGGCAGCAGGAACACCGGCATCGGTCAGTTGGCTCATGTATTCATTACCCCAAGCCAGTGCATAACCTAATTCCTGAGAAATATAAGCTCCGGCATTGTTCAGCGATAATGCGTTCACATTCAGTACGCGGTAGAAAGGAAGCGGTTGGATAGCTTCAATCAGTGCTTTGGCAGTCTGTACCATATCCCCCTTTTCCTTGCCGCGGGTCAGCATCTTGTTGAAGAAATCATAGTTGATGGAGCCTTTCAGCTTCTTCACATCATAATCCTTCTTCTGGAAATAAGCTACCAGCAGATTAGCCAGTTCTACAACGTGTCCCTGACAAGTAGAGAAGTTCAGTTCAACACACTCAGCCTGAATATCATTCAACAGAGTCTCAAGATATTCCGCATTGAGTTCTTTTGCCTTTACATGGAAAGAAAGTGAATCGACACCTTTGTTCAGGATATCCAGTGCTTTCGCATTGGCCTCTTTAGGACATTCCACTCTGATTTCCTGGCGAACCAGCCACTCGTTGTTGTCTTTTTTAGTTCCTCTCAGATACGGGAATTCTCCGGGAAGCGCATCAGTAGTTTTTAAACCTTCCAAATCTTCCATCCGGTAGAAAGGTTTCACTTTGAACCCTTCGTTTGTCTTCCAAACGAGCTTCTTCTCAAAATCAGCACCTTTCAAGTCGGCTGTAACCTTCTCCATCCATTGCTCGGTGGAGACAGGAGAAAAGTCTGAGAAGAGTTTTTCTTTTTTGTCTGCCATAGTTTATCTAAAATTAAAACAAGAATTAATATTGTCTTTATTTTTATCTGTCTCTTTCCAAATGTCTGTTGTTCGACTTGCAAATATAACTAATAAGTTAAAACAAAGCTCTTTTTTATAGAAAATTCGCACAGTCCGCTTGCAGAATGTCGGACATTTGATAAGTAAAATAAAAGAGGAGAAATACTTGATTTACATGAATGTTATAAGTAATTTTGCACCCGTTTTGAAAAAGACATTATAAAAACTGCTATATTATGGATTGGTTACAAAGTTTATTGTGGGACCCCAGTTCCGTGGCACACATCGTGTTCCTCTACGCATTTGTAGTGGCAGCAGGCGTGTATCTCGGCAAGATAAAGATATTCGGAGTATCTTTGGGCGTCACATTTGTTTTGTTTGCCGGCATCCTGATGGGACATTTCGGCTTCACAGCCGATACACACATCCTACATTTCATCCGTGAATTCGGATTGATTTTGTTCGTATTCTGTATCGGTCTTCAGGTGGGGCCGTCTTTCTTCTCTTCTTTCAAAAAAGGGGGAATGACATTGAACCTGTTGGCTGTAGGCATCGTTGTGTTAAATATTGCCGTTGCACTGGGGCTTTATTACCTGTGGAACGGTCGTGTAGAACTGCCGATGATGGTAGGTATCCTCTACGGAGCTGTGACAAACACTCCGGGACTTGGTGCCGCCAATGAAGCTCTGAACCAGTTGAGCTACAACGGCCCGCAAATTGCGCTGGGTTATGCCTGTGCTTATCCGCTCGGCGTGGTAGGTATTATCGGTTCTATCATCGCTATCCGCTACATCTTCCGTGTCAACATGGCGAAGGAAGAAGAAAGCTTGAAAACGCAAAGCGGAGATGCACACCATAAGCCACATATGTTGAGCCTTGAGGTGCGCAATGAATCTATCAGCGGAAAGACGCTGATTGAAATCAAGGAATTCCTGGGACGCCAGTTTGTTTGTTCCCGTATTTGTCATGAAGGTCATGTAAGTATTCCCAACCATGAGACTATCTTCAACGTAGGCGACCAGTTATTCATTGTTTGCTCAGAAGAAGATGCTCCCGCTATCATTGTATTTATAGGAAAAGAAGTGGAACTCGACTGGGAGAAACAAGACCTTCCGATGGTATCCCGCCGTATTCTGGTTACCAAACCGGAAATTAACGGAAAGACGCTGGGTTCCATGCACTTCCGCAGTATGTATGGTGTAAACGTAACTCGTATCAACCGTTCCGGTATGGACTTGTTCGCCGACCCGAACTTGATTCTTCAGGTGGGTGACCGTGTGATGGTAGTAGGTCAGCAAGATGCGGTAGACCGCGTCGCAGGTGTGCTGGGTAATCAGTTGAAACGACTGGATACACCGAACATCGTGACTATCTTCGTCGGTATTTTCTTAGGTATCCTTTTGGGTAGCCTTCCTATCGCATTCCCCGGCATGCCGACTCCTTTGAAACTGGGATTAGCCGGTGGTCCTCTGGTAGTAGCTATTCTTATCGGACGCTTCGGGCACAAACTTCACCTGGTGACTTATACTACAATGAGTGCCAATCTGATGCTTCGTGAAATTGGTATCGTACTCTTCCTTGCCAGTGTCGGCATAGATGCCGGAGCCAACTTCGTGCAGACGGTGGTCGAAGGTGACGGGCTGTTATATGTAGGCTGTGGTTTCCTTATCACAGTCATTCCGTTGCTTATCATTGGTGCTATCGCAAGGTTGTATTGCAAAGTCAACTACTTTACCCTGATGGGATTGATAGCCGGTAGCAACACCGACCCGCCCGCATTGGCTTATGCCAATCAGGTAACATCAAGCGATGCTCCCGCAGTAGGATACTCTACCGTTTATCCATTATCTATGTTCCTTCGTATTCTGACGGGACAGATGATATTATTGGCAATGATGTAAATCGAGCTTAGCATATAAGCAGTAAAGCCGGCTATATTCTTCTACAGAATTACGCCGGCTTTATTTATTTCATATATCAGTATTGTTTTGTACTATCTATCGTCTTATAGTATCAACTTCAATTTCTTCACCACAAACTCTTCCACAAACCGCACGGTTTCTTCCACTCCCAGTGAAGAAGAGTCCACACACAAATGATAAGTAGCTGCTGCCCCCCAAGTCTTATAACTATAATAATTATAGTATTCCGAACGTCTCTTGTCCGCTTTTTCGATAATCTCTTCTGCAGCCTCTTCATTCACCTGATGAATCCGGCAAACCCTTTCAATACGGTCTTCCTTCGAAGCCGAAATAAAGATATTCGCGCAACGGGGATGCTCGCGCAAGATATAATCCGCACAACGTCCTACAAACACACAGGACTTCTCTGCCGCCAAACGACGGATGACATCACTCTGCACTTTAAACAGAGCATCATTGCTCAAACAATTAGTGCACGGCATCGCCCCTTCACTGATAAACGGGAAGCGCATACCGAACAATCCCCCGATAATACCTTGCGAAGCCTTTTCGTCCGCTTTCTCAAAGAATTCCTTACACAGGCCGCTTTCTTCGGAAGCCAGATTAATCAGTTCTTTATCGTAGAAGTCGATTCCCAAACGAGCTGCCAACTTCTCTCCGATTTCCTTGCCGCCGCTACCCAATTGTCGACCGATGTTAATTACATAATTACCGCTCATAGTACATTTTGTTTTATGGTTTGGTAGCAAACATACGACTTTTTTCTAAAACTCACATCATCAGACGAAAGTTATATTTGAAAGTAACGATGAAATATCCTTTAATTTCCTGCGTGCGGAACTCATAAAAGCCATCGGCAGTAGGCATACGATTAAAACTTTTCCTTCTCCCCAATATATCCGCCCAATGAGCCGACAATTCCGCCTTCTTCTCTTTCAGGAACCGCCAAGTAGCAGTCGCGTTCCATACAATCTCGTCATCTTCCCCTTTCTGAATATTCGTGCCGCTACGCAGCATATAAGCGGCATCCGTGCGCAACTGCAAACCGAAAGGGAAATCCACATACCCGTCAAAACGGAAGTTATAATAGCGGGTATAGTTATCATTATCATTCAAGGAATTAAGCGAATACTGGTAATTCCAGGAAGCGGCAAGTTCAAGTCCGCCCCAAGCAGGCTGATAACCCGTCCTCACTTCGCAATCCAGCGCGGTATCACGCGTCGTACTCTTCTCCGGTTGCACATTCCTGTCCTCGTTTACCATACTGACACGGTTGCTATACCTTCCCCCCGAATTCAGCCTTAAAGAAAAATGTCCCCAACGCTTCCACCAGTTTGCGTTTCCATAGGTATTCCAATTACCGTTGATATTGATAGGATACGTTTCCCGCCCACCGCTCTGTACATCATAGAGCATCACTTGCGTCACACTGTTCTGCTCCATCTGCCATCCCGCATTAGCCGACATGCCTTTGGAAGGATACTGAAAGCTCAAACGGATATTGTGAATAAACATCTGCTTCAAGTCCGGGTTTCCACGAGTGATGTACAACGGATTACTATTATCCGTCAGCGGCATCAAGTCCGACAAGGAAGGCTGCCGCGTCCTTCCGTCATAACTTAGGTTGACACGCATTTTCTCCTTTTTCTGCCACCCCACCCAGAGCATAGGTTGATAGTCAATGATATTCATCGCAGTATCTGCGTGAAGCGTCCCTACTTTCCGGTCAATGGTACGTTTTTGTGGAGTGACACCCAGCGATGCATTAAACATCCAGACATCATCCGAATAATTGAATCCCACATTCAAGTCGTGTCCGTTGCTACGGCTATGACTCCGGTTGCTCAAACTATCCACATATCCGGTTTCATAACCGGAAGGCAATTCACCGAAAACATCTGAATGGAGCAATGAAGACAAATCATAAGTAGAACGATTGTCCCGTTCATACCGGGTACTCCAATTATATGCCGCCCGGAAATGTATCTTCTTGCCGATAGGCTGGGTGAAGCTTACCCCTACCCGCCACGAATTATTCCGTTGGGGAGAATCCAGATACTGATTCCGATAAAGCACCGAATCATTTCCATGCTTGTCCTTCAGCTTGAAATACGTAGTCTGTGACAGTGAAAAACTTTCATTATCTCCCCACGATTCAGAATTCATAATATTCAATCCCAAGGTTGTTCCTTTCTCATTCAGACGGCGCATAATCCCTACCGCCCAACTGGCATTATTGGATTTCCCATCCGAGAGCGAGCGGTTCTCACTACGGTTCACCTTTATATCTTCGGGGATAGATTCAAAATCATCGAACATCCTTTCATGATTCACACTGGGCGGAGCGTCAAAAGAAGCACTCTGACTGGAACTTTCATTCTGATTAGGAGAGGATCCGAAGTTTACGTTGAAATGGAGCTGTGTACGTTTATCCAATTCTCCAAATCCCATAAGACTTGAATTTATCGACCGGCTTTTAGAGTTGTTCTCATTGGCAGACGCGGAATACTGATTACCTGTTTTCAAATACTGTTCCTGATACATGGAAGTAACATTCCCATTCCGGTTGAAATCATAATTCACATTTCCGTTCAGTGTGAACTTCTTACCGAATTTATACGTCGCATTCATCCCGACGGTATTACTTATATTATCCTTATATGTACTGTTCTGATAACGATTGGTAGAACGTGCGATAAAAGAAAGGTTCTGTCCGTCCTTGCTAAAATAGTTCACCTGTCCCTCCAAATCCTTTTTCTTATTATTGCCATACCCTACTGTCGCATTTGTCAGCCAAGTCTTGTTCAGTTCATCCTTGGTTTGCAGATCGAGCACATATTTCTTTTCTCCCGAACTGATGCCCGTAAATTCTTCCTCTTTTGATTTCTTGTCGTACACCTTCAGCTTACTAATCAAGTTTGCCGGCAGATTCTCGAGCGCTGTCTTTTTATCTCCGGAGAAGAAGGACTCCCCATTAACATTGATTTCGCTGATAGGCTGACCGTTGTAAGTCAACGAATTATCTTTCTTATTATACTCCAGTCCCGGCACACGCTTTACCAAATCTTCCAGATAAGCCCCTTCGGGAGTCTTATAGGCAGCAGCGTTGATAACGGTCGTATCCCCTTCCATCACCACTTCCTTCAATTTCCCCGTAATCGTCACTTCATCAATCCGGATATCCTCATCCTTGAGCACCACCGTGCCGACATTCACCGATGCGGAATCACCCAGCGCACGATACACCGACTGCATCCCCATAAAAGAAACCTTCATCAAATATTGCTTTTTCTTCTGCGACTGATAATTGAGAGTAAACCGACCATTTCGGTCGCTCGTCGCACCTTTCACAAACGAAGAGTCATTCTTCTCCAGGATAACGATGCTTGCAGAAGGCAAGGGCTGCTTCTTATTACCACCGGTTTCCATCGCCTGCACTTTTCCCCGAACAGTTCTCACCTGCTGGGCATATGAAACTGTATGCACAGAAAGCAGCAGTAAAAGTAATCCCACCAACTTACAAACATTCATATCATATAGTAGTTAAGTCCTAAATTCAATTTATTTCAAAAACCGGACAAAGTTAATAAAAGAGTCCCGAAATGTTATGATAAATCTGAAAAAAAGAATGGTAGCATCCCTATATTAAAAAAAGAACAGTCTGATATCTGTTTCTTACGGAAATTCCACTCATAAACAGAATAATATGCAAATAGATGAAAGAATAAGAACTACAAAGAATCAGAAAGAAAGAGATATACGTCTAAAACCATCAGGTTTAATAAAAAAAAGAAGAAAACACAAACATACATCACATCAAACATACTATTCTACATACAATTTATCAAATATAAAACAACAACAAAGCAAAAGCAACCAGCATAAAAGAGCCTTATCCGACAGTCAAAACAGGCTCATTTTCATGCAACGAAACCTTCCTTTTAAGGCATCGCCCCGTTCCTTTAAAAGAAACACTGGTTTCCTTTAAAAGGAAACTCATCATACTCACCGACCAAGCAAACATTTATAATATTCAAAAACGTATGCTTATTCTTCCCATATACACTTTCAAGGAGATATTTCGCATATTCATGCAGAAGAGAATACAATTTTCTTCCTAAAATAGACTTTTATCTTTCAGTTATCTACAAGAAAATCTTAAAAACAGAACATTTTTCACTTTGTTACTATCTAAATATCTTTGACACATATTAAATTGAAATAAAAAAATCAGCAAACAAAAGACATTATATGTAAAAAATATGCCTATCTTTGTCGTCAT
Organism: Bacteroides faecium; assembly: GCF_012113595.1. Classification (NCBI taxonomy): domain Bacteria; kingdom Pseudomonadati; phylum Bacteroidota; class Bacteroidia; order Bacteroidales; family Bacteroidaceae; genus Bacteroides; species Bacteroides faecium. The sequence continues at coordinate 6,715,451 of NZ_CP050831.1, forward strand.
GAATTTGGTTCTTCTATGCATTACATTCCTTGTGGATGTCACGATATAGAAGATTAAAAGGGAATACCGTGTGAATCGGTAACAGTATCCGCTGCTGTATTTTCCCGTACTGCTGTTGAAAAGCAGTACAGTTTGTAGTAATTTGTCACTGGGATTTTTTCACTGGGAAGGCACTACAAATAAAGGGAATAAGTCAGAAGACCTACCTTTTTCGATTGAATTTTACTCCTGCGGCATACGGGAAGCAGTTCGAAGTTTTATTCTCAACAACACATATCGTGTGCGGTTGAGAAGATTCCTTTCATGACTACACTTGCCGGAGATATCTGCCGCTCCATGTAAAATTCATTATCACTCTTGTTTATAACCCAATTAAAAAGAGACTTATGATGAATGAATTTTGGAGAACAATCGCTAAGTTACTAATGCTATGCTGCATCGCCGCTCTTGCTTCTTGCGGAAATGACCGCAATCTCGGAGAAGACGAAGGAGTTATCACTCCGGGCGGAGACGGAAAGAACCCACCTGTCATTACTTTCGACAATGGTACCGGTATTTATACTGTGAAAATACTAAAGGATATCACTATTACCCCTGTTGTGGATAACGCCACCGATCCCGTATATACATGGAAGGACGAGAAAGGCAAGATTGTCAGTACAGACGCCTCATTCACTTATTCATCGCCGGCAGACGGGGAAAAGTTCTTCACTTTCAGGGTAGACGCGAAAAACGGAAGTGCCCAGGAAGAACTCCGGATAGACGTTATGGACAAGATGATTCCGTCAGTATCGTTAATCCAGTATTATTCTACGTATGTAGGAGAAAGTGTTACTATCAAGTCAGCCGTAAACTTCACGGAAGGCAGCACCTATAAGTGGACGAATGAAGAAGGCGCTATCATAGGTGATAAAGAAGAGTACACATTCGTGGCGACACAAGAAGGCTCGTTTAATATAACTCTTACAGTAACGAATGAAGACGGCCCCGGGAAAGCAACAACGACCATACGGGTAGCACCCGAAAGAAAGCTCAATATTACTTTTGAGAACGAACGTCAAACTGTACCCGCAGGACGCGCCGCCTGTGTAGCTCCTATTATTACGGACAACACAGAGAATACCACTTACGCATGGGAAGTGAACGGAGAACCATACCTGAACGAAACAAAACCAACCTTTACTTTTACACCACCGGCAGCAGGAGAATACAAAGTGAAAGTAACGGGAACAGACGGCGATGTTTCAGCAGAGGCTGCACAAACCATAGAATGCCTGCAATCGGACGAAACAGCCCGTTACCGTGCTCCGCAAGCCGGAAGTTCGAGCAGCAAAGTAACGGTATATAATCTTCTGCCTGCACCCGGACAGTTCGTACAACAAATAAGCGGAAAGACGGAAGCAGAAGCATGCCGTTATGCCGAAACCCGGATGAACGAAGTAGACAATTATGTCTCATTGGGAGCATGGGGTGGATACATCGTTGTAGGGTTCGATCATAGCGTTTATAATGCCAGCGCTAGCGACAACAACCAATACGACTTCTCAATCATAGGCAATGCTTTCAACGGAAGTTCCGAGCCGGGGATAGTCTACGTGATGCAGGATGAAAACGGAAACGGACTGCCGGACGACACATGGTATGAACTGAAAGGCTGCGAAACAGGCAAATCTACCACTTGGCAGAATTATTCCGTCACCTACTACCGCCCCCCTACCTACAATATGCCCGTACAGTGGATAGACAACCGTGGCAATACAGGAACTACAGATTTGAGACCGGCTTTCCCCGGTTGGCTGAAGGGAGACTCTTATGAACTGCGCGGCACCCGGATTAAAGAAAGAACCTTCCTCAATAATAATGGAATCTGGAGTAACGAATCTTACGAGTGGGGATATGCCGACAACTACGGTGAAGACTTCCTCTCTGACGGAGATAACCACGATGCCAATGCCATAGGAAATGGTTTCAAGATAAAGAATGCCATATATCCTGACGGAACTCCTGTCAATCTGCGTTATATAGACTTTATAAAAGTACAGACAGGCGTCCAGTCTCAAGCGGGAGTTCTCGGTGAAGTATCTACCGAAGTTTACGGCTTCCGGGATATACAAATGGAAAAGGCTCCCGGACAACTCTAAACTTATTTTCAGTACACAATTTAAATAACAATAAAGAATTTGATTATGACAAAGAACAAAATTTGGAAAATGCTTCTGACGATATTTTTCGTCGGGTTCCTGACTGCGTGCGGTGACGACGATAACCCGATTACCGGCGTAGACAACAACCCGTTTACCGGCGTAGACAACAATATTCTTTCTTTCTCGCTGTCTCTTGGAGAAAACACGTGGCAAGCCGCCATAGTAGACGATAAAGTCATCCTGTCCGCCCCTCAGGGAACGGAGCTTAACGGTGCAACCGCACATTACACTATCAGCGAGCAGGCAAGTATCACCCCCGACCCGGCAGGCATCAGCGCATGGAACGAAGAACAGCAACTGACGGTGACTTCCTATAACGGGACTTCACGCACTTACAAATATACGGTTCGCCATACTGACGTTAGTGAAGCCGCCAGTTTCGTTTTAAATTCTCAAGCTGAAGTGGATGCGTTTGCCAAAAGTAACATTACTATTATAGAAGGTAGTATCTCCATCGCGACAGCTCAAAAAGCGGAAGACCCCGTCAAGAATCTGGACGGTCTGTCCGCACTGACAGAGGTACTGGACGATATCAATATCGGCGGATACTACCAAGGAGAAAACCTGAACGGTCTTGCCAATCTGAAAAAAGCAGGAAACCTGACTATCACTTCACGCAATACCGATAACGAAACACTAACAGACATCACCTTACCCTCATTAGTTTCTGTTCGCAAGAATCTTACAATTAGCGAAAGCAAGTACTATAAAAAGATAGCTTTTCCCCATTTGGAAACCGTAAGCGGAAACTTTACCGTTAACGCCTCGGCTATGGAGCAGTTTAATGTAAACTCCCTTAAGAGAGTAGATGGCGATAATGGCTTTACGATCATTGGAGGTGTCATGACTCAATTAGAGCTACCAGCATTGGAAGTAGTGAATAAATCTCTTTATATCAGAGGTGAGAAGAGTACGAATGAACTGCTGACAATCAATTTACCTCTGTTAACCACGTGTGCCTTACTTAGTATAGAGAATGCCGTTAAGCTGGAAAACCTGAAGATTCCGGTATTGAAGAATCTAACCACCGGACTTACTCTAAGCGGATGTAGTGTTTTTAGTGATGAAAGTCTCAAAAACACCCTCAACAATATTGAGAGCATCGCAGGAACATTGGCACTCAATGGCACCGGAGTTTTTGATTTAAACCTGCAAGGGAAAAAGGTGGGGAAAGTACAGATAGGAGCCGATGACTCAACCAAAGAATTTATCATAACGGGAGATGAGCCCTTCGGCAGTATTACTTTTACGTCGAAGAATATGAATCCACCCACACTGAAAGGATTTACGACTGTGGAAGATTATAATTTAGGAACCAATATAGAAAGCAATTTAATCATTAAAGATGTAAAACGTATCAATGGAAAGCTATGGGTATCATACCCTTCAATGGGAACAGCTACCAATATATTACATGATATTCATTTACCAACTTTGGAATATGTCGGAAACATTGATATAAGTTCTTTAGGAGTAGATGTTGTGTCAGACGAATTAGATGCACCCAATTTACAAACCATAGGAAGTGGTGGCATTTACTTAAATGTCCATAATGAACAACCCGATTTTTCATTCATTAAAATGAAAAATATTGAAAAGATTGAGGGACAATTGTATATTAAAGCCAGAAGCTCAAATAAATCTCAAATAAATAAGTTAGACATAAAAGAGATTTTCCCAAAACTGAAAGAATTAACCAATGTCTATATTTGGGGATTTCCTAAACTCTATGATTATAGCTCATTCAAAGAATTTATAGACAATGGCATGATAACTACATGGAAGGTTACATACTGTGGTTATAAACCGACTTTACAACAAATGAAAGATTCACCGACTGGTGATTTCACCAATAATTAATCATTAAATAATTCACAAAATGAAAAAGAAGTATCTTTTTTATGCAGCCTTTGCATTGACATTCGTGCTGGGCAGTTGTAGTGATGAAATGTTCGACAATGCCGGACAAGTAAATGAACCTTCTTCACAAAACACACGTGCAGTAGGCAATGCGAGTTGGACGAAAGCATACGTGTTATGCGAAGGTACCTGGAAACAGAATCCGCCATCTTTGCCAGGAAAGCTGATAACGTATGATAACAACTGGGTAGGAACTGACACATTAGAAGTCGGAGATACAGGCAATGATCTCATTCAATATGGTTCTAAATTATATTGTGCTGTCAGCGGCCATGACTTAACAGCTGACAATGGAGGGATCTGGGTACTCAATGCCGCCACAGGAGTACCATATACCACCACAATGAAACAATATGACGACCCAAAGAATGGACACAATGCTATGCCACGTCGTCTTGCTGCTTATGGAGGAGAAGTATACATCACGCTTTATTCAGGAGCTGTGATAGCTATTGATACTCTCGATTATGAAATAACAAAGTCTATAGAATTAGATGCCACTTATTCCGAAGGTATATGCATTGCTTATGATACTGTATATGTCTGCAATTCAGGTAATGCAGGAGACTTATATGCCGGACAAGGTACTAGTATCTCAAAGCTTCCACTTGACCTTAGGTCAGAAACACAGATTACCGTCCCCACCAATCCAAAATTGATAGCACAAGCTCCGAACGGAACTCTCTATTTCAATTCTTTGGGTAACTATACAACAGAGAAATCTGCATTGTATAAATTAGAAGGAGAAAGTTATTCTCTTCCCGCTGTAGCAAATCTAGTAGATGCATTTAAAATAGGCAATAACGCTATTTATACTACATACGTAGACTGGTATGACCCAAGCTATGAAATGCCAACTACTTTACAAAAAGTATCATTCAGTGGAGTTGCTACACCATTTACTACAGATATTCCTGATCTGATGCTTGGTTATAGCGTTTCTGTAAACCCATTTAACGGAGATGTCTGCTTCGGACAAAGCGGAGAAGATCTATATGTTTACGATTCTGACGGAGCACCTATACGCGTAGATACCCCTATAAAGACTGGCACAGGTAATCCTAATAGTGTAGTATTCGTTAAATAACTTTTCCAGTCAAAACTGAAAAGTTCCAATCAATCTCATTCACCTCTCTCCGAAACTTCTTCGCGAGGGAGGTGAATCTTCTTATTTTTTCCTACTTTTGTCTCCCGATAAAAAGAGATATATTGTTGATAAGTACAACCGCATGAAGATAAAGACTCAAATAATCATTCCCCTCTTTCTCCTATTCCTTGCCGTAGCATCGTGCATGGACTACGAACCACCCCTAAAAACGCCTACTTTAGTGCCGGACAACGTACTGTTCATCACCAATGAAGGAAACTTCCAGTATAGCAGCGCCAGCCTTTCCTTCTATGACATGAAGACAGAAAAAGTGGAAAATGACGCATTCTATCGTGCCAACGGAAGAAAACTGGGCGACGTGGCACAATCCATGACCATTTATGACGGAAAAGCATACATAGTCGTCAATAATTCGGGAGTAGTATTTGTGGTCAATCCGCAAACTCTTGAAATACTCGGTGGTATCAATAACCTGACTTCACCGAGATACGTGCATTTCGTTAGCAGTACGAAAGCCTATATTACTGACTTGTACGCCCCCATCATCACCATATTCAACCCGGAAACCCTGCAAAAGACAGGGACTATCGACACCAAAGGACACAAATCGACGGAACAAATGGTGCAATACGGAAAGTATGTATTCACCAATTGCTGGTCTTACGACAATAAGATTCTAGTGATAGACACCGAAACAGACCAAGTGGTGGACGAAATACCCGTAGGCGTACAACCCACTTCGCTCGTTATTGATAAATATAACCAAATATGGACAATAACCGATGGCGGATACGAAGGCAGCCCGTATGGATACGAAGCACCGGCTCTCTACAAAATAGATGCCGCCACCCGGACAGCCACCCAATTCTATACTTTCGGGAAAGGGAAAAGAGCTTCGGAAGTAAATCTTAACGGCAAACGGGATACGCTTTATTTTATCAGTGAAGACATCTGGCGAATGGATGTCACCGACTCACGCGTTCCGGTACGCCCGTTCCTGAAGTCACCGGGCAGGAACAGTATCTTCTACGGACTGGCGATAGACCCTCACACCTCGGAAGTGTACGTCGCGGATGCCATAGACTACACACAACCCGGTGTTATCTACCGGTTTACTCCCGAAGCTGTGCCCGTAGACACCTTCAAGGTGGGCGTCATTCCCGGAGCATTTTGTTTCAACTATAACGAAAACTGACGTATGCTGAAAAGAATTAAAATAGGCATTGTAATTCTGCTAGGCAGTATCTTGTCCGTACAAGGACAGGATAATAGCGTGGCATGGCAATTGCGCATAGATACTGTGACCATTACGGGCAAGCGTCCGTTCCGTGACATCGGAACCACAAAAACCGTCCTCGACTCTCTCGTACTACGGGAAAGCATAACCAACAGCCTGGCGGATATTCTTTCACAAAGCACGTCTATCTTCATCAAAAGCTATGGACGGGGAACGATGGCGACCGCCTCTTTCCGGGGCAGCTCCCCTTCACATACGCAAGTGTTATGGAACGGCATGAACATCAACTCCCCCATGTTGGGACAGGTGGACTTCTCACTGATTCCGTCCTTTTTCATCGACGACATGAGCCTGTGGCACGGAGCAAGTTCCGTCAATGTGACCGGCAGCGGACTGGGTGGCGCCATCACACTAGGCACAAAGCCGATGGACGAAAAAGGATTCGACCTCAAATTCATACAAGGCATCAGTAGCTACCGGACATTCGACGATTTCCTGCACTTCCGCTATGGAGGCGAGAAATGGCAAAGCTCCACCCGTCTCTACTTCGTCCATTCAAAGAATGACTTCAAGTACACCAATTACGAAAAAGCATCCATCGGCGATGACGGCAGCTACAACGAGGAATATGAAAAAAGCAGGAACAAGAATTGCGAGTATCAGGACTTCCACGCACTGCAAGAGCTCTACTACGACCGCAAAGACGGCAATAAGTTTTCATTGGCGGCCTGGTTCATGAACTCCGACCGGGGAATACCAATGCTGACAACCGACCAGCACAAAGACAGAGAGTATAAAACCAGACAGGAAGAAACGACATTCCGTGCCGTAGGGGGATGGGACAAAACTGCCGAAAAGCTGAAAGCGTCCGGTAAACTGGGATATACCTATACACACATGCTATACACGTATAATGTACATGCAGAAGAAACACCCGCCAACCAAATGCAGAACGCAAGCAGTTATGTTTATTCCGGCTTCCTGTCAGGAAACGTGGAATATATACCTACTGAAAAGTGGATGTTCGGAGCAACAGTGAACGGAGCATACCATTATGCCGACACATGGGAAGCGATACATGGAACGGGGTATTTTGAAGGCCGTCCGGAAGTGTCAGCCCTTGCCACCGCACGCTACCGGCCTTGTTCGCGCATAGGATTGGCGTTTGACTTGCGGGAAACGTTCTACGACGACAAATTTACGCCGCCTATCCCCGCCGCTTTCCTCGACGTGACGCTTTGGCCACGTTACGGATTAATGCTCAAGGCATCTATCGCCCGCAACTACCGCTATCCCACGCTGAACGACCTTTACTTCCTGCCGGGAGGAAACCCGGATTTGCTACCGGAGAAGGGATTCACATACGACACGGGAATTGAATTTACAATCAAATCGGATGACCTCTTTTCACTGAAAGGTGAAGTGACGGCTTTCGATTCGCACATCGACAATTGGATTCTCTGGGTGCCACACCCGAAAGGTTACTGGACCCCGCGCAACGTGAAACAGGTACACAGCTACGGCTTCGAAGTGAAAGGAAAAGCCTCTCTGCATCTGGGTGACTGGACAATCTGGCTCGATGCCAACTGGAACCTCACCAAAGCAATCAACAACGGTGAACCTGCCAACTCTGAAGACGTATCCGTCGGAAAGCAGCTTGTCTATATCCCCCAGTATTCGGCAGCCCTCATGGGACAAGTGAGTTGGAAGGATTTCTACTTTCTATACAAGTATAATTACTACAGCGAACGTTTTACGACTTCAAGCAACGAACTATATACCCAAAGGGATAAACTGAATTCTTACTACATGAACGATGTATCGCTGGAAAAACGGTTTCAATGGAAAAAGACGGCTCTGTCCGTGAAGTTTTCCGTTTTCAACTTGTTCAACGAAGAATATGTGTCGGTACTCAGCCGCCCGATGCCGGGAAGGAATTATAGTCTGACTATCGGGATTAACCCGCACTGGGGGAAAAAGAAGTAAGATATAAATTATTGAAGTATTAAGTATTAAAATAATAGATGATTATGAAGATTAAATCTGCTTTTCCGGTTCTTTCACTGCTATGCCTCTTCTTTCTGGCAAGTTGCATATCCAACAAAAAGACATCTCTGGAAGCATTCAAACAGGACGTATATACTCCCGAATATGCTTCCGGATTCAAGATAGTGGGAGCAGACAACGCAGCCAGTACCCTGATACGTGTTTTCAACCCGTGGCAGGGAGCTGAAAATGTAGAAATGTCCTATTTCGTTTCACGCAACGGCGAACAGGCGCCTGCCGGATTTACCGGTCCCGTCATTCCTGCCGGAGCACAGCGTATCGTATGTATGTCTTCTTCCTACATTGCCATGCTCGACGCACTGGGACAGGTAGACCGCATTGTCGGAGTATCCGGCATTAATTATGTGTCGAATCCTTATGTCCTTTCACACAAAGATTCAATCAAGGATATGGGTCCCGAAATGAACTACGAACTATTGCTCGGATTGAAACCGGACGTCGTACTGTTGTATGGTATCGGAGACGCTCAGACCGCCGTGACGGACAAGTTGAAAGAGCTCGCTATTCCTTATATATATATGGGCGAATATCTGGAAGAATCGCCACTGGGCAAAGCGGAATGGCTGGTCGTATTATCCGAACTGACGGACAGCCGGGAAAAGGGAATCGAAATATTCCGGGAAATACCGGAACGCTATCTGGCATTAAAAGCCCTCACGAAATCCTCGGAAGAACGTCCCACGGTAATGTTCAATACTCCCTGGAACGACAGTTGGGTAATGCCTTCCACGAAAAGTTATATGGCACAACTGGTTGCCGACGCCGGAGCCGACTATATCTACAAAGAAAATACCGCCAACAGCTCTACCCCTATCGGACTCGAAACTGCTTACGGGCTGATACAGAAAGCCGACTATTGGATTAACGTAGGCTCGGCTGCCACACTGGATGAATTGAAAACAATCAATTCCAAATTCAGCGACGCCAAAGCCGTACGCGAGAAAACCGTCTATAACAATAATTTGCGGCTGACTGCTACCGGTGGCAATGACTATTGGGAATCGGCAGTAGTACGCCCCGACGTTGTATTGCGTGACCTGATTCATATTTTTCATCCCGAATTAGTATCCGATTCACCTTATTATTACCGTCATCTGGAATGAAACAGTCCCGCAGACATACCGTTTTACTATTCAGCATATTAGGAATAGCAGCCATACTGCTGCTACTGGCAGATATGGCTACCGGAGACACGTATATCCCGATTTCCAAAATATGGGCGGTACTCACCGGGGGCGAATGTGACGAAATGACGCGTAACATTCTCCTTTCCATCCGTTTCATACGGGTAGTGGTCGCTTCGCTGATAGGCATAGCCCTTTCCGTAAGCGGATTACAGATGCAGACCGTTTTCCAGAATCCGTTGGCAGACCCTTATCTGCTAGGAGTAAGTTCCGGTGCGGGACTGGGAGTAGCTTTGTTCATCCTGGGAGCTCCGTTGCTCGGGTGGTCAGACTTTCCTTTCCTGCAATCTATGGGCATCGTTGGTTCCGGCTGGCTAGGAACCGCCGTTATCCTACTGGGAGTAGCTATCATCAGCCGGAAAGTGAAAAATATTCTGGGTGTCCTGATTATGGGAGTAATGATTGGTTATGTGGCAGGTGCCATTATCCAGATATTACAATATTTAAGCTCTGCCGAGCAATTGAAAATGTTCACACTATGGTCAATGGGCTCTCTCGGGCATATCACAACAAATCAGTTATGGATTATGATACCGGTATTACTGATAGGTCTGTTAATCTCGGTAGCCTGCATCAAACCGTTGAACCTATTGCTGTTGGGTGAAAGCTATGCACGTACAATGGGAATGAACATCAAACGTTCACGCACGCTTATCTTCCTCTCTACCGCCCTGCTGACAGGAACAGTCACAGCTTTCTGCGGCCCCGTAGGTTTTATCGGACTGGCTGTGCCACACATCACGCGGCTGCTGTTCAATAATGCCGACCACCGATTATTAGTCCCCGGCACAATACTGACAGGGCTCATCAGTATGCTGCTCTGCGACATCATTGCAAAGAAATTCACATTGCCGGTCAATTGTATCACCGCCTTGCTGGGTGTTCCGGTCATCTTATGGGTAATAGCTAAAAACTTGCGTATAATAAAATGATTCAACTCAAGGAATTAACACTAGGATATGGCCAACGCGTATTGTTGGATAAGGTTTCTGCCCAAGTCTCCGGTGGACAACTCATCGCCTTACTGGGACGCAACGGAACCGGCAAAAGCACCCTTCTACGTGCCATAATGGGACTTGAAAAAACGCAGACAGGAGAGATCATCCTTCAAGGAGAGAACATCGCTTTGCTGAAACCGGAAAGGCTTGCCCGGAATATCAGTTTCGTAACTACCGACAAGGTGCGTATCGCCAACCTCCGTTGCGAAGATGTTGTCGCACTGGGACGTGCTCCATATACAAACTGGATAGGACAACTGCAAACGGAAGACAAAGAACGGGTAGCCGAAGCCATGCGGCTGGTAGGCATGACAGACTATGCAGAGAAGACAATGGATAAGATGTCCGACGGCGAATGTCAGCGCATCATGATAGCCCGCGCACTCGCACAAGATACTCCCGTCATTCTGCTTGACGAACCGACTGCTTTTCTGGATTTACCCAATCGCTACGAACTCTGCCTGCTTCTTAAAAGACTGGCACAGGAAAAAGGAAAATGTATCATCTTCTCTACACATGATTTGGATATCGCCTTGTCACTTTGCGACTTTATCATGCTGATAGACAATCCGCAATTATATAGTCTGCCTGCCCGGGAAATGGTAGCCAGCGGTCATATAGAAAGACTATTCAGAAATGAGTCTATCACATTCGATGCTCAGGAGATGAGGGTACGGATAAGATAAAAAGCTTGTCGGTTTCTTAGTGAACCAACAAGCTTTCATTAACTATTGAAAATAAATTTTATTACAGTCAACCAATTACAACATCCACACGTACTGTCTTTTCTACGCGTTTACCATTAGATATAGCAACGACTTTACACAGTGTGCTTCCTTCTACAGTTTTCGCAGCCACAGTAAGAATTCCTTTTTCATATGTGTAAGAGACAAGATCATTTTCCGCAAATTCAACTTCACGAATAATAGCTGTAGACATATTATCCGCATCTACAATCTTCTGATTCAAATCCACAGCTTTCGTTTCTCCCGGGATCAAACGAATCTGATTCACTAAGATTTCAGGTAAGTTGGCATCTTCAAAGAAAGGCATGGCCGGAAACCAATAATAATTTTCATCTCCTGCACCGGCATAACCGTCGGCACTACCATTATCACCTTTCACAACTATCACTTTATCAACATTACCATCAGCTTTAACAATATGTACCCAGTTAAAACTTCCGCTATTTCCCCAACCGCTTCTTTTTACTGTCAGTACTAAATTATCAGAGATAGGGTCTACCCGTACACCTGCGCCATAAAATGCCAATTGCTTATCTTCATCATCTTTGCCCAATACATAAAAACTTGTATTAGCAGTCCCACTGTCAATATCATACTTTATAACATTAGCTCCCTTCGTCCAATATAATACATTCTTCTGGGTACTTGCACAAAGACTTCCGGCATTCCATGAACCCCACGAAACAGAGATTGTCATATTGTCCGGATAAGCAATTTCTTCCTGCTCCAAAGTCTCCGGATTTATTTTAATCAGGTTGGCAGAAGTTGCAATCCATACATTACCGTCTTTACTACGAGCTAATGTACAAAAAGAACCATTCAGTGTTTGTTTGATTGTTCCCGTTTCAGGTTCTACAATATAGACTGAAGGCGCTGACAACACAAATACATACGAACCTGCATAGCACATCGACCCTATCTGTCCAGTGATTCCTTCAACAGGGTCGCCCAATGTAAGATTCTCAATGTCGAACTTACGGACACCGCCATTATAGCCAATATATCCCAGTTTGTCATTGATACCCAGAAATGAACGTCCATCTCCCCCCAAGTTAGTAAACACAGTCTTCTTTTTCAAAGTCTTAGCATCGGCAACCACCAAACGATTTCCCTGCTTAGAGACAAAATAAGCATTATCTCCCCATATAGTAGCAAACTGAGTAGTTGCTCCAAAAGTTTCATTTTCTCCATTTACTGCACGATAAGCGCGATAAACTATCGTACCGTCATTCTTAAAATAGTTAACAGTCCCATTGTCGTGTCCATACCAATCTTCATTTGCAACATAAAATCCATTTGAAGGCACTAAAGCGGAGGGAGTGTCATCCTCTAATATTTTACCTCCATTATTATCATTTTCATCAGAACATGAAACGAGACCGACACACAAGGCGACTACCAACCACACGAAATACTTTTTCATAAAATTCTCTTTTGATTATTTCAAGTTATAAAATCATTTATTTAACAAATGCAAATCTTCTACCCCACAGACTTCAGTGGATGTATCTCCAAACCACCCACAGGTCTGCCTGACACCTGTATATATTTTCACAAAATCAACTCCCGGCAAATCGACTTTATTTCCATCCGAATCTACCGCCCAATCAATATCAAATGTACTGCCTTCTTCTGTGTTCAAGACATTGTCGGCATATCCCCACTCATAGGCATAAAGCACCCAATAAGGATTCCCTTCACTATATTTTTCTCCTTCATTTACTCCATTATCAGGTAATAATGTTCCCTTAAAAGTCAGAGTTTCACTTTCAGTCCATTGTGGATAATAGAGTGCATCTGCATGATAACTGATTCGTTCTATATAACCACTCCCAGTGTAGTTATCTGTCCATCGGATATATTCTTTATCTGGTGTATTTTCGTCTGGTTTATAATAAGTTATCTCATACTTTTTTTTAGTGGTCGGTTTATAATATTCACTACCAGCCAACTCATACCACTCATCATCATCCGGTTTCCCATTCTTATTTTCATCGTAGGCCACCATTACTATCCCAGGTTCAGCACTTCCCCCTTTACCGGGAGGATTAGGATTGGGATTATCGTTTGCATAAAATGCATTACCCAATACACGGAAATCACGCTGACCGGATACATTCTCAATTGTATGGTCGAAACCGACAACAATATATCCCCCAAAGCTACCTAATGACACCATTCCCTTTTTATTATTTCCAATAGCATGGAGAGCTTTTTGATTCATTGCTTCCTGCGTATCTCCTTCTTTCCATACAGGAATTGAATTAGTAAACTGCCCCGGTGCCGGACAAAAATCCAATACTTTAGTCACATACGGAGAATATACATCCGGAGATTCATAATCCCTGTCATTACCGGAACAGGCAGTCAACGCCATTCCACCCATCATAGCCCATGAGAAGGCTACTAAAAGTTTCACATTCTTTCTTTTCATTTTATTCGTTTTAAACTCAATCTGATTCATTCAAATACAAAAAGATTACATGCTGATACAGCACGCAATATCATAGAAATAGCGACATAGCAATCTCTAACAGTTTTATACCTGATTTCTACTGGAAATAAATTGCATTTTTGGAACTTTACTCCCGGAAAGCCACAAAAATTCCATTTTGGCAGGTCTTCTGACTTACTCCATTCTCCTGACGCCCTTCCCGTCCCCCATTATAGAGACAGTGGATTGAGTATTGCAGGAAAACTGTAGCGGAGCTTACAGCAGCGGGTCTGTTCAAGATTTGCACCTGATTCCCTTTTCACCACTCCTTCCGTAGCATCGGAAGAGTGACACCAAAATTTCCGGGCACAAAGATATACAAAATAACATATGTATTAAATAAAACATAAACTAAATATTTGCTTTATCCATTATTTCGCTATATTCATCCCCTAATTGGCTTCAGATAGCCATCATATCAACCGTCTGAATTAAAAGGAAACCAAGTGAAAATTCCAGATAGTTCCGAAGCCGTGAAGTTCCATTCAACTTCTAGGTATTTAACTTTTGCCACTAACCGATTGCGATAGAAAAAGGTTGGGGAAGTACCAGGAAGTCAGAAGACCTGCCAACCATATCGTAATAACTGTTTTTACTCATCTGTGCCTAAAAATTCCCATTTCACCTTCCGTATCCTCTGCTATGGGCATACTCATTTCGATACGATACTGAATCTTTACAGAAATCGAATACATTTCCCCACTGGACATTTATTCTCAATCTTGCTATCCTCCCCACCATCTTTTCGCTATTTCTTCGATGAATAAAGGGTTTACGGATAAAGGACAACAACTTCACTTGTAAGCGATTTGTTTCAAAAAATGTTCCTTCTAATGAAACTATTCGTTTCTCGGTGTGGAACACTCCGTCTCAAGCAGTGAAACACTTCGTTTCACACCGAGAAACAAAGTGTTTCAAATGGTTATCCAGAATAACGACATCATATTCCCCTCGGGATGCCGAGAAGTTTATTAGCTTTTGCCGGCAGTGCGGGTGTTATAATACTTGTTGGGCATGCCCACCTTTCGCCTTTGACGTAGACCAATATCTTTCGCAACATGAACTGGCTCTAATTATCGGAACCAAAATCACTCCTTTATATCCGGATAAAATCACGGATAGCATTTCTTACGGCAACAGGCGGATGAAAACGGAACGTAAGCGGACGGATGATTTTTTATTGGAATCCAACTGACCAGGCAGAATTTACCAAATGGTAATTTTTATCTCCTTCCATACCTCTACCTTTGTACCCGCTTTAATAAAAAAAGATAGAAAGTTATGAAAGATAGTATAGATTTCGGCAGTATGGACATCTCCACGTTATTCCGTAAATTACTGATACCTACAGTCCTCGGAATGGTTTTCTCCGCTATATTCGTCATTACGGACGGGATATTTGTGGGAAAAGGGATTGGTAGTGACGCACTGGCAGCCGTCAATATCACAGCACCACTTTTTATGATTGCCGCCGGTGTCGGGTTGATGTTCGGAATCGGCGGCTCGGTAGTTGCTTCCATTCATTTATCGCAAGGCAAACGGAAGGCAGCAAGTATTAATATCACTCAGGCACTTGTTTTCTCCGCACTCATTATACTGATTATGTCGGCTTTGTGCTTCTACTTTGTGGAACCCTTGGGACGATTTCTCGGCAGTTCGGAAAAACTGCTGCCGCTTGTGATAAAATATATGTTATGGTATCTGCCTTTCCTTGTGTTTTACGAGTTATTGAGCACAGGTATGTTCTTTATCCGCCTGGACGGTTCGCCCAATTATGCCATGATGTGCAATGCCGTAGCAGCAATGCTCAATATCATATTAGACTATATTTTCATTTTCGAGTTTGGCTGGGGAATGATGGGAGCCGCCTTTGCCACCAGCTTGGGAACAGTAGTAGGGGGACTTATGACAGTGGTTTACCTTGCCCGGTTCTCCCGTACTATCAGTCTGTACCGCATCAAGTTAAGTCTAAAAAGTCTGATGCTGACATTGCGTAACGTCAGCTATATGATAAAGTTAGGAACTTCCGCTTTCATCAGCGAGGCATCTATCGCCTGTATGATGTTTCTGGGAAACTACGTTTTCATCCGTCATCTCGGAGAAGACGGAGTAGCCGCATTCAGCATTGCCTGCTACTTCTTCCCTATCATCTTCATGGTCTACAATGCCATTGCGCAATCCGCCCAACCGATTATCAGCTATAATTTCGGAGCCGGACAACCCGGACGTGTCAGGAAAGCTTTTCATCTTGCCCTCCGAACAGCTCTAATCTGCGGAATCAGCTTCCTCGTTATCACCGCTCTATGCCGCCAGGAAATTGTCGCATTATTCATCGACCGTAGCTATCCGGCATTTGATATCGCAGTGAACGGTATTCCTTATTTCAGCATCGGATTTATTTTCTTTGCAGCGAATATGATAGGAATCGGTTATTATCAAAGCATCGAACGGGGACAGAGGGCTACTATCATTACCCTTCTCCGAGGAATCGTCTTTATGCTAATCGGGTTCTTTGCTCTACCACCGCTTCTTGGCGTGAAGGGCATTTGGCTCGCCGTTCCGCTAGCCGAGTTACTGACAACACTTTATATTATCGGAATTTATCTAAAAGATCATTTCATTGTCCGCCAATGATGAGTATCTTTGCTGCATGGATGCATTCATTGAGAAACTTTGCGGCAAGTATAAAGTATAAGAAATCGATATACAGACTTTACTGGACTGTATGGAAGAAGTACATTTCAAAAAAAGGGAATTAATAGTCCGCGAAGGAACAAAGAACAACAACCTTTATTTCATAAGAACAGGAATCTGGCGGGCATATTACCATAAAGAAGGAGTAGATACTACTATCTGGTTTGCTTCAGACGGAGAAGCCGCTTTCTCCGTCTGGGGATATGTCGATAATGCCTATTCCCTGATAAATATTGAAGCGATGTGCGACAGCGTAGCTTATCGCATTTCCCGTACCGCTTTGAACCAGTTATTTTCTTCCTCTATCGGACTCGCCAATCTGGGACTTCGCCTCATGGATCATCAATTACTCTTACAGGAGAATTGGCTTATCAATTCCGGAAGCCCGCGAGCCAAAGAGCGCTACCTCACTCTTATCAAAGAGACTCCGGAATTACTGCAATATGTCCCACTGAAACATATCGCATCTTACTTGTGGATAACGCCACAATCGTTAAGCAGGATTCGGGCGGAAATAGCTTCTTCCGTCCAATAACCTTATGTTTTCCTATACCCTCAACATATCCTCCAACTCTTTTTTCTTGACCGGCTTTGTCACGAACGCATCGCATCCAGCCTTCATGGCCTCAACCCTGTCAGAATCGAAGGCATTAGCAGTCACCGCGATAATGGGAGTAGTCTTATCAAACGCCCGTATTTTCCGTGTGGCTTCAATGCCATTCATAACAGGCATTTTCATATCCATTAAAATGGCATCATAATGATGAGCAGCGGCTAATTCCACAGCCTCTTTCCCAGTAATGGCACGGGTTAGCTCTACATTTTTCAGAATGGCTTTTACCAACATAAAGTTGCTGTCGATGTCTTCGGCAACTAATATGGACTTCCGTCGAACCCCGTCTGCCTGTGGTACATCCGGCTTATTCATCAACAACCCTGAAATTTCGTCTGCGGGCTTTGCCTTCGTCTCTTCTTCAGTATCCGCTTCTTCAATCTCCGCTTCGCACGGAAACCAAGCCCAAAAGGTGCTGCCTTTTCCTTCGTCGCTATCCACACCGACCTTACCACCCTGCACATCGACAATTGCCTTACAGATAGCCAGTCCCAATCCCGTTCCTTGCGTAAAATCATCCAGTTTGGCGAAACGCTGGAACAATTTGCATTGCTTTTCTTTCGGAATGCCGCACCCTGTATCTTCCACAAATATCCTGACTCCTTCGTCGACATATTCGTATCCCATACGTATATATCCCTTTTGGGTATGCTTGATAGCATTGGTAATAAAGTTCGTTCCCACTTGTACCAAACGGTTCTTGTCCAGATTCACCCTGCAACTCTTATACGGATTATATCCGAGAAACTCGACTTCGGAGTTCGTGCATCGTTGCTTCAACGTTACATATGTCTCCTTGAATGTTTCCGACAAATCGAAAAGTTCCGGTTTCAATTCCATAAGCCCGGATTCTATCTTCGACAAATCCAGAATATCACCTATCAGCCTTAACAACAGGTCATTATTATTATTGATAATATTAATAAACTCTTGCCGAAGTTCCGGTTCTTCCGTCGTTTGAAGCAATCCCGAGAAGCCCACAATGGCGTTCAACGGAGTACGGATTTCGTGGCTCATATTCGCCAGGAAAGCAGATTTCAATTTGTCAGCCTGCCGTGCATCTTCCCTTTCCTGCTCCAGGAGCTTCTGATAGTTCATCTGTTCGGTGATATTCAGCCTGACGCCCAGATATTTTATCACCCTGCCGGTTGCATCCTTATCCATCGGCACGCCGCGCACTACACAATATTGCCAGTCCGAATCATATTTGGTCTTCATCTTCACAATGAAGCGGTATGTCTTTTCCTCTCCTTCAGCCATAATCCGTGTGGCCTCTTCCAGCAAGTCCCATTCGGTTCCGTCCTTTTGGAAATAGCTGTCATAAGTGTTTATCGAAATAGGGGCACCGTCTTTATAGTCGGCTACCGGGTCGTTATAAGAAGTAAATACCAGCGTCTTGCAATCAAATTCCCACATCGCCATACGGGCTGTCTGAATGGCAAAACGAAGTTTTTCGACGGTGTCATTCAACATTTTGTTGTTATGCACCTCTTTGGTAATATCTTTCTGAGTCCCCAGTATGGCGACGTCCTCCCCCTCTTCCCTCCGCACTATCATACGACTTTCATAATAATGGTAAGTGCCGTCTTCGTGCATATAACGGAATATCGCTTCCGCTGTATCTTTCTCTCCCCCCAAGAGAGTTTCAAACAGTCCCTTTTGTATAGCATGGTCGGCCGGATGAAGTATTTGCAGGTTTTCTTCCATACTAAGCCCTTTTCCGGCAAGCGCATTTCCACGCAGAGTCTTGATTTCCTGTGTTTCCGGCTGATATATCCAGGCGGCAATATCACCTGCCTCCATAGCCAAATCCAGTCTTGTCTCCTGTTCCCTCATCATCTTCTCATGCTTTCTGTTTTCAAGCAAGAGGGCATTAAGTTTCTCATTTTCTTCTTTGAGCAGTTTCTCACCTCTCTTCACCCTTTTCTTATAGACACTGACAAAAATAAAAAGCAACACAGCCGTCAGCAGAAGCGCGCCCAAAAGAGAGTAGAGCCACAACGGGATAGTGAATACCGGTTTCTCACCCAGCCATTTCATATATATCCGGTCATACACACCAGCCTTCTTTAACTTGAGAACCGCTGCGTCAATCTGTTCGAGTAACCGGTAATCAGTACTGGCAAAACAATATTCCCGAAGAGGCCAACCGGAATCGACAATAATCAAATTGGTCAATCCATCTTTATATATAAGGCCTTGTGCCATATTGCCGGGACAAACCGCTGCGTCTCCTTCGCCCTGCGACAATCGGTTCAAGCCTTCCATCATATTATCCACAACAATAAGTCCGGTTTCATAACCCATTTCTACCAACTTTCTGTGCGGTAAAGAATATCTCTGGACAATAATGCTTTTCTTCGACAGCTCCCTTGCACTCCGGACAGGAGCATTTTTCCGGCATACTATAATATAATCCACATAGCTATGGGCTTTACTTAGATAAAAACGTTTGTCCGGAGTTTCCAATTTCGCTACCCCTGTAATCAAGTCGACTTCCCCGTTTTCAAATTGCCGAAGAGCTTCCGTCCAGTCTTCCAACTGCAAATCATAAGGTAATCCCAGTTCTTTCATCACAGCTCTCGTCAAATCGATATTAAAGCCGTCAGGTTCGCCTTTGTCATTGATAAATTCATAGGGCGGAAAAGCTTCATCGCCACGGATTATTATCTTTCGGGGTTCTTCTGCCAAGGCTTGCATGGTGACATGCAGAAGAATCAGTAGTGTGATGTATATTCGTGTTTTCATGTAAAATGTAGATTTATATACTTCTTATATATTATACTTGTTTGTATCTGTTTGATGTCCACAATTCTCACAAAGTGAATTGTAGCCATTAAAAATACTTATTTTCTCATACAAAATCTCTCATTTTAACTGAATTAACATTCAAATTATGAGAATAGCCACTATTTTCATTCAAAAGGTCATTACTCGGAATAGTTAGAAAGGATTTTATCCAAACTTTCATCGACTACTCCCAGCATTTGGAGTTTGGACAACAACCGGTAGTATGAAGTTTTTCCGACGCCTTCTATCCCTAATATACTTTTCCATCCCCCTAGCGATACTACTTCAAACAACTCCTTTACTGTCCGTATCTCTTTATTATGCAAAACATTAGCCAATCGGGTATCAGCTACTTTCCGAATTGATAAATTAAGTATCTCTTCATCCTGTTCCAAGTTTACTTTCTTCCTGTCTTCGACCAATGACAGGAAACGGGCATCTATGGCACGTTTCCGATAGGTAGCCAACATGTTCTTCCTCAGTTTCAAGCCTTTAAGGTGAGAATTATAAATCTGCAATGCGCGGTCGTAGGTGATTCGATGTCGGCAGGCGACTTTCTCTATGGGTTCTCCTATAGAAATGGAATAGAAAATATCACGACCTTCGGGATGAATTATTAATTGAGCCAGTTCGCGGATAATGATTGCATACAAAGGTTTGCACGCTTTCTGAGTCCTTAGGACATAAAGCAAATCATCATATTTAGACAGGATAAAATCGCGCTCCAACTTCTTTTCTTCTATCATCTTAGAGAGATAATCCATTTCTAATCCTACCCTTTTGTGAGCTTCCAGATAAGCAGCCAGACTTTCATCATCCAGGAAAAGTTGTTCTCCGATTCGGGAACTTGTGATATATCCAAGATTCGCCCAGCTTTTAAGGGTCGATTCCTGAATGCCATGTCTCTCGGACATTTGTTTTGTTGTGAGCCAGTGTGACATAAAAAAACGGAACTAAGTTAGTAATTAACTTGTTCCGTACCTTTTTATTATAAAAAGAGTACGGAGCTATCTAATCCCGCTAGTAGGAGGTTGTAGCGAACACCCAGCACATACGGGCAGACAGCCCGTACCCTATGAGAAGTCATAGAAGCACAGGCGTCTTCCCGGCATGCACTAAAAAATTCGCTACAATTTCCTACTAGCCGAGGAAACGCGCAATCGCATACCATAAAACGGCATGCTACGTTCCAATGACAAAGATACAAATACTTTTTGGAAAATAACAAGAGAGAGTTATAAATGTTTAGGAAAGAAAACGAATGATGATTGCATAATTAAAACGTATTTATCTAAGAAGATAGGTTCCAATAAGGATTTTGTTTCGCATACAAAATAAAATACGCCTTATTTTGTTTCGTATACAAAACAAAATGAGTATATTTGTGTTCTACATATAAAATAAAAGACAGTTATGGATAAGGAACTTATCAAACTTATTATCGGTGAAAATCAGGAGTTTGTACAGAATATAAAATATATGCAACGTCCTTTCAAGTTCGAAGATAAAGGAAATTATGTATTTCTGGGTATTCGGCGTGCGGGGAAATCATACTTAATGTATCAACGCATACACGAGCTCCTGGCAGCAGGACATCAAATAGAAGAATTCCTTTACATCAATTTTGAGGATGAACGTTTTACAGGCTTAAAGTCCGGAGAACTGGATGACATAAAGAGAGCCTATGAAGAAACGTTCCCTTACCAACCTATTTTCTTTCTTGACGAAATACAGATTGTGCCGGGTTGGGAAAAGTTTGTTCGCCGGCTTGCCGACAAAGGATACCATGTCTATGTAACGGGAAGCAATGCACAAATGTTGAGCAACGAAATAGCGACAACACTTGGCGGACGCTTTCTAATTCAGCAAGTCTATCCATTCTCCTTCGAGGAGTTCCTGTCAATGCATGAAATATATTTAAAACCAAACTGGCTTTATTCCCCGTCAGCCCGAAACGAAGTCATACGTACTTTCGATACTTACTTTTATAATGGCGGATTTCCGGAATTAAGGATGTTCGAAGACAAGCGTTCGTGGTTAAGCGGGTTATATCAAAAGATATTTTTCGGCGATTTAGTAGCCCGGTATGCATTGCGCAATACAGATTCTATGCGTTTATTGATAAAGAAACTGGCAGAAAGTGTGATGCAGCCTTCATCCTACAACCGATTAAAGAACATCGTTTCTTCTGCCGGAGAAAGCATAGGAGTGAAAACGATTATTGATTATGTAGGTTACCTGAAACAGACGTGGCTGATATTCAGTATCGAAAACTATGCCGCCAGATTTGCAGAGCGCGAAACAAACCAAAAGTACTATTTTATTGATAATGGAATTCTGAACCTATTCATTTTCAAGCCGGAAACCCTGTTATTAGAAAACCTTATAGCTGTTACCCTACATCGGTCATTTGGAGAAGGAGTCTATTTCTATCATCAGAATATAGAAGTTGATTTTTATTTGCCCGAAAAGGATTGGCTCATTCAAGCATCCTACAATATCACAGATAGCCAAACAATGGAACGTGAAGTGAATGCCTTAGTTAAAGCTGCTAATTTTTTAAAAGCACAGAAACTACAAGTTGTCACCCGCAATGATGAGCGGGTTATCCAAAGGAATGAACTGACAATAGAAGTAGTGCCTATATGGAAGTGGCTGACAGAGATACAATTGTGACACTCCGTTATTAAAGCACCTCTCCCCTACATAAACTACCTTATGTTCAATCTAAGTTGCATTATTCTTCCGAGTTCATTCGATTATTCCGGCGTTTTTGTGTAAGTTTGCCACCCGTAAACAGAATATGAAAACAACAGCAAACTATAAAAGCATCGAGAATCATGGACCCAAAAATTGACTTTAACGACATCCCTAAGAATTATTTATACTGCACCCACAGCAAATGTCCGCGCCGCAATAAATGCCTACGCCATCAAGCTACGCTCTGCATACCGCAAAACGTTACTGATTTCCGAACAGTCAACCCAAACCACATAGCAGGAAATGAGAACAACTGCAACTTTTTCAAGCCCTACTGCACTTCACGCTTTGCTTGCGGAATGGACCATATATTGGACAACATTCCATATACTACAGCCGTGACCATCCGCAAAGAATTATATTCCTTAATGGGACGCAGCATGTTTTACCGTATCCGTAACAAAGAACGGATGCTGCATCCTGACGAACAAGAACAGATTGCCGCCGTCTTTCTAAAACATGGCATCGAAACCAAACCTGAATTCGACAAATACATAAATTTATTCGACTGGTAAAGCCCTTATCATAAACGCTAAGAAAATGCCGTTTCAGGGCATTCTAGCAGGGGGAAATACTCATGCCTATGAGAAAAAATACTCATAGGCATGAGAATATATTCTCATAGGTATGAGTATTTTTTCTCATAAGCATGAGTATCGTTGAGAAAAACTTGCTCTATAAACAAAATTGTTGTACTCTCGAAAAGTATTGCAGCAAACCAGTCGTCAGACAGGCTTCTTCCGGAATTGCCGGAACTGCCACCAAAGCATTGTTCCCGCTACCAGACTGGCTGTCAGATCGGAAATCGGCATGCTTATCCACACTCCTAATTGTCCATAATAACGAGGAAGAATCAGCAGGCAGGGAATCAGGATAAGAACCTGACGGGATATCGAAAGGAAGATTGCCTTGCTTGCCATACCGATGCTCTGGAAGAAATTGGAAGTCACCATCTGAAAACCGACAATGGGGAAGAACATTACGACGATACGCAGTCCTTTAGCGGAGATTTCCACCAGTTCTTCGTGGGTCGTAAAGATAGAAACCGCCAGTTTGGGAATCAACATTCCCATCAGAAACCCGACTGTGGTTACGATAGTAGCGGCATAAATCGTTATTTTCAAAACTTTTGTCACACGCGGATATTGCTTGGCTCCATAGTTGTAACCGGCAATCGGCTGCATGCCTTGGTTCAGTCCCATTACAATCATGACAAAGAGAAATACCAGCCGGTTGACGATACCGAACGCTCCGATAGCCAAGTCTCCGCCGTGATGCTGCAAACCTTGATTTATCAGAATGACGATAAAGCAGGCTGCCAGATTCATGAGGAAAGGCGCCATACCGATAGCCAATGAATCGACTACGATTTTCTTCTTCAACCGGAAAATTCCCTTATGGAAGTGCAACAGTTCTTCTTTGTTAGAGAATAGCTTGAACTGCCATGCCAGTGCGATGACCTGTGCCGTAATGGTAGCGATAGCCGCCCCCTGTATTCCCCAGCCGAAGCCATAGATAAAAACAGGGTCGAGTATCGTGTTAATCACCACCGTAGCAATCGTGGCATACATCGCCTTCTGCGGATGCCCCGCCGAACGAAGTACGGCATTCAGACCTAAATAAAGGTGGGTGACGACGTTACCCAATAAGATAACGACCATATAATCGCGGGCATACCCTACCGTGGCATCACTACCGCCGAAGAAATAAAGAATAGGGTCGAGAAATATCAATGTGACGACCGTAAAGGCAAGTCCGATGATAATATTCAGTACCAGCACATTGCCGAGTACCCGCTGTGCCGTATCATAATCTTTTTGTCCCAACTTCACCGAAACCAGTGTAGCCGCTCCCACACCGACCAGCGAGCCGAAAGCGGCGGCGAGATTCATCAGCGGAAAGGTCAGCGCCAATCCGGAGATAGCCATTGCCCCTACCCCGTGACCGATGAAAATACTATCTACCATATTATAAAGAGAAGACGCCGTCATGGCGATAATTGCCGGAATGGCATACTGCATTAAAAGCTTTCCAATCTTTTCCGTTCCCAACGCAGTGGGTGTCTTTTGTCCTGTCATACCTATTAGTTTGAGGGCGCAAAGATACAAAAAAGAGACAGATTACGGGATATATGAGAAAAGTTTCGTATTTTTGCCCACAAAATTGAGTTAATACGTAACGAAATGAATATACTAGAACTAAGTGAACAGGAAATCATTCGACGCAACAGCCTGAATGAGCTTCGTGCAATGGGTATCGACCCATACCCTGCAGCAGAGTATGTAACCAATGCTTTCTCTACAGACATTAAAGCTGAATTCAAAGACGAGGACGAGCCGCGCCAGGTTTCCGTAGCCGGACGTATCATGAGCCGCCGCGTAATGGGTAAAGCTTCTTTTATCGAATTACAGGACTCCAAAGGTCGCATCCAGGTGTACATCACCCGTGACGACATCTGTCCGGGAGAAGACAAGGAACTGTACAACGCTGTATTCAAACGCCTGCTCGACTTAGGTGATTTTGTAGGTATCGAAGGCTTCGTGTTCCGCACGCAGATGGGTGAAATCAGCATCCATGCAAAGAAGCTGACTGTACTCGCCAAGTCTCTCAAACCGCTGCCTATCGTAAAATATAAGGACGGCGTAGCTTACGACTCTTTTGAAGACCCCGAACTCCGTTATCGCCAACGTTATGTTGACCTGGTGGTAAACGACGGCGTAAAAGAAACATTCCTGAAGCGCGCCACCGTAGTGAAAACAATGCGCAGCGTTCTCGATGAAGCCGGATACACAGAAGTGGAAACTCCTATCCTTCAATCTATTGCCGGCGGAGCAAGCGCACGCCCGTTCATCACGCACCATAACTCACTGGATATTGACCTTTATCTGCGTATCGCAACAGAGCTTTATCTGAAGAGACTGATTGTAGGTGGTTTTGAAGGTGTATATGAAATAGGTAAGAACTTCCGTAACGAAGGTATGGACAAAACCCATAATCCGGAATTTACCTGTATGGAACTTTATGTTCAGTACAAGGATTACAACTGGATGATGAACTTCACCGAACAGTTGTTGGAACGCATCTGTATGGCTGTGAACGGCTGTACGGAAAGCGTTGTTGACGGAAAGACTATCAGTTTCAAGGCTCCTTACCGCCGTCTGCCTATCCTCGATGCTATCAAGGAAAAGACAGGATACGACCTGAACGGCAAGAGCGAAGAAGAAATCCGCCAGGTGTGCAAGGAACTGAAGATGGAAGAAATCGACGACACGATGGGTAAAGGCAAGCTGATTGATGAAATCTTCGGAGAGTTCTGCGAAGGTACTTATATACAGCCGACTTTCATCACCGATTATCCGGTGGAAATGTCTCCGCTGACCAAGATGCACCGTTCCAAGCCGGGACTGACTGAACGTTTTGAATTGATGGTGAACGGTAAGGAGTTGGCGAACGCCTACTCGGAATTGAACGACCCGCTCGACCAGGAAGAACGTTTCAAGGAACAGATGCGTCTGGCTGACAAGGGAGACGACGAAGCAATGATTATCGACCAGGACTTCCTGCGTTCTTTACAATATGGCATGCCTCCTACATCGGGTATCGGTATCGGTATCGACCGTCTGGTTATGTTAATGACAGGTCAGACTACTATTCAGGAAGTGTTATTCTTCCCGCAAATGCGCCCGGAAAAGGTAGTGAAGAAAGACGCAGCCGCCAAATACATGGAACTGGGTATAGCTGAAGACTGGGTGCCTGTTATTCAGAAAGCCGGCTACAACACCGTAGAAGACATGAAAGATGTCAATGCGCAGAAGCTACACCAGGACATCTGCGGCATCAACAAGAAATACAAATTAGAGCTGACCAGTCCGTCGGTAAACGATGTAACTGAATGGATACAGAAAATTAAATAAGTTCTTCATCCAAAACCATACAAATGAAATTACCCGGTAAGATAGCGATAATGGGCGGTGGAAGTTGGGCCACAGCTATTGCGAAGATGTGTCTGGCTCAAGAAGACTCTATCAATTGGTATATGCGACGCGACGACCGCATCGCCGATTTCAAGAGATTGGGGCACAATCCGGCTTATCTGACAGGAGTGAAATTCGATACCAAGCGTATCTCTTTCAGTTCCAACATCAATGATGTTGTGAAAGAATCGGATACGCTGATTTTCGTCACTCCTTCCCCTTATCTGAAGGCTCACTTGAAAAAGCTGAAAACGAAGATAAAGGATAAGTTCATCATCACCGCTATCAAAGGAATCGTACCCGACGATAATATTATTGTATCAGAATACTTCACCAGGGAATATGGCGTACCACCCGAAAACATAGCTGTACTGGCAGGGCCCTGCCACGCGGAAGAAGTTGCCTTGGAACGCCTTTCTTATCTGACCATTGCCTGCCCGGACAAAGACAAAGCACGTATCTTCGCGCGCCGTCTGGGAAGCAGTTTTATCAAGACCTCTGTTAGTGACGACGTATCGGGTATCGAATATAGTTCGGTACTCAAAAACGTGTATGCCATCGCCGCCGGCATTTGCAGCGGACTGAAATATGGCGATAACTTCCAGGCTGTACTGATTTCCAATGCTATCCAGGAGATGAACCGTTTCCTGAATACGGTGCACCCGCTGAACAGAAACGTAGATGAATCTGTTTATCTCGGTGACTTGCTGGTGACGGGATACTCCAACTTCAGCCGTAACCGGACATTCGGCACGATGATAGGGAAAGGATATTCCGTAAAGAGTGCGCAGATTGAAATGGAGATGATTGCCGAAGGTTACTATGGTACGAAGTGTATCAAGGAAATCAACAAGCATCATCATGTCAATATGCCGATACTGGACGCTGTGTACAACATCCTGTATGAACGTATCTCACCTATGATTGAGATTAAATTACTAACTGATTCTTTTAGATAACCTTTAAACAAGAAAGATATGATTAGCTTGAACATTGAAAAAACATTTGGATTCATCTCCAAAGAAAAGGTTTTTGCCTACGAAGCTGAAGTAAAAGCCGCACAGGAAATGCTTGAAAAAGGAACGGGCAAAGGAAATGACTTCTTAGGATGGTTACACCTGCCTTCTTCCATCACCAAAGAACATCTGGCTGATTTGAACGCTACCGCAAAAGTATTGAGAGATAATTGCGAAGTGGTAATCGTTGCCGGTATCGGTGGCAGCTACTTGGGTGCACGTGCTGTTATCGAGGCTTTGTCCAACAGCTTCACTTGGTTGCAGGAAAAGAAAACGGCTCCTGTCATGATTTATGCCGGACACAATATCAGCGAAGATTATCTGTATGAGCTCACTGAATATCTGAAAGATAAGAAATTCGGTGTTATCAATATCTCTAAATCGGGAACTACTACCGAAACTGCGCTTGCTTTCCGTTTGCTGAAGAAGCAATGTGAAGACCAACGCGGCAAAGAAACTGCAAAACAAGTAATCGTTGCCGTAACAGACGCCAAGAAAGGTGCTGCACGTGTTACTGCCGACAAGGAAGGTTACAAAACATTCATCATCCCTGATAATGTAGGCGGACGTTTCTCTGTACTGACTCCGGTTGGTTTGCTGCCGATTGCTGTTGCCGGATTCGACATTGATAAATTGGTGGCCGGTGCTGCCGACATGGAGAAAGCATGTGGCGCAGACGTTCCGTTTGCCGAAAACCCTGCTGCTATCTACGCTGCTACCCGTAACGAACTGTACAGAAACGGAAAGAAAATCGAAATCCTCGTCAACTTCTGCCCGAAACTGCATTATGTAAGCGAATGGTGGAAACAGCTTTACGGTGAATCTGAAGGTAAGGACAATAAGGGTATTTTCCCTGCATCAGTAGACTTCTCTACCGACCTTCACTCTATGGGCCAATGGATTCAGGAAGGCGAACGTTCTATCTTCGAAACTGTCATCTCACTGGATAAGGTAGACCATAAACTGGAAGTTCCTTCTGACGAAGCCAACCTCGACGGTCTGAATTTCCTTGCCGGCAAGCGTGTGGACGAAGTGAACAAGATGGCTGAACTCGGTACTCAGCTAGCTCACGTAGACGGTGGCGTACCTAATATGCGTATCGTTCTTCCTTCATTGAGCGAGTACAATATCGGTGGTTTGCTGTATTTCTTCGAAAAGGCTTGCGGTATCAGCGGTTATCTGCTGGGCGTGAATCCGTTCAACCAACCGGGCGTAGAAGCATACAAGAAGAATATGTTTGCTTTGCTTGACAAACCGGGTTACGAAGAAGAGTCTAAAGCGATTCGTGCTAAACTGTAATAAAATAAAGTCTATATATAAAAAAAGAAGCGATTTTCTGTAAATCGCTTCTTTTTTTATATTCTATACTCAAGTCGTTTTATACTTTTTCGTTACCTTTATTCTTCTTTTTCATCATCGACTTTTGTTTTTAAGCCGATTTCCTCTTGCGCACCTTCACATTCAGCTTTAGAGGAAAGATAGAATTCCAGTCTTACATCACCGTTCTTATCCACATGTGCAATGCTAGCCCGCACCATGATTCTGGTCTGCGTCACACCATCTTTAAAACGAAGTTGACCATTCTCTTCATCCGTCAGATTTCCTTCGGTAGACACTTCGGTCTTCTGATAGACGAGTTTGGTAGACAATGTCTCATCATTATCTTTCTGAAGTTTGAAAGTTTTCAATTCAGAGCCGTTTCCATCCAAAAGTAAAAGAGCCTTTACCTCGTCTCCCACTTTCAGAGCCGGCAGCTCATCCATCTTATTGGCATAGTCTTCTTCTTTTGCACTATCACTATTCGATTCAGCCTTCACGTATAGCTTCTCGATTTTAATCACAGGACTTTCCCCACTATTGGAACAAGCGCCTAAAAACAATGGTAGCAACAATAATACTCTCTTTTTCATGCTATCGTCGAGTTTATAACGCTACAAAAATACACATAATCTTCTAAACAGCAAATATTTGTGTAGTTAATCACATAACAGCCTTGTTTACAACTATCTTGCCATTCTACTTCATCTCTCATTTTTTATCGTTATCTTTGCCTCGTATATGGGGATG
Organism: Bacteroides faecium; assembly: GCF_012113595.1. Classification (NCBI taxonomy): domain Bacteria; kingdom Pseudomonadati; phylum Bacteroidota; class Bacteroidia; order Bacteroidales; family Bacteroidaceae; genus Bacteroides; species Bacteroides faecium. Next base: position 6,745,323 of record NZ_CP050831.1, read on the forward strand.
ATTTAAAACGACTCAACTTAAAAAAATAATAGAATGGAACGGAATTTATTAAAGAAATCCTACGGATTCGTGTTGCTATGTAGCTTGTTATTATTGACGTTGTCAATCAGTAGTTGCCAGGAAAGCAAACTCAAAGCAGTAGTTGCTATTGCAAACAAACAATGCCCAATGGATATGGGAGAAGTCGGCACCATTACCAGCATCATCTATGACGGGAGCAATGTGGTGTACACGCTCAACATGAACGAGAGCATTACCGATATAGCCATCTTGAAGGACAATCCCGAAAGCATGAAAGAGTCCATAAAGATTATGTTCCGGAATCCGGCGAAGGATGTCAAAGAGATGCTTAAACTGGTAGCCGAATGTAACGCAGGACTCCAAATGAAGTTTGTAGGGAAAGACTCCGGCGCAGAGGCAGTTTGCGAACTCACTTCCGAGGAAGTGAAAGAAGTTCTCAAGGCAGAATCCGACCCGTCACAAAGCGAACGTGCCAAACTTGAGGCGCAACTGAAAATGGCAAATCTGCAATTCCCGATGCAAGCCAGCGAAGAAATCGTTATAGAAAAAATTGAACTCAGTGACGAATCAGTTGTTTATATCTGCAAAGTAGATGAAGACGCATGCCCCATCAGCCAGATTGAAGCAAATGCGGGAGAGGTGAAAAAGGGAATTGTTGCCAACTTGGCAGCACAGTCCGACCCGGCAACTCAGGTATTCTTGAAAACCTGCATCAATAATGATAAAAGCGTAGCTTACAGATATATCGGAACGAAATCGGGCAATCACTATGATGTAGTCATCACCCTGCCCGAACTGAAGAAAATGATAATAAAAAAATAAGTATTACGAAAAAAGATTCTACGACGTACTAAGTATGAAAAAGAAACTGAAAGCCGTCCTGTTCGACATGGATGGCGTACTTTTCAACTCTATGCCCTACCATTCCGAAGCCTGGCATAAAGTAATGAAATCTCACGGGCTCACTCTCAGCCGCGAAGAAGCGTATATGCACGAAGGACGGACGGGAGCTGCTACTATCAACATCGTGTTCCAACGTGAACTGGGCAGGGAAGCTACCCAGAAAGAAATAGAAAGTATCTATCAGGAGAAAAGTGTCCTGTTCAATTCGTATGCGGAAGCGGAACGTATGCCCGGTGCATGGGAGTTATTACAAAAAATAAAGAGTGAAGGACTGGTTCCTATGGTAGTGACCGGTTCGGGACAGTTATCGCTGCTCGAGCGATTGGAGCACAACTTTCCGGGAATGTTCAAAAAGGAGTTGATGGTTACGGCTTTCGATGTGAAATACGGAAAGCCACATCCTGAACCTTATCTGATGGCGCTAAAAAAAGGCGGATTGAAAGCGGATGAAGCCGTTGTCATAGAAAACGCTCCGTTAGGAGTGGAAGCCGGACATAAGGCGGGTATCTTCACTATTGCCGTCAACACGGGGCCACTGAACGGACAGGTATTGCTGGATGCGGGAGCTGATTTATTGTTCCCTTCCATGCAAGCGCTTTGCGAAGCCTGGGATAGAACTTTTCAAGAAAGATTTTGACCCGATAATCATTTATAGTCAAAATTGGAAATAAAGTAGTAATTTTCGAACATTATATTCCAATAAAAGCGAACATATTTGCAAGCAATTAAAACGTTTAGCAATTATGAAATCGCTTAGAAAAGCTACTTTATTCATTACAGTGTGCCTTTTACTACTTTTCTCTTGTTCACCTTATCCTAAAGAAGTAGAAAAGGCACTTGCACTTTCCGGTAACAATAAACAAGAACTAATCAAAGTTCTGGAGCATTATAAAGATAGCGACAACATCAAATTCGAAGCCGCCTGTTTTTTAATAGGTAATATGCCTTACCATAAGAGTAGAGTCAATTATACTCTTTCAGACAGATATTTCAGTTATTTCAAAAAAACAGATTCCATCTGCATTGCCAATCCATCTGTTATACCAAACGATTCTATAAAGCAAGTTCTAAGTAAACAATTCCATCTGATTGTACCATTGACAGAAAAGGCAAATTCAATACCCGACAACCAAATTATTGCCGCTAATTTTTTAATAGAAAACATTGAACAGGCATTTTATGAATGGAGACATTCTCCTTTACTCAAATCTATTTCTTTCGAAGAATTTAAAGAATACATATTACCTTACCGGGTAGCAGACGAAGCGATAGTAGACAATAAAAGAATATTAAAGTCGATTATTTATTCACAACTGTCATCAAAAGGAATGGATGATATTCGAACTGTCATTGATAATTTTAAAAAATATGTCCGTTTACAAAAAGATCTCAATAAGTACATCACTACCAAACATCATATAGGGCCTTTCGACTTATTTATGCCATCATTTAAAATGGATTGCAAAAATCTAAGCATCAGAACCTGTCATTTTTTCCGTGCATGCGGGATTCCTGTTGCTTGCGAATTTACTCCACAATGGCCGGATAAAGACAGCAAACATTACTGGTGTGTTTCTCCTGATTCAAATGGCATACTACAACCTTATACACCGCCCTACAATAACTTAAGAGAAGATTGGCCAATGGACCTGAAATACGCCGGGAAAGTATATCAAAAAACATTTGCCGCAATGAAAGACACTCCTTATTTCTTGAGAAATAAAGATGAAATTATTCCCGTTCCGTTTGATGTCCCCACTATAAAGGATGTTACTGACAGATATCATTCATGTACAGAACTAGCTTTATCTATAAATACACCTACCAATAATAACATAGCATATTTGGCATTTTTCAATACGTCAGGTGAGTTTATTCCAGTGGGCTGGGGGAAAATAAATAAAAGAAAAGGGGTAGCTGTATTCCAGAAAGTACCTATTAATATTCTATTTTTCCCTTGTTATATAGAAGATGACGGAAACATCACCCCATTCCATAATCCTGTTATACTTCAACAAGACTCCATATCTAAAGTAATAGTCTGTAACGAAACGAAATGCGATACTTCTCAAAAACTATCTATGCATCTGCTTCGTAAATACCCTTGTAAAAGACATCTACGCAGTTATAGAGAAAACTTCATTAACACCTGCTTATTAGGGAGCGACAACTGGAATGGTCCTTATGACACTTTACTAATAATTAAAAGTGTGCCTGAACCATATCTACAAGAGTATCGTTTCGAGAATCATAAAAAATACCGATTTTACAGGCTACAAGGCAATGGACGCCCCTTGGACATAGCAGAGCTTGAATTCCTAAATGAAGACGCAAACATGCATACATCAAGTTTACCCACATCATTACCAATATTTACCATCGAAGAAAAAAACAAGAAGAATAACCATAAATTCAAAAAAATAGAAGGTACTCCCAAAGAAAACGGTTCACAATATATGAATCTGTTTGATGGAAAGCCCGACACTTACGCAAGATGGGGATTTTTTGGAATGGAATTCAAGCCTTCTGTACAGCTATCAAGTATTAGATTGCTGCCCAGAAATTCAATGAACACTATCGAGCCAGATAATCATTATCAATTATTATACTACAATAACCACCAATGGATGGAATTTAAGAATATCTGCCCGGAATATCATTTCCTGGTTATTGATTCGATCCCTTCAAACACCATATACTGGTTAAGAAACCTAGACAAAGGAAAAGAAGAACTTCCTTTCTTTTATAAAGACGGCAAACAAATATTCATCAACGAATACATGTAAAAAGCATGAAAACTATCTATGCCACAACAACATTGATTGGTATTATTTTTATGTGCACCACCATTAATGTGATTGGCGGCATTCATAATATACCTTCATCCTCCATTTTATTTTCAATTACAACCATTGCTATAGGAATAGGAGTTCTCTGTACATTTTTTATACGGCAAAAAACAGTATTCAAATTCACATGTACAGACTTATTTATGGTTGTGCTCACAATAAGCTATCTTGTTTATCATCTACCACTTTCAGGCAATCGGGAGCTAGGAACTGGGAGTCTTTTCTTTATTTACTGGTGTATCCGATATACAGGCAAACTTAATTATTCACTGATTTTCTATTTTATACTTGTTTCTATAACTTTGTTACTTATAACCTGTTATTCACAATATATCGGCCTAACGCCTTCCAACAGTCCATATTTTCGTATTACAGGCCCTTACCAAAATCCCGCCATTTGTGCAGGAGTACTCAGTCTGCTAATGAGTATTCTTACTGTTTGGCTTATTTATTCCCATTATCATACCTGCCATCACCGAACAATAAGAATTATTGTATTTGTATTATTCATTACTAGTATACCAATACTCATCATGACAAATTGCCGCTCCGCTTGGCTAGGATTCATAGTAATGATTGTATATTCTATTTCGAGCTACCGTTATCGAAAACAAAAAAAGACTATGAAACACCGTTTCCGAAAGAATTTCAAATATTGGTTGGCGGGAATAATGCTTCTCTTATTTCTTATTTATGGATTATATCAACTGAAACCAATGTCAGCCAACGGCAGACTATTAATATGGAAAGTAACTGCACAAATGATAAGAGATAAACCTCTTATCGGATATGGAGCAGAAGGTTTCAAACAACACTATATGCATTATCAAGCTGCTTATCTGAAAACCAAAGGTACTGAACAAGAAAGGTATATAGCCGGAAATAATCATCTGGCGTACAACGAGCCTCTCAGAATGACAGTAGAATATGGATTCTTAGGTGTTATTATCTACATTTGGTTCATTTATATCATATTCAAAGCTCCCCTACACACTACAATTGCATCCGCATCCGCCCGTGCCGTACTGATAACCGGTACTGTATGGGGACTTTTTTCTTACCCGAACGAAGCTTTCTCCATTCTTGTTATTCTGTTGATTGCCATTTTATGCCTATCAATTCATAACAAAACTTTTTTATACACCATCTCGACAGCATACATTCATAAAGGATTTAAGGTCATATTAACAGTTATCTTCTGCTACCTAAGCATCATTTTATTTAATCAATATAAAGCACAACATACATTCTATAAAATTCACCAAAGCACCAAGTCCTCTAATTTAGAGTCATTTATTTACAACTGTTCAATACTGGAAAACAATTTTAAAAATGAAGTATTTTTCTGGATGTACTATTGCGATGCCTTGAATGAAATGAAATATGACCAGACATTACAAAGTAAAATCCAAAATTGGGAAAGGTTATATCCCAGCCCCGAAACTTATATAATAAAAGCGGAATCACTGGAACGTATAGGTCAGGAAAAAGAAGCGGAGAAACTTTACTGGCTTGCACATTTCATGGTACCTTCCAGACAAAAAGCCCGTAGCAAACTGGCCATATTATATAAAAAACAAGGAAAAATGAAAGAAGCATTAGAGCTAGCTAATGAAATACTAACCGAAAAAGTAAAAAACTACAGTTTTGAGACTTATCGGATACACACGACATTAGAACGGATTTTCGAAAATCGAATTAAATAAATCATTCACTTAAAACATTATGTATGAAAAGAAACATGAAAAAGAACCGGTTATGGTTCGTTGGAATGTCCTTTATCTTCTGCACAGTTATCTATTCCTGCCTGCAAGACGAATGGGAAACGGACAACAACAAAGGAGATGAGAAAGTTATCGTTGGAAACAACAAAGAATTAACAGTGACCGCAGCACAGCAATGGTACGAAGAACATAATAAGCCTGTAGTCACAGTACGCTCAGTCGATAATGACGAAAACGAAATCCTCACCAAACCTAAATGGGAAGAAGCAAAGGAGAGTCGCCAAAGTAATTTCGAAGTTGTAGAAACAACTTTAATGACAAATGGCAGTACTATGTTTATGGACTCTGAGACTAAAATCAGATTCAACCCTAAAACAGATGCCAAAAGAGTGCACAATATTGCACGAATGGTCGTTATAAAAAATTTAAAAACCGGAAAAGTCTGCAATTTTATTATGATATTTGTAGGAACATATGATTATCTAAAAACGACTAGAACATTGGGAAAGAATAGCTATCTCCATCGGCAACCTGATTTTAATGGTGATGTATATTTCTTCAAACCGGGAGAAGGACTTGTTAATGGCTGGAGATATAGAAACGGAAAAATAACAGCCAGAATATCCCGAGGTACGGAAGAAGGATTTCGCATGTCTACCACTCGTGGTACTTATCAGCGGTGTCATACAGAAAGCTACTGGGTTTACGATACTAACTGTTGGGGAGATTCTTATTTCGATGACGAATTTGGATGGGGAGTTTCTTCCAATTGTGAAACCATATCATACCCTGTATATGATGAAGTTTGTGAAACTGTTGATGATGGGGTATCAGAACAGCCTGTTGAACCTTGGACACCAAATGAACAGCCAGGAGGATATGAGCCGCCTAAATCTAATGACGAACCTCAAAAAGGAACTCCTGAATATTATAAAAAGGAGTTAGAAAAAATATTGCCTAACTTGTCTGATGAATTAAAAAAAATGGACGTAGACATTAGTAATACCCAAATTAGATTTACCAAAGAAGGATGTTCAGCCAATGCACAACTTCTTTCTTATGGGAATGGAGGTATCATTGAAGTTTGTTCAAATTTTTTCAATTATTTATCTCAAGATCAAACTGCAATTTTATGGCACGAGGTATATCATCTTAATAATGATGATCCCAATTTAGTACGAAAACCATATAATTTTGATTATGATTTAATGTCTTCAACGCCGCCTACTATATTACAAGATGTTCGCATATATGTAGAATGGTTATGGAAAGATGTAGTGAATAATGATAAAGAAAATCTAATCAACGAAGATATTAAATATTATTTAACAATTTACACTTTATTGCCCCCAGAACATTATAGACATGAAATAGCGACTTACGAAGCTGAAATAAATAATTGTCCAAATGTTAGCGAGCATTATAGAGCAGAAAGAGAATATAACTATTGGAAGAACAAAGAGTTACTAAAATTATCAGAACAAAATTATAAAAACAACTAATTATGAAGATCTTAATATTTTTAGCATTTGCCTTCTCATCTATTTCAATAATGGGACAGCACAGTTTAGCTCTATCATATACATTTAATAAAGAAAACAAAGTACTAACTGTCAATTTAAAGAATCGGAATAGTAATGATATAATTCTTCGCCAAGAAAGACAACCATACGATGGAAGTAGTGTTATTGAAATATTTGCATACAACCAAAAGGATTCCATTATGGCACGCTTAAGAACAAACTATATTGATAACTTTCCTGCTATAATCCATTCAAAAGCAGTAAAATCGTGCAATAAAAGTTTGGAGTCTCTAAAAACTGAGATACCTAAAAATGAGAAAATAGAAAAAATTAAAATCCGATTTATTGTTCAAAGCTATAGTATAGGACAAACTTCGGATAAGAGTGAGCATTACGTGAAAGAAATAGAATACAACTGGAAATAAAACTGGAATTTACTTGTTATCTCAAATAACCTGCCATTGATTTGAAGTTCTTTTGGCAGGTTATTTTAATCATGCTTACAGAATAAAAGTCTAATATCTCATTAAGAATATCAAGGAATCCAAACTTAAAAAGCTCCAATAAAGCAACAAGCCAAATAAATCTGATTACTATCCCTAAATAGTCGACTTCACATCAAAAAATATTTTACTGAAGTTACGCAAGTAGCTATTAGGCTAGAAGCCTCTTACTATATAGCAAGGGCATCGCCCTACATATCCGGTACCTCCGAATTTCCGCCCTAAAAGAGCATAAAAGGCACACAGTTCCGCTCTTTCAGAGCTTATAGAGAGTTCACTTTTACGTAGGGCGATGCCCTACGTTGTATATTGTAAGTTTTTCAGGCTAATTGCGAAACTTGAATATCTTATATTAATAATCGCATGTTAATTCTATCTTAATGTGCTATTTTTAAGATTTTCTTAAAATTCAATCTCTCTAGAAATAATGAATCAGAGTAAAAAACGCATAAATAAATGCAATAATATGCGCAAAACATACTTATATTGCATAAAGTATCATAGAATATACAACATCTTTACCCTAATAAAACTCCAAAAGTTTAAAACGAACGTGTTGTTCCTCGGTGTGCGTCGATTCGTTCCTCACCGAGAAACCTATTCTTCCTCGGTGAGGAACAAATTGAAAGGCTATTTGAGCTTCTTTTTTCTCTAGTTCTTCTTAATTCATTGAGATAACAAATATATCAAAATGATTCCTTTTCCAACAATTACCTTTACATAGAATAAGAGAAAGAGACAAGTCTATATAATTTAAGCACCAGATTCTCCCCGAAAACAGAATAAACAAATTTAAAAAAATCCGGATATTGAGTTTTTTCTCTTCCACCTTTAAGAAGGAGCTAGTTCTCCCCTTCTTAACCGTTTAAATATTCTTTTTTTAAGAATGGTCATTATCTCATCCCAAACAAAGTACATCAGAAATATCCTGAAAAAAGTTTGTCGTCCTAAAACGCTTGTTGTACCTTTGTCAACATTAGAGCAATACTCTATAAAATATTTGGGGAATATATCAAACATAAAATAGATTGCTCTATAATTATCTGATTCATTTAATTACTTTTTATTCTACTATGCAAAAGTTATTATCCTTACCCCCTAACTTAATCCAGTGTTTCCACGAACTGGAAGAAGTGAATCATACCGACTGGTTTTGTACGTCAGACCCCATTGGAAGCAAGCTGGGTTCCGGCGGTGGAACTACCTGGCTGCTGCAAGCCTGCCATCAGGAATTCGCACCTCAAGAAACTTTTAGCAATTGGATAGGGCACGAGAAGAGAATATTGCTTCATGCGGGCGGACAAAGCCGCCGTCTGCCAAGTTACGGGCCTTCCGGTAAGATATTAACTCCTATTCCTATTTTTAGTTGGGAACGGGGACAAAAGCTGGGACAGAATCTGCTGTCATTACAGCTTCCGCTATACGAAAGAATTATGAAGCAGGCACCCGCCGGGCTGAACACATTGATAGCCAGCGGGGATGTGTATATCCGTTCGGAAAAGCCATTACAGGATATTCCTAATGTAGACGTCGTGTGCTACGGTTTGTGGGTGAATCCTTCATTAGCAACACACCACGGTGTGTTTGTGTCCGACCGGAAAAGACCGGAAGTTCTCGACTTCATGTTGCAGAAACCTTCGCTTGAAGAATTGGAAAGTTTATCCAAGACGCATCTTTTCCTAATGGACATCGGTATTTGGATTTTAAGTGACCGTGCCGTAGAAGTATTGATGAAACGTTCTTTAAAAGAAGGAACAGACGATATTAATTATTATGATTTATATTCGGACTATGGGTTGGCTTTGGGAGAGCATCCTAAAACTAAAGATGAAGAAATCAACCAATTGTTCGTAGCTATATTGCCTTTGCCCGGTGGAGAATTTTATCATTATGGTACAAGCCATGAACTGATTTCTTCGACGCTGTCTATACAAGACAAGGTACGCGACCAAAGAAAAATCATGCACCGGAAAGTAAAACCGAATCCGGCTATTTTTATTCAAAACTCCATCACTCAGGTGGCTCTTTCTGCCGATAATGCAAATCTTTGGATAGAAAACAGTGATATAGGAAAAGGTTGGAAATTGGGTTCCCGCCAAATCATAACAGGAGTTCCTGAAAATCATTGGAACATCTGTGTGCCGGATGGTATCTGTGTTGATATTATTCCTGTCGGCGAAGATGATTTTATAGCTCGTCCGTATGGTTTGGATGATGTATTCAAAGGAGCATTAGAAAAAGCTACGACTACTTATCTCAATCTCCCGTTCTCACTATGGATGGAAGAAAGAGGGATTACGTGGGGGGATATAAAAGGTCGCACGGACGATTTGCAGGCTGCTTCTATTTTCCCAAAAGTATCTTCCGTAGAGGAATTAGGGATATTAGTACGTTGGATGACATCGGAACCGCAATTGAAAGAAGGAAAAGAACTTTGGCTGAAAGCGGAGAAAGTTTCTGCTGATGAAATTTCGGCGGGTGCTAATCTGAAACGTCTTTATGCACAGCGCAGCAGTTTCCGCAAGGAGAACTGGAAAGGATTGGCTGCCAACTACGAAAAGAGTGTATTCTATCAATTAGATTTGCAGGATGCGGCTAATGAATTCTCACGTTTGGGCTTAGAGACTCCCGATGCCCTGAAAGAGGATGCCGCTCCAATGGTTCGGATACATAACCGTATGCTTCGTGCACGGATTATGAAGTTACGCGGAGAGGATGCTTGCCAAAAGGAAGAACAGGCAGCTTTCCATTTGCTTCGCGACGGTTTGCTGGGAGCTATGGCAGAACATAAAAATCGTCCTGTACTCAGCGTCTTTTCCGACCAAATCGTATGGGGTCGCAGCCCTGTACGGATTGATGTGGCCGGGGGATGGACGGATACTCCGCCCTACTCTCTTTATTCAGGCGGAAGTGTCGTTAATCTCGCTATCGAATTGAATGGTCAGCCGCCATTACAAGTATATGTGAAGCCCTGCAAAGAATATCACATCGTGCTCCGCTCTATCGACATGGGCGCTATGGAAATTATCAGAAACTACGAGGAACTGCAAGACTATAAAAAAGTCGGTTCTCCGTTCTCTATCCCGAAAGCAGCGCTCTCCCTTGCCGGCTTTGCGCCGTCATTCTCCGCTGAATCTTACGCTTCACTGGAAGATCACTTAAAAGCTTTCGGTTCGGGACTGGAGCTTACATTATTGGCTGCTATTCCGGCAGGTTCCGGCTTGGGTACCAGTTCTATTTTAGCATCTACCGTTCTCGGAGCTATCAATGACTTCTGCGGACTAGCTTGGGACAAGAATGATATTTGCAGTTACACATTAGTACTGGAACAGCTTCTGACTACCGGCGGCGGTTGGCAAGACCAATACGGTGGTGTATTCTCGGGCGTTAAGTTACTTCAATCCGAAGCTGGCTTTGAACAAAACCCGTTAGTACGATGGTTACCCGACCAACTCTTTGTTCATCCTGATTATCGCGACTGCCACTTGCTATATTATACGGGAATCACCCGTACAGCCAAAGGTATATTAGCTGAAATTGTCAGCTCCATGTTCCTCAATTCAGGTATGCATCTGAGCTTGTTGGCTGAAATGAAAGCACACGCCATGGATATGAGTGAAGCTATTCTACGCAGCAATTTCAGCAGTTTCGCCAATTTGGTAGGTAAGACCTGGATACAGAATCAGGCTTTGGACTGCGGAACGAACCCACCGGCAGTAGCGGCTATTATTGAGATGATTAAGGATTATACATTAGGATACAAACTTCCCGGAGCAGGTGGTGGCGGTTACTTATACATGGTGGCCAAAGACCCGCAAGCGGCAGGACAAATCCGCCGGATACTGACGGAGCATGCTCCCAATCCTCGTGCCCGCTTCGTAGACATGACGCTTTCTGAAAAAGGGCTCCAAGTTTCAAGAAGCTAAGAACCTCATAAAACAAGCTTGGGCATAGAATCCGATTTCCGTCTATGTCCAAGCTCTAATTCTCAAGCTTCATAATGATTTCTTTTACATGTTAATACTTGAAATTACTGTAAAGTAAATCAAAGCAATGATAAAGCCGATAGCGCCAACAACTAGCACGACACTAGCCCATTTCTTCTTTCCTGCTTCTTCCATGATACTGACTCTAGTTAGGGGATTAATATAATTATCATCAAATGTCTACTTCCACAAGGTCATAAACATAGATTTTCAATCAGCATCCATTCACCTGCCCTCACCCACAAAGTTATCATTTTCTACGGAAAATCAGCCATTCAAAACAACTTTTTATTCAATTTAGGCTAAATTATGCAAGTAAAATAAGAACTCGCATCTTGAAACTCAAACAATGTAATACAAAAAAACGCCACCAATCGTCTATTTTATTATTAAGCTATATATCAACAATCTAAAACTGTTTTATTTTATGTATTGCTGTTGATATATAATGTAAAAGTTGTACATTTGTAGACTTTATAAATAAAGGTAAAGCTTAATATACTAGACAAAGAAAAAAGATAAAACCTATAAAATACAAATATGAAATTACTCAAATTATTATTCGTTGTTCTGTTATTTTCTTGCAATGACGATTCATCAGAGAGTCTGGAAACGGGAGAACCAAAACAAATTGTCGTAACAATGATGAATCCTAATGCTACGGATATCACAAATGTTACCGGTACTTATAACCTCGAAAAAAACAAAGAATACTGTGTTCGGGAAGATGGCAAATACAAGATTCTATTAACCAAAAGTGAATATGAGGATAAAGATAAAAAGAAACAGGAGATTCTAACCTATAGTATCTTTGATGTAGCAAATCAAAAATATCTCTATTATACAACAGGAATAGATGTAGCCAAAAGACTTGAAAAAGAATGGAAGTATTACAGGACATACGACCCAGAAAAAGTTGACATACAAAACCCTGTCTGCACTTCTAATATTAAAGAAGAATAAAGGTATAATATCACACAGATATCAAACTATCATAAAAGAGAAACCGCAACTACTTACTGATGAAGTAATTGCGGTTTTCTAATGTGACCCCGGTGCGATTCAAACGCACGACCTTCAGAACCGGAATCTGACGCTCTATTCACTAAGCTACGGAGCCATTCTTTTCAAATGCGATGGCAAAAGTATAAAAAAACTTCTCATTTTCCTAATGTTTCTTCTTTTTTTATACTTCTTATGTCACTTCCCCTCATCCGAACTCTGTTATTTTGAAATGCTTTAGAGCATTTACTTTATCAATTTGACAATCTTTTAGAGAATATCCGTTACATATATCAATTTTATTCCTATCTTTGCCGACAATTAACATTCAACAAACCTATGAGTTACTTGATAAAACCTAAGAACTATAACCCACTACTCGACCTCAAACAGACCGAGCTGGGAATCAAGCAAATAAAAGAGTTCTTCCAGTTAAACTTATCATCCGAATTGCGTCTCCGACGTGTGACTGCCCCCCTGTTTGTGTTGAAAGGAATGGGTATCAATGATGACTTGAATGGAATAGAACGCCCTGTTTCTTTCCCTATCAAAGACCTGGGCGACGCACAAGCAGAAGTGGTTCATTCATTGGCTAAATGGAAAAGACTGACATTAGCTGATTATTGTATCGAACCCGGATATGGCATTTATACGGATATGAACGCCATCCGCTCGGACGAAGAACTGGGTAATCTCCACTCCCTCTACGTAGACCAATGGGACTGGGAACGTGTCATCACCAATGAAGACAGAAACGTGAACTTCCTGAAGGAAATCGTAAACCGCATCTATGCGGCCATGATCCGCACGGAATATATGGTATATGAAATGTACCCTCAAATCAAGCCATGCTTGCCACAAAAGCTACATTTTATTCACTCGGAAGAGCTACGCCAGCTTTATCCCGACCTGGAACCTAAATGTCGCGAACATGCTATCTGTAAAAAATACGGAGCTGTATTTATCATTGGTATAGGTTGCAAATTGAGTGATGGCAAGAAGCATGACGGACGCGCACCGGACTACGATGACTATACAACCAAAGGTCTGAACGACCTGCCCGGACTGAACGGTGACCTTTTACTATGGGACGATGTATTGCAACGCTCCATCGAACTATCGTCTATGGGTATCCGTGTAGACAAAGAAGCCCTGCAACGCCAGTTGAAAGAAGAGAATGAAGAAAAGAGACTGGAACTTTATTTCCACAAGCGACTGATGAACGACACCCTCCCCTTATCCATTGGTGGTGGTATCGGACAATCCCGCCTGTGTATGTTCTACCTTCGCAAAGCCCATATCGGAGAAATACAAGCCAGCATCTGGCCCGAAGATATGCGCAAAGAATGTGAGGAACTTGAAATACACCTTATATAATTACCATGAACGTACAGATTGAAGAAAGCTGGAAAGCACATTTAGAACCCGAATTTGACAAAGACTACTTTCGCACACTGACCGATTTCGTCAAAAGCGAATATAGCCAGTATCAGATATTCCCACCGGGAAAACTGATATTCAATGCTTTCAATCTTTGCCCTTTCGACAAAGTGAAAGTTGTAATCATCGGACAAGATCCTTACCATGGACCGGGACAAGCACACGGTCTCTGTTTTTCTGTGAACGACGGAGTCCCCTTCCCCCCTTCATTGGTGAACATCTTCAAAGAAATCAAAGCAGATATAGGCACTGATGCCCCTACAACGGGAAACCTGACACGCTGGGCGGAACAAGGAGTATTATTACTCAACGCCACCTTGACCGTACGCGCCCATCAAGCAGGCTCACACCAAAACCGTGGTTGGGAAACATTCACCGACGCCACCATCCGCGCTTTAGCAGAAGAAAAAGAAAACCTGGTATTTATCCTGTGGGGATCATACGCTCAAAAGAAAGGAGCCTTTATCGACCGCAACAAGCACCTGGTACTTACCTCTGCCCATCCATCCCCCCTTTCCGCCTATAACGGCTTCTTTGGAAACAAACATTTCAGCCGGGCAAACGATTATCTGAAAGCACACGGAGAAACGGAAATCGCTTGGTAATTGGAGAAGTTGAGAATGGAGAGTTGAGAGTTGAGAATAAAGAGTAAAGAATAAAGAGTAAAGAATAAAGAGTAAAAAAAATGGCTGCACTATTCGTCGAATGATAGCGCAGCCATTTTTCTTTTTCTATATTGTAGCAAAATTACACATCCGAATTTCCACTCTCCACTCTCAACTCTCAACTCTCCACTTCTCCTAGTACCACTGAATATTACTTTGTGTCTGACTCCTCTGCTCATACTTCAAGTCTTGCAGAATACTTGCATTCGCACGAATCGTAACATTGTAATATTTCCAGCGTCCGAAAGGCGAAAGACTGGCAGACAGATTGAAACAGTGCAAGTCACGAGAGATAGTGCAGGAAGTCTGCGTAATCTCCTTTGCCTGGAAGTCATAACCCGAGTTGAAAGACAACGACCAGTTATTGGAAATCTTCACATTTCCGTTCGCGTTGATATTATGCGTATACGTATAAGGATATCTCATAGAGTAGCGGTTGATAGGTTTCGTCCTGTCTTCGCGAATATTGAACGAATAACTAAGACTCAATGACCATGGCATCTTGAACACTTGATAACCGTCTGCGTCAGCAGCAGCCTTTTCGACTTTTTTGGTTACAGTACCATCTTCTCCGTCAGTTCCTTCCGAATCGTCATCTTCGCTGTCTCCTTTCTTCTTATCCTTTCCCTGCTCGGCATCCTCTTTCGGACCGAACCATTTCTTCCATGTATCATTATTAAAGGTATAATTGAAAGAAGAGCCATAGCCCTGGAAACGTCCGAAACGTCCGTACGACCATTCAGTACGGTTACCGGTCACTACATTACCATTCTTATCGAACGTATAAGCATACGTAGCGAACGATGCATTCATATTGAAAGTATAATTCTTAGTCAGCTTCAAGCGTAGATTCATACTCAAGTCACTCCACGGACGCTCCTTGGCAGCCATATTATAGGACATATTTGCACTCAAATCATCAATAAGGCTGACCTTCTTGACTGTATCTTTTTTTGCATCGTAATATTTCATTTCCAAGTTATTGGCTATCGAGAAGCTGACTGTTCCCGAGCCTTCACGAGAAGGTACACCATAAGGCTGCCCGGTGAAAGGAGAATAATATTGCGTATTGCCGTTATAATCGGTATATTCTTCCCAGTACTTGCCGAATCCCGGAGCACCACTCAAACTTACCTGCGGTGTGAATACGTGACGAATCTGTATTTCCTTCTTCTTCGCAAAAATCGGTTTATACATACCATACAATTTCGTACTCAGAGCCAAACTAGCCGAGTAATTAGATACACGATAAAAGCCGTTGAGAGAATCGCCCGGCAATGATTCCAGCCTGTGAGTATCTTCGTTGTAATGTTGATTGATTTTACGGGTATACCAACGTTCCGTATAATTGACAGAAGGATTAACCTGCAAATATTTGAACAGCGTAAAAGTAGCGCTGATAGGAATATTATGATTCATCGCATTCTCCCATTCGCTCAGTCCGGCTTTGAACAATCGGTCATCTTTCGTACGGATACTGTTCGTCAGACGTCCGGTATAGCCAACGGAAATCTTTTCATACCAGCGTTCGGCTCCTGCCGCTTTCTTACGCTTGAACGGAAACAGACGACTCAATGTGATATTAAGGTCGGGCAGTGTCACCGCAATCGAAGAGTCACGCATTGTCTGGGCGATATTGGTCGTTCCGGACAGTGTCAGACCGATATCGGGGAAACTGCGTGAATAACTGATACTTGATGTTTTGGTATTCTGAGTCAACAACTGGGAATTATAAAGGTTGTTGATATTAGAACGCTCGTAACTACTGGTTGAGAAGTTCACACTGGCAGAGAAAGTCGTGTTCGGACTGGCTTTGGCATCCTGGCGGTGATTCCACACTATCTTGAAGTCCTTGGCAACCGTATAGTCCGGCATACCTTTATCACCCGTCTTGGTGACCTGATAGTCCGCTTGCAGCGTACCGGAGTATTTATAGCGTTTATTATAGTTTGTCAAGCCGGAAAGTCTCCATGAGCCTTTCGTAAAAATATCCGCCGTCAACTTCAAGTCCATAATATCACTGATAGCGAAATAATATCCTCCGTTGGCCAGACCGAAACCACGGCTGGAGTCGTCCATATAGGTAGGCATGATAAAACCGGAAGAATAGCTGCTGGAGAAAGGGAAGAAGAAGAACGGAACAGCCAACGGCAAGGGAACATCTTCCACCACCAGATAAGCGGGTCCTGTTACCACATTCTTTTTGGGACGCACTTTCGCACGTGTCAATTGCATATAGAAGTGAGGATGATCGTGATGGTCGCAGGTAGTATAACGTCCATGCTCCATAAAGATTTCATCATTCGCGCCTTTCTTTGCTTTACTACCGGTCACATATCCTTCTCCTTGCTGGGTGACGATATCCGTGATTCCCGCTTTCTTGGTTTTGAAGTTATAACGGATAGTTTCCGTATCATAAGAGGTATCCCCTTCCTTAAATACCGGTTTACCTTTTTCCACTCCGGTGGAGTCTTTGATACCGTAAGCATGAACAGTACTGCTGTCCAGATTCATCGAAATAACCTCGGCAGCCAGTTCGATATTCTGATAATTGACCTTTCCGCTACCATAAAGCGTAGCAGCTCCGCCCAAAGTAAATACGGTGGAGTCGTTAGATTCATATACAACCGGTGCATCGAGCGGTTGTTTCTTCTGAACGGGTGCGATGGAATCGATGCGTACCGTAACCGTATCTGCTTTCAATGAGTCATTCCCTTGCAGGGAGTCCTTCTGTGCAGTATTGGACGTTATCATTCCTCGTCTTCGACGTTGAGACACAGCCTCATCGGGAAGCATCAGTAAGACAATCAGCAGTATAAATGATATAAGTATTTTTGCTTTCAATGGCGCCATTAACTAATAGTTTACGCTTGAAGTGGCAAAAGTACACAAACTTCACCAATTATGAGTTAGAATCTTCGTTATTTAATTATTTTTTAGTGCTATAAAAAGAGAGAGCACCATCTGTCAAAGCGGCTTAGACCTTCTTCACCATATTTTGCAATACTTTTCCGTGCTTTTTCCACTGTCTTCTCTTCGTCCAGACGGGTTTTAGAAAAGAATTTATCGGCAAAACAAATCAGTTGCTCTTCCATAGTGACAGGCAACATCTCACGATGAGGAACGGGAAGTTGCTGGTCGATAATATCTTGTAAGGAAAGTCCTGCTCCCGTATGGCGTTCGCAGACCAGCGCGTGTTGCGGAAAGCCTTCCGCCCGCAAGATTTCAGCGCCCAAATATCCGTGAGCAATATAAGGATTCTCTCCAAAGCACTGAATAGCCGGGGCATCCGTCTGAAAAATACCAATATCATGCAAGAGGGCAGCTTCTTTCACAAAGCTCCGGTTTAAACGTAGTTCGTGATGTGCATCCAGTATTTTCATAGCTTTTCCAGCCACCGAAAGACTGTGTATTACTAAAATCTGCCGCTGCTCTGTATTTTCCGGATAATACTTGTCAATGATTTCGTATGGATTCATGTGCTTGTTTTTTTGCTCTCTTGATGAGAAATTAATATTTTTGTGCAATATTACTAAAAATTACCGACATGAGAAATAGAACTTCCATCATTCTTTGTTTTCTATTTGTCGCGCTCTTTCCCGAGTGCGTCAGCGGCAAAGTTGCCACAGGTGCCGAACGCTTCGAACAATACCTGCCGTTTATCCAGGGAAAACGTGTCGGAATGGTTGTAAACCACACCTCTGTCGTCGGGGCGGGGCAGACTCACTTGCTCGATACTCTGCTGAAACAAAACGTCAACATAGTCAAAGTATTTGCCCCCGAACATGGATTCCGGGGAAATGCGGATGCAGGAGAGACTGTGAAAGACGGAAAAGATTCGCGCACCGGAGTCTCCATCGTTTCCCTTTACGGCAACAACAAAAAGCCGACTGCCGCCCAACTAAAAGATATCGACATTATCTTATTTGATATTCAGGATGTGGGAGCACGCTTCTATACTTATATCAGTACTATGTATTATGTGATGGAAGCCTGCGCAGAAAATAATAAAGAGATGATTGTACTAGACCGTCCCAATCCATGTGATTACGTAGAAGGACCGATACTCAAACCGGCTTATCGAAGTTTTGTCGGTATGCTCCCTATCCCGGTGCTTCACGGATGCACCATCGGCGAACTGGCACAAATGATAAACGGGGAAGGATGGATTGTCAACAAGAAAAATCCTTGTCCACTAAGGGTAATCCCAATGACCGGATGGAAACATGGAGAACCTTATTCACTTCCCATAAAGCCCTCTCCTAATCTACCGAATGACCAGTCCATCCGTCTGTACGCCTCGCTTTGCCCTTTCGAAGCAACCCGCGTCAGCGTAGGCCGGGGAACTACATTTCCTTTTCAAGTATTGGGAGCACCCAACAAGAAATATGGAGATTTTACTTTTACTCCCCTCTCTCTCCCCGGCTTTGACAAAAATCCGATGCACAAGAATGTAGCTTGCTATGGAGAAGACCTTCGGAACGCGGACGACGTGAACGGATTTACGCTTTGCTACTTCCTGCATTTCTACCGTTTGTCCGGTGAAGGCGCAGCCTTCTTCTCCCGTGCCCGGTGGTTTGATTTGCTTTTGGGTACGGATAGTGTACGTAAAGCTATCCTCAGAGGGGATTCGGAAGAAGCTATCCGAAATAGCTGGCAAAAGGAATTACAGGCTTATAAGGAGAATAGAAAGAAATATCTTCTTTATGAGTAAAAAACAACTATCATACTCTCATCCATTATCATAAATCACTTATTACTAAAACAATAAGTATGAGAGATACCTGTTATTTTCGGTATCTCTCATACTTAGACCATCAAAAATGGGGTATCTCTCATACTTGACTACTTCATCTCCTCTTCCGAACTCTCATCTTTTTTCCGTTCACCATCAACTAGCAATACACTTTTTGCATTAAGCGGAGATATTACAGGCCGTTTTAACTGACTTTCCAGTTGCTTGCGAGCAACTTTTGCTACATTCCCTCCATCTTTTGCCACTTCGGCATTCTCGGCGAAACCGGATGGGTTTCTCTCTTTGGATAAATCCGTAGTAGCCGTTTCGGCAAGCATATTAAGGATTAGTTCAGTGTTCGTCATATTGTCACGAAGACTTTCTTTCTTCAATCCTTTAAATTGCTTATATTCTTTCGCAGACTTTTCAGCCCATGTCTGATAAATAATATCCGTTAATGCAGCAAACTGAACACCCTCTTGCATTCCATTCCTTTTCCATTCATCAGTGAGTTCCTTTCGGACTTCAATTGATTTCAATCGTTGATTAATCCAATTGTCCGAGTAACCCAAAGATTTATATTCCATCATTGCCCGATTAATGGTCAGTTCGGGATTCTGCATTTCATCCAAACGTTCTTTGGCAACTTGTGCCATCCACATTTTAAACGGTTCGGCTTTTGGCGAAGGAATTGACTGGATAAGACGAAAAAGTTGTTGGGTGGTAGCCACATCTGTCTTATACAGTTTACCGTCGGAAGAGGGTAATTTCAGTTGTCCGATTTCTTCGGACAACTGACTTCCCTCTGTTTTCAATTTCTTTTTTAAATCCCCCCAATACTTGCGCGGGCGGTCACTGTCTGTTAATACTTCGATCACATCAACAATAGAAAAATACCACTCTTCCTTTTGGTCATCCCAAACAGCACGAATCTTTTTATCTTCAAATACTTTTATAGCATCTTTTTTAGTCATAGCACTATATATATGATGTAAATAATTACTAAATAACAATTTCTATTCCACTTCCAAAGGAACAACGTGATAATACGTACCGTACGTCTTCCGTTTGGATTTCACCCCAAGCCGTTGCAAGATACGTCCGAAATAAGAAGCCTGTCTGGCGGAGAATGTCATTTTACTCGCTTTCTGAATCCGTCGCAGAATGTCGATAGCCAGCAACCATTCGCCTTCCTCCTCTTCTTCCGCCCCACGATAATAAACCATAAACAGTTGTTCGATGGCAGGTGATTGTTCAAACTCACGATTGTTTTCCGTCATGATAGCCTCTTCTTCGGAGTCAAACCAATAACGTTCGTTATGATAAAGCAACTCCAGCGCCTGTGCATACAGTTGTTCATAATCAATAGGACGCGACACATCTATAACTCCCGTCATATAGATACCGATGAAACGTCGGCTACCGGAAGTATCCGTCAACAAATCCCGATGATTGCTCGTGGCAATGAACGAAGCATACCGGCGAAGCTCTTCCACCGCCGAAGCATTCGGACGACGCGTGTTCACTACCGGCTTTTGCAGAATATGTTTCAGAAAAGCCTGCTGAGTAGGACTAATCTGATCGAATTCATCCATATTAATAAGCAGAAAGCGATTCAGATACAACTCCGCATCCCGCTTCCGGCTGAAATCAATACTGTCCGTATAATAAGCCTGCAAAGCAGGCGGAAGAAGCATTCTGCAAAAAGTTGATTTCCGGTATGCCTGCGGGCCAATCAGCAAAGGCGAAGTACTGTTCGCATGCTTCTTGTCCATCCCCCTCCAATGGGCAATCATGCTTAGAAACCATCGCCGGAACAACGGCGCCCAATGCGGATTATCACAGGGAACCCGGTTAGCCAGTTCCAAAATCCGGTCCTTACCGTCCCAGCGGGGCAAGTGATACAAAAACTCCTCTACAGGCTGATAGACAGGCACATGATCGGAATCCAGATAACGGATAACATCCCTGTCCCACATTTTCACCCCTTCATACATGGCATTCATCGTGATACTTGCCAACACCCGCTTGTCTACCGGACGAAAATAGAAATTGAAACTATTCCGTTCGCGATATTCCACTTCCGTAGTCAACGTATTATATCGGAATTCATAGCGACGCTTCATAAATTCGTCCATCTGCATGGCGAAAAGTTGCTCGGTCGTCAGACTGCTCTTCTTGCCGAACCCTTTGGCGGTACGATACACGCTTTTCACAGTTTCGCGAATCAACAAGTCGTCCGAAGGGAGCCTGTAGTGCGCCTTCGTCCACCGCACGGTATCTTCTTCGGGGATACCCGCCCGAAAACAATGTCCTGCCAGACACACCAGCAACGGTTGCATATCTTCTTCTCCCCGATATCCGTCCAATTCTTCGAGTGCCCGGTTGAATGCAGCGGAGAAAAGCACCGACAACGCTTCATAATTCTCATATCCGGGCGCCATTCGCTGCAAAGGCGAATCGGCTTCCCGCGTTCGTTTGATAAAAGCCGTTTCGGACGGAAGGCTGACGGGCTGCTTCATGTAAATGGGCATCGCTTCCGGATTGAAATAAAGTTCGGGATCGTATGTCAGCCGGCAATATTGTTCGAGTGACGGCTCTTTAAGTTCAATATCAAAAGGCAGTTGCGGCTGATAATATTTCACAGCCGTTTGATAGGCATGCGCATGGAAAAACTCCGCCTGCTCGCGCGAAGCCGGCAAGTGGTCGTCCGGATAGGTGAACCGCACCCATATCTTTACTGATTTGCCGGAAGAGCCGGTGAAGGCAAGGAATGTTTGCGGAAGTTCTCTGACCATTTCCTTTATCTCGTCGGCTTCCGTCCTTCCCGAAAGATTATTGACTTCCATCATCACTACGCCATTATATTCGTTCAAGGTCATCACCCCTTCTTTACGGACAAAAGCTGCCGCAGGCAGCACTTTAGGAACTTTACGCACCTCTTCAATCGAATTTCCCGGAAGAGTATATCTCAACGCTTCCCTCATTTTTGAGACGGGCTGCGCCTTGACTTCCGTTTTCATCAGCTCCAAAAGGAGCTCCATTTTCAACGTCCGTAAGGTATTTACCTTGCCATCGTCTCTGAGCAATGTTATTTTCATCTTTTTTTATTATTATTTCCAATAAGAGGAAAGCTGCACTACAGCCATACAAAGATACGACAAGCACCTCGTCCAAACAAATTTTCCCGTCTTTATTTGCCACGCCATGCGGCTTTATTTTACAGAAATAATACTTACTAAATTTGCAAATAAAGGCAGGATAATGTATCTTTGCAGGCAGTAAGACTCCAGCCCGCATACGTGTGCCGTACAGCCCACGAATGCGGGCTGTACAGTTTACATCCGCGGGCTGTACAGCCCACAAATGCGTGCCCAAGAAAAGCAGCTGATTCGAGCAGGTTATCCAGGCATCAAATGTAGGTTATCTTGCTGCAAAACAATAATTAGAATGCCTTTTGAAAGGCATTACAGCCATATTAACCAATAAATAAAAAGACATGTACGCAAAGTATGATTTTCGTAAAAAACCGTCTTCGAAAGAAGACGAAGACGAACAGCCACTGTACCCCCGCATCGTATCGAACGGGACCATCGACTTTCAACACATTGTAAAAGAGATCGCCCAAGCTTCCAGTTTTACACCGGCAGATATCGAGGGAGTCCAACTGGCTATTGAAAATAAAATATCCGAATATTTAGTCAATGGGTATCATGTTCAGTTGGGTGACCTTGGCTATTTTTCCGCCAAGTTGAAAGCACGTCCGGTAATGGATGCCAAAGAGATACATGCGCAGTCTATCTATTTCGATAATGTAAATTTTCGTCCATCGTCTTCTTTCCGAAAAAAGGTTCGCGGATTTGTAGAAAAAGCAAGGTCGGGATTTGCACATTCCGCTGAAATTCCGGTGGAAGAACGTCGCCGCAGATTGGAGAAGTTTCTGGATGAACGACCGATGATACGACGCAAAGAGTATACGCAACTGACAGGACTGCTGAAGAATAAAGCGCTGAATGAATTGAACGGTTGGGTGAAAGAAGGGGTACTAGACACCATTGGAAGCGGCAGTCATAAAATTTATGTGCGGGTTAATGCCATGAAAGATTAAACAGCAAAAACAGTGGAATAAGAATGATAGATACCCATATTTCATGAAGAAAATATGATAGATACAAAATTTCAGAAACATCTATCATACTTATTCATCAGATAATAACTATATTAGCAAAAAGAATGAGAGTTATGATAGTTATTTTCTACTCTAAGAGCAATCAGTTAATAACAAAACAATGAAAGATAAAACACCAAAAAGCTTCAGGGGAATAGCCCGGACATTACTTCTTGTTTTCTGTTATACCTTTGGTAGCCATGCTTTTGCATTGGCTTTAGAGCACGAACAAACAGTAGAAATTTATAAAGTAACAGATGTCCCCAATCCGCGTAATGAAAGCTCTTCCAATTGGGTTAGTAATCCGAATCAGATTTTGGATGAAAGTTATGTGTGGGAGATAAATAATATGTTATTACAGTTAGAAGATTCATTGAGTATTGAAGTGGCGGTTGTTGCGCTCTCTTCTATCGGAGAAGATATTCCGGCAGAGTTTGCCCACAAGCTTTTTGAACACTGGGGCATCGGAAAGAAAGCGGACGACAACGGATTACTGATTCTTTTAGTGCTCGATCAACGTAAAGTCACTTTCGCAACCGGATACGGTTTGGAAGGAGTACTTCCCGACGCTTTATGCTTTCGCATTCAACAGAATGAAATGGTTCCGTGGTTTAGAAAAAACGACTTTGACAGAGGAATGACAGAGGGAGTCCGGGCTGTAACATTGGTGCTTTATGGAAGCGACTATGAACCAGTTTCTCAAGGCACTTCTGATAATCACTGGAAAAGTGCCGGCAATACATTGTGGAATTTTCTAGCAAATCAGTCGCCTATGCTTTGGATATTCTTGATACTGGTAAATGTTCTCACTTATCGCATGAAGGTAAATAAAGCTCGCCCCAAAGACGGTTCAGCATTAGCAGCAATCAAAGTCCTGACACTTTACAGCCCACTTGGATGTCTTGTGTTGTTTTTTCCGGTATGGCCTGCACTTATTGCGGCATCCTTATGGTATAAGTTCTACCAAAAACAACGTGTTATTTTGCAGAGTAAGACCTGCGACTCTTGCAAAGCTGTGGCTTTACAACTTTTATCCAATGAGCTTGCAACCCCTTTATTATCTGCTTCCGAGCAAATGGAACACAAACTAGGTTCTGCCATCCACCGTATTTATCGATGTACTTCCTGCGGCTGGATATTACGGTATAAATCTGTCGTCGGAAGCGAATATAAGATGTGTAATCAATGCCATACCATTGCTTCCAAGCGTATCAGTCCGTGGAAAACAGTTAAAGAAGCCACATATTCCGATGCCGGATTGGAGGTTGCCGACTATCTTTGCCTAATGTGCGGAGATAAAAAGCAGACAACACAGAAGATTCCCCGCAAGACACCCCCAAATAGTGACAGTCCTAGTAATAGTCACAGTAGTAGCAGTAGTAGAAGCAGCAGTAGTAGTAGCGGTAGTTTTGGGGGTGGACGTAGCGGTGGCGGTGGAGCGTCAAGTAGTTTTTAAGATTGGCTATTCATTTGAAGAAGTCGATTAACCAAACAAAGACGTGGAAACACATCTCACCTGAATATTTTCATAGAAAGATGGTTATCCACTCCTTTATTCTAACTATTTTTGCATAGATAACCGAACATAAAAAAGTGAAATGAATATCGAAGAATTTAGAGAATACCGCCTGTCTTTTAAGGGAGTCCATGAGAAGATGCCGTTTCCCAATGTGCCCGACAAATATAGCCGTGACGTTCGTAAGCATTCGGCCTCGTGCGTGTTTGTTTCCCTTCTTTTCCTTCCTACCTTTGTGTCTTCATTACAATCTTAATCCATATATGTGTTCAGTATTAGTATTTTCTAGCGAAAGTGATAAACTACGTAGTCTTTTGTCCGAGTCTAACCATTTTGATTCGGTTCTTTTCATATTTGATGGTGGTCGTCGTTATAAAGTTTCGGCTTCCAGCCTTGGTATCTACCCTTACTTTGGAAGAGTACGAAGAGCTGCGCAAGGAACGTGAACGCCTTTGAAAAGGAACATGCAGAACTTCAGAGAAAGGTGGAGCGCTCTATAAGACCATTGACTTTGAACAGAAAAAACACTCTTTTCTCCGGTTCACATGAGGCGGCACATGCAGCGGCAATATTCTTTTCACTGATGGGATGTTGCAGGGAAAATAAGGTGAACCCAAAACTATGGATGCAGGACGTGTTGATTAGGGTACAGGAGAAAGAAAGAGAAGAGAAAAAACGACTACGCTGATTTACTGCCATTTAATTGGAAAGGATAAACAAGAAAGATGGATAAAGTCAAAAGTCAGACATGCTTCGTCTGGCTTTTGACTTTATTATAGCTTGGAGAGAAATAAGGGCGAGGCCGAATGCTTACGATAAAAGAGATTAATATATATCAAACTTTAGTGTAGCTTAGGAATTTATTTACCGAGATAGCTATTCGTTGTTTCAAATTAATCACTACTTTTGTAGCAATACAAATAAAAGACTTATCATGTGATGAATCGGAGAACACACAATTGGATTATGTAAACAATCAATCATACTGAATTATGAAGAAAGTAAAACGTATATTGATTTATGTGTTGGCTATAGGTACAATCATTTATTTAGGATTCTACTTTGCGCCTATCAAGATTTACTTAATGCCGATAAATGCATGGGAACGTCAGATTTGGTCGGGGCCTACTTCCACACAAAAAGAGGAAAACTTTGTAGTCTATAATCATTTGTGCAAAAGCAAGCAGACACTTATCGACAGTATCATTGCTTTCCATGACCGGACAATCCGATTGGATTCGATTAAAAAATATCCTGATGGCTATCACCGCAGCTTTTTCAGAAGGAGCATCGTTCTTAATAAAGACTACCGGGAAGAACCGAATGGTTCGGATATCATATTCGATCATATGGACAAACTGATTTTGGCAGTTGAATGGAGAATTACAGGAGATACGGTCTGCGCGAATTCCTTTAGTGAAAATTATAAAGTTCATCTTACAGATACTGCAACAACATCAATATACAGCCTATCCAAATTAGTCAGAGAAAAACAAAAATAAAAAACATGACGATGAAAAAACTAAATTTCTTAAGCTTGTTGTTCATAGCAATCACTATTGTGAGTTGCCGTAATACAACAACAAAAAACACGACAACAAATGTTGCTCCTTCAAACGAAGAAATACAAAAAGCTGGAGAAACAAACAATGAAATGTTGAGACTTACTACAATGGAATTGACGGATAAAAAGTGGCTGGAGATAAAATCCGGTTATGACAAATTAATGAAGGCTCAGAATGAAATCATGGATGGAGAGTACTACGAAGGTAGTCTGTATATAAACTTATCCGGAATAGCAACGCCTGATGATGTTTCTTTGGGAGGAATGATCGTATATTATAAATTGAAAGAGCAAGACTATCGGTTTCTACCGGACAAGGAATATGCGGAACGTATTAAATATGTTTTCGGGATTGACTTGAATGCTCCTGATGCTTTAGACAAGAATAAATTAAAAAATCATGAAGACTACATTGTAGCTCTAAATCCAAATCCTGATATGGACAGTGAAAGCAACATACAAGACAAAGAGTTCTATCCATACAGGAATCATCTGTATTTTTTCAAAAAATTCAATATCTGTGTTGTGCAAATGCCTTCTGCCCTATTACTGGAAATAGATAAAAACACGGACAAGGATCATATTAATGTTTATAAAAACCCTTTTGATTATCATTGGAATAATTATGTACTAAATGACAATAAGGCTAGTCTAACCTGGTTATTAAGCAATGGAAAAGAAATGGAAGTGAAAGATTTGCTATTTTGCTTTGGCTATGATAAGGACGCCAAGTTGAATAAACTAATATTGGACAGCATCTCTAATAATGCAAATGACGGGTATTCCGTTGAAAGTCTGGAGCAGGCCTTTGCAGGGAGAGATTTAAACGGCAAATTACAGATTCATGAGAATCTACTAAAGTTTATACAAGAAAATCCAACTAATGATTATGTCAAAATGCTTGATATATATGGGAATTATTGTTTAGGAGAAAGAACGGATCGCAAATTTACAAGGGATGAAAGTTTTAAGATTGCCGCATATATTACTTATTATCTGAAACTGATAGATTTAGAAAACCACAAGCGTTCAGGTAGCGACGAGTATCTTATAATAAATGATATGTTGTTTCGAATAATCGGAGCACTAGAAGATGAAGAAGGGAACCAAAGAGATGATGAAGGTGGGGACTCCAAGTTTCTGAAAGAGATAATAAAGAATGATTACTATAATCTGCCGAATTTCAAAGAAATGGTACATGGTTTAGTAAACGATTACAGAAATATCGGCTATTCATCTGAAGAAGCCGACTAACCAAGTAAATGATATGTAAGCCTAATAAAAGAGAAATGAATATAGAAGAATTTAGAGAATACTGCCTGTCTTTTAAGGGAGTCCATGAAAAGATGCCGTTTCCCAATGTACCCGATAAATATAGCCGTGACATTCTATGCTTTTATGTAGCAGACAAATGGTTCTGTTTCGTTAATATTGAGATTTTCGATTTTTGCTGCATCAAATGCAACCCTGATGAATCAAGGGAGTTGCAAACCGAATATGCCGGTATAAGACCGGGATGGCACATGAATAAGAAATATTGGATCAGCGTCTATTTCAATCAAGATGTACCTGATGAGAAAATCAAAGAGCTTGTAAGCAACTCCTACGATATCGTAGTCAAAAGTCTGACAAAGAAAGAACGGGAAATACTATAAATAAAGGAAGGATTCAAAAACCTCCCAAACGTAAATCCTGTACTCTGTTGTCTTTCCAAAAAACAGTGAAATTATAATTTACACCACTATTCCTGTAAAACACAATCTCCCAACTATCACTATATAATACAGCCGGCACGATCGTATAGGGATAAAATTCATCCTGCCAGGATCCGTATATTTTTTCTTTATATTTCTGCTGGCTTTTGCTGGACAGCATGCTATCTAATTGTTCTGTCATAGGTACCCAGTTCTGCAATAACACCTGTAATTCCAATAATTGCCTGGAGAACGGAGCAGAAGCATCCCCTTCTATCAGAACAAGAGTTTCTACCGAGTAAAAGGGCAATTGCACTGCACCGCTCCAAAGGTAGCATTTATCTCGCCACCAATCACAAACCTTACAGGTAAAGATGCCCAAACCTTCCACTTTATACTCTCTCTTAGTTCCAAACAACTCGTTTATCAGTGTCTTGAATACTTTCATTACTTTTCCCATCGTTTTCATTTTTTTTGCTATACACTAACAATATCACTATGATTTTAAGAATCTTACCGCATGCCATGTTATTCTTCGTAATAAGTAAAGATACGCTCGACATAAGGTTTTAATATACGACCGAGCCCCGTGCCAAAATCAACATAATCTTTGAAATTCTTTGTTTCAATCCAGTTACCATTCGCATCACAGCCGTAGTCTTGGAAGTCTTTGTAGAGTATTTCAAATCCTAGCCGCTCGTCAATCGGTCGTCCTTGTTCATCGTATTTCTCTTGCACGATACTATTACGAACAACGGTTTTCAGTTTACCGTTCGGATAATATTTACGTTTACACCAGGACTCTAACTCTTTATTACCTTCATCGTCAATTCTATATTTTTCCACAACGCGGTTACTGTCACTGTATTCATAGATGAAATGCGTTTCCGGCCTATCACGACTCAGCAAATCATACACTTGGGTCTGCGCCAACAAGCCGTTTGTATCATACTCATAGACTGTTTTTCCCGATAATTCCCCTATATTATAATATTCCCTCTTCTCTACCAACAAATCATGTTCGTTATAATCATATTCGGTCATAGCCGGTTTGTAAATCGTGCCGTCAATCTGTTTGGTTCGGATAAGATTTCCTCTGTCGTCATAAGTGTTTATCTCCCCATGGGAATCACTATACACAATTTCCAGCAGTTTCCCGTCAGTATTATACTTACTGACAATCGTACTGTTAGTTTTCGGAAAGCAGAGTGTAGATGTATGTCCCCAAGTCTCATAGGTATAATCGG
Organism: Bacteroides faecium; assembly: GCF_012113595.1. Lineage (NCBI taxonomy): Bacteria > Pseudomonadati > Bacteroidota > Bacteroidia > Bacteroidales > Bacteroidaceae > Bacteroides > Bacteroides faecium. Next base: position 6,774,863 of record NZ_CP050831.1, read on the forward strand.
TCTTGCGGATAATATTTTCTTGTTTGTCGTACTCGTTACATTGAGCAAGATTGCCGTCGATATTGAAATGAAAATGGTAGTGATGTATTCCGTCCTCTTCCCATTTCTCGCCTTTTTTGAATTTCACCGAGAAGAAAGACGATGCATTTTCCGGACGATAATAATAGATATCCAACGTTTTGACTTTTCCGTTCAACCCCATCCTGCTTTTGTCGCTATTGACAGAATCTATTGTCGGGGGAATGTATTTCAAAGGAGATTGTCGGCAACCTGCAAATATCGATATAATCAAACTTCCTAAAATAACAACGACTACAACGGCTTTATTTTTCATGTTTTCTTGTGTGTTACAATGTTTCGACGCAAAGATAACAAAACAGAACCAGTTCTAAAATATAACTGACGTAAAAGATTACTTTCGTGTTATTATAATATCATCAAAGCATAGTTCCAATGACTGATTATCGGGTTTATACTCTGTCCAATCTTTCGGATCGCCACTTTCGTTGTCTACCATTAAATGATAATAAGAAAAGCCAAAGTGTGGATCAGGCAATCTATGAATCTTATAGCTCCCTACAGTTGCCAACTCATTATCTTCAACGACTTTCAGCCAACCTAAAGCCTTGTCTATCTGTTGAAGATGAGATAATTTATCCCGCTCGCCTTGTTTTAAAGCGTCAATAGTCTTTGTCCTTTCGTTTTGTAATAATTCTATTATATCTTTCATGCTTTCCACTTGTTTAGTATTGAATTAAAATCTTCAAGCATCAAGTCAAAGTCATAATCCAATTTCTTCTTTTTTAGCCTGTCGGTTGCGTAGCTTAGAGCGAGCAGAATATATTCGCTTAACTTTAATTTCTGTTCGGCATGACTTAATTCACTGAATTCTTTCTCAAGGTTTAGTCCGATCCTAATTTTCCCGGTATCTGCCCTGAATGGTCCAAATTCAAAGCGATTGCGAAGGAAATATCCATTCTTCTCTATTTCTTGCTTGGTAAACATAGTGAGCAGTGTCCGATAGAAATCTTTTTGTTTCAATTTCAACTTTTCATCGGCAATGATATAGTTTGTTTTACAATGGTCGTGGTCATAATAACTATACGAACAATTAATTATAATTCGATTAATAGCGCGTCCGTACATTTCGGGGCGCATCCTTCTATCCAACTCCGGTTTCAGTTCTTTGTCAATGCTTTCGATTACTGCCTTGGAGTTTTCATAACAGTTACCAATTGTCCGCTTTATCCAAACCGGATTTTTAGGAATCCAGTTTCTCTGGCTTTCAAGCCTTATATCCTGCATATCTTCCTTTATCTCATATTCCCAAAATACGGATTGCTTTTGATTCGGGTCGTCAGGACTGAAATAATAACTTGTCCTTCCCTGCTCCATAGTAAAACCGTTGACTCTTTTCGACCAAATGGCATCGACAAAACGAGTTTCTCCAAATTTATTTTGAAAACAAGTCGCAGGGTTTCCATTAAAAAATTGCCCTCGCAATGCTTCGACAGGTTCGTGATTTCCCCAACCGATAATAGCCAGGCTCTCGCAAAGACGAACGGCTTTATTCCACTCTTCCGCATTTTTATAATCCGCACATTTCAGAAATCCGGCAAACAAGCGTTCGCGTAACTGTTCTATCTCCGATTGAGTCTGCAAAAATTCTTCCAGCTCTTTTAAGGCTTCTATTTCAAATATTTCCTCCATCGCTTTTTCTTTTTAGTTCCGACTAAATGATTAAAATCATCGTTGAACACCCACACCTCAGAATGAAATGTAACGATTTGGCGACACAAGCTGCATTGATGTTCTGTGATTTGCATACCGTCAAACAACTCGCTTTTTCATAATACGTATTTATAGTAAACTGTTATCAATTGTTGTTTACCTCATCATCAAACCATTTGTAGTCTATAACCGGATATGTATTATAAACACTATCTATATAGAGACGACTCGATAAAATTCTTTCATCTCCATAATATATTGTCCATTTGGCAATATGTTTTTCCTTATCCGACCATTCAAATTTATAATGATTTCCGACTGGAAAGAAATATTCTTCATCAGCCAGTTCTTGAACACTATTAAATGTATCAATAATCGGCATTTCACTATAAGTAATCCAGATTATAGAATCTCCTTTGAGGACTATTTTTTGAGGAGTTTTAAAATTATCATCTTCTAAATCAGGATAATTATAAACGACATATCCGCTATCCGTTTCAGTCAATTCCATCCAGGTTGTTTCATAAACTTTTTTAGGCGTTTCCTGCTTAGATTGTATAGAGCAAGATATTATGCACACGGCAACTAATAATAACTTTACTATATTTTTCATACTCCTTTTAAATCATTCAATATTACTGGCTATTCTTAGAAATTATGGTTCGCATTTTTGGGGGTGACTTTTGCGAGAAACATATTTATCTCTCTTAATCAACTCTTTCATATACTCTTTTAGGTATTTGCACTAAATCCTTATTGCCTCTTTTCATCAATTTCAAATAAATATTATAGGATTCTCTTGCATCTTCTTCATCACCATTGCCCCATTGGGCATCTCCTAAAGTAAGCCACTCATCTTCTTTCTCTGGATACTTTTTAGTAATCTCTAATAATATAATTCTGGCTTCATTGTACATTTCATTTTTGCAGAAAAAGATAGCGGCATCATTATATATAGATATATTATTCATATCCAACGGAGATTCTTTAAAAATTTCAGGAATATCAAACCACTGTATTTGCCTTAGGGATTGTTCACTTTCCAAATTATTCAAAGAATAATCATCCAATAAACTATTATTACTAACCCAGTTCTCATTATCAATCGAATTAGATGTATGATCCGTCTCAAATAATACAGAATCCTCTATCAAGCTATTTGAAAGTTTTTTTGCATATCCATTCTTACCTCCATTGCAAGAGAGTAAGACTACAGCAAATAAAAGAGTAATATTAAGTAATTTCATAATTCAATATTGAGTAAAAGTATCAGCCTATTCTCCCTTTTATCATCTATTTTAAAAGAATGCTATGTTTATCCAACAACTTTAGATTTTGTTGTGCTTGAATTACATAATCATCATCGGCTCGTCCTTGTAAAATCACAGTCATAAAGTCTTTATATGCCTCTTTCTCTTTGCCGGCTTTCCAATAGACATAAGCACGCCAAAAGTAACTAGATACTATTTCATATTCCTGATCAATGCAATAATTCAAATCACTATATGCTTTATTAATGCTATCCACATACCAATAAGCAATACCTCTTTGTAGGCAAATTTCTTCCAACGCAACATCTTTAGAATCCATTTTATCATAAAATATCACTTGGGCGCATCCATACACTTCCTGCTTTATTCTTTCTGCTGCATTAAAGTCGTCAATTGCACTTTGGTAATTGTTCAATTCTAAGTTTGCATTTCCTCTATTAAGCCAAGCCGTTATATATGTAGAATCTTGGCTTATAACATGACAATAGTCTTTTATAGCCTCAGAATATTGCTTTAACTCAAATTTATCGGCTCCTCTATTTATATAGGCAGGTAGATACGTCGGATTATTTTGGATTAATTTATTCCAGACTATAATAGCTTCATGATACTTCTTCTGATTATCAAGACCTACTGCTTCATCAAATAATTTATTTGTTCTGGAGCAAGATAGAAATATCAATACTATTACAATAATTATGCACTTATATCTTTTCATAATCCGATGCCTGATTTATATCCTAAGGATTCTTTGTCTAACGTCTTACGCTTGATTTTTCAATTCATTCTTTCTCTTTTTCCACAACTGCCACGAATTAATAATATTCTGCCACAACACATACGAACCCGGAGCAACAGCAGATAACGGATTGAGATAGGTATGAGCCATCCAAATAGCCAGAATCGTATTCTTCTGTCCCAATGCTTGACCGCCACTGATACGGTCATTATAGACAGAGCCGATAGTTTTCCCCAAGAAGAACTGCAAACAACAAGCTACCAAAGCTCCAATGGCAATCATGATTTCAGTAAAGCCGTCAGCAGGGTCATTAAGTAATGAATATAATGTCTGAGCCGTCACGATGGCTAATGAAACAGCCCACAAGTAGAAAGCTAGTTCATGGTAGTTTAATAGTTTCTGATGTACTTTAGGCAGGCATTTGTTCAACAACCACGCAAGCAGGAACGGACAAATCAGCAATGGAAATACTTTGCTCAAAATAACAAAAAACGCTTGCCAAAAACTGACATCGGGATGCACTTCCACCAAAGGAAAAAGAATAGGTACGGCAATGGCTGCCCCGATATTAGCAAGTAGTGTATAAGTAGTCAGACTTGCTGCACTACCACCCAACTTGGAAGTTATCACCGCAGCAGCCGTAGCCGTCGGGCAAATAATACAAACCATCACACCTTCCGCTACAATCTTATCAAAACGGTAAAGCAGCAGATAAGCCGCCAACGCACCGCCAATCTGAATCAGCAACAGCCACGCATGTAGAGGTTTCGGCTTCAAGTCATGTGGAGATACCTTACAGAAAGTCAATAGCAACATCGTAAAAATAAGATAGGGAGTCAGGAAAGAAAGGCTGATGAACAGTGGATACCCCACGGCACCTACCAACATGGCAATAGGTAATGTCCAATTCTTCAAAAACTTAAGCATCGTCGTACATTTTAACTTCGAAGCGCAAAGTAACGGAGATTTCAGGAAAAAAGCTATCATTATACCGAAAAAAAACACAAAACTTAATGGCAAATAATGAGTTTTCTACAAATTTCTACTACATTTGCACCGTGTTACAAATATGAAACTGAATAGACCATACATAGTATATATATGCATTTGCCTCTGGCTACTTTTTCTACCCTCATGTACCAGCCATTTATGGGGGAAAGACTTTGTAGTAGTTATTGACGCCGGACACGGCGGACATGACCCCGGAGCCATAGGCAAAACAGCCAAAGAGAAGAACATAAATCTGAACGTTGCCCTGAAAGTGGGGAACCTGATAAAAAGAAACTGCGACGACGTCAAAGTGATTTACACCCGCAGCAAAGATGTCTTCATCCCACTGGCACGACGGGCAGAAATCGCGAACAACGCGAAGGCTGACCTCTTTATTTCTATCCACACCAACGCATTGGCAAACAACCGCACAGCAAAAGGTGCATCTACCTGGACACTGGGTCTTGCCAAATCAGACGCCAACCTGGAAGTTGCGAAACGGGAGAACTCCGTAATTCTCTATGAAAGCGATTATCAGACACGATATGCCGGCTTCAATCCGAACTCCGCAGAATCTTATATCATATTTGAATTTATGCAGGATAAGTATATGGAACAGAGCGTACATCTTGCGTCACTGATGCAAAAACAATTCCGTCACACCTGTAAACGGGCAGACCGCGGAGTGCATCAAGCGGGATTCCTTGTCCTGAAAGCAAGTGCGATGCCGAGCATACTGATAGAACTAGGATTCATCTCTACCCCTGAGGAAGAGCGTTATCTGAGTTCCGAAGCAGGAGCCTCAACTATGGCAAAAGGTATTTATCATGCTTTCCTGAATTATAAAAGAGAACACGAGATACGCCTAACGGGAGTCAGCAAGACGATTATTCCGACTGAACGGGAAGAAAACGATGCTCCGGCAATTGCACAAAAAGACACAGAAAGCGTGACAGCCCCTCAGCAGAAGGAATTGTTGGCAGAAGCCAAGACAAAACCTGCTTCAGTAACAAAAACGACAACAAACCGTCCGATTGCGTCTCAAAGCACAACCAATGACAGTGAAATTACGTTTAAGATACAGATACTCACCTCTTCCAAACCTCTCGCCAAAAACGACAAGCGGTTGAAAGGCCTGAAAGATGTGGATTACTATAAGGAAAAGGGCATATACAAATATACGTATGGCGCTTCCGGCGATTATAACAAAGTGCTGCGTACAAAGCGCACCATTACGCCACAATTTAAGGATGCTTTCATCATCGCTTTCCGAAACGGGGAAAAAATGAACGTCAACGAAGCGATTGCCGAATTTAAAAAGAGAAGAAATAAATAAAAAGATAAAATGAAGTACATTACAAAAGAAGTCAGAATAGGTATTGCAGGTATCATTGCACTATGCGTGCTTGTTTATGGGATTAACTGGCTGAAAGGGATACATATGTTTCAACCTTCCAGCTATTTCTATGCCAAATTTCAGAACGTGAACGGACTGACCAAGTCGAGCCCGGTGTTTGCGGATGGTGTTCGTGTAGGTATTGTACGTGACATCTATTATGATTATGCCAATCCCGGAAATGTAGTGGTGGAAGTCGAACTGGATACAGAACTACGTATCCCGAAAGGAAGTACTGCCGAACTGGTATCCGAACTGATGGGCGGTGTGCGCATGAACATACTGCTTGCCAATAACCCGCGCGAAAGATATGCCGTAGGCGATACAATCCCCGGCAAACTGAATAACGGAATGATGGAAAGTGCGGCGAAACTCATCCCGAAGGTTGAGGAAATGCTTCCGAAACTGGACTCCATCCTTATCTCACTGAACAACATCTTAGGAGACAAGAGCATCCCTGCTACTTTACACTCAATAGAAACAACCACAGCCAACCTGGCAGTAGTCAGTTCGCAAGTGAAAGGACTTATGAGCAACGATATTCCGCAGCTCACCAGCAAGCTGAATACAATCGGGGACAACTTCATAGCTATCAGCGGTAACCTGAAAGAAGTGGACTATGCAGCCACTTTCAAAAAAATAGACGAAACGCTGGCTAACGTAAAAATACTTACAGAGAAATTGAACAGCAAAGATAATACCCTCGGACTGCTCTTTAACGACCCGACTTTATACAATAATTTGAACGCTACAACTGAAAACGCAGCGAGCTTATTGGAAGACCTGAAAGAGCATCCGAAACGCTATGTTCACTTCTCATTATTCGGTAAGAAAGATAAGTAGCATTTTACCGTTATATAGATTTCATCTAAATAACGAAGCATTTCGAAAAGCGTGTCATTGCTTCTCAAATGTCTATCTACAAACCGAAATAATATTCCCGTACAAACGTACAAATGGAAGAAAAATGAACAGTATTTCATGCATAACAGTTTAGAATACAGATACTTATAATTTTGCAAGAGTGGATTAACATATAGTGTTCTGTCAGATGTATATAAGTCATTGAAAGTAAACACATTATTGTTCTCACGAAAAAAACAAGAAAAAGCAGATTTGTTTTTTCGGAATAAGATTCCCAATTTTGCAAACGTAGAAGTTTTGCTTAATTAATAAATGTATTAAAAGTCACT